>NZ_JBFOLH020000007.1:0-211096 GCF_040829825.2 Leadbetterella sp. DM7 | reverse complement strand
CGCTAAAGTGACGATAACGACGCTCTGAAACACTTCTCGTAAACCCTGATGAAATCTTTCCCATTGTTATACCAATTTTAAGTTTGTTCCTCCCTTAAAATCGGTCAACTTATTTCAGGCACTGACAGAACAATTAGCATATAATATGAAAGCTTGTTCCACAACTTTTCACTTTTAGTTTTTATCTTTTCACTTAATCTTATGTATGCCTTATGTGGTTAATTATCGGGTTTGATCTTCCGTGTCACCCGCGGCCGGATAATAAGCCGCAGCGACTGGTCATAAGTAACATAATTCCAGAACCAGTTAATGAAGACCAGCACCTTATTCTTTACTCCCAGGATACCCATTAAATGCACAAACATCCAGACAAACCATGCGAAGCCTCCCTGGAACTTCCACCGGGGCAGGTCTACCACGGCTTTGTTACGGCCAATGGTGGCCATAGAGCCCAGATCCTTGTACTCAAAGGGCTTCATGGGTTGATCATTGATGAGCTTGAGCAGGTTAGAAGCCAGAAGCTTTCCCTGCTGAATGGCGGGTTGGGCCAGCTGCGGATGCCCCTCGGGAAAGGCCGGATCTCCGCTCATGGCGGCCAGGTCACCAATGGCAAAAACATCGGTGAAGCCTTCTACCTGGCTGTATTGGTTTACTTTGATCCTGCCGCCCCGGCCAAATACTTCCGGCGGGAAACCCTCTATTTTATTGGCGATAACCCCGGCTGACCAGATCAGGTTATCGGTACGGATCTTCTCACCTGTGGAGGTGATGGCGTAGCCGTCGATATAGTCGGCGATGCGCTCACCGGTACGAACGGTCACCCCGAGCTCTTCCAGGTATTCTTTTCCTTTCCGGGAGGCCTCTTCTGACATCACTTTTAAGACGCCGTCGCCACTTTCGAAAATATAGATCTTCATCAGGTTGAAGTCCAGCTCCGGGTAGTCTTTGGGCAGGATCATCTTTTTCATTTCGGCCAGGGTTCCCGAGATCTCCGTTCCGGTTGGGCCACCGCCCACTACAACCATGGTCATGAGGCCGGCTATCTTATCCTGGTCGCGGGTAGATAACGCCGCTTCAAAATTTTCCAGGACCCGGTTCCGCAGGTAAATGGCTTCGGAAACCGACTTCATCGGGATGGCGTTTTCAATGATGTTCTGCATTCCGAAAAAGTTGGTATTGGTACCTATGCCCAAAACCAGGTAATCGTACCAGATTTCGCCTAAATCTGTACTTATTTTTTTTCGTTCCGGGTGAATGGCCCTGACTTTCGTCACCCGGATATGTACGTTTTTCTTTTTCTGGAATATTTTCCGGAGCGGGAAAGCAATAGAGCTGGGCTCCAGGCCGGCCATGGCTACCTGGTAAAACAGGGGCTGAAACTGGTGATAATTGTTTTTATCGATCAGCACCACCTGTATCTCTTCCTGGGCCAGCTTTTGAGCCAGCGCCAGTCCGCCGAACCCGGCACCTACAATGACCACCCGTTTCCGGGGTGTTTCCGGTATATTTGCTATCATTATACGACGTTTCTTTTCTTGATTAATTTTATCCCTAATTGAGTCTCGGATCTACCGGTGAATTGGCCATTATGATATAATTTCCGCCCAGGTTACGGAGAACGCTTTGCCAGATCCGGCCGGTATCGGGTTGAAAAACAATGTCGATCCGGGCATCTGTAAGCACCCAGACCTCTTCCCGGATTTCTTCTTCCAGCTGGCCCTCTCCCCAGCCCGAATAGCCCAGGAAAAAGCGGATATCTGTTTCTTTGAGAACGCCCGTATTCACTAAGGTTTTAATCTGTTCGAAGTTACCCGACCAATACAACCCTTCCATGAGCTCAATGGCGTCTTCCACGGCATCGCCCCGGGTATGGAGAAAATGCAGGGTATGGGGCTCTACGGGGCCACCTATTCCTACAGGGATGCCGGCATGTACATCATCAAAGAAATCAGACAGGATATTCCCCGTGCTTTGATTCAATACCAGGCCGAATGCCCCGTCTTCTGAATGTTCACAGATCAGCACTACGGACCGTTCAAAGTTAGGATCTCCCAGGTATGGCTTCGCTATCAATAATTTTCCTGTCACGGCACTTTCTTCTTTGATTTAATGTCAAGATAGAAAATTGAAACCGGAAGGCAAAGTATCGTGCAACAAATTTACCGGATCTCCACGCGTATTCCTTCACTATGCGCACTCAGTTCGGGCGCATACATATTTTGCATCTGCGTGATGCCGTTAGAGAAGTTTCCGGCGTTGTTGGCCCTCATGTCGTATTCAAACACATACGTACCTTTCCGCATATAATCGGCAAAGAAATTGGTAGCCAGGTCACGGGTGCTTTCATAGTACCCGAAGCCGTCTTTCCACCGGTAGCCCGATAGCACATTCACCGGCTCAAAGCCGCTGGCGCGCATGTCTTTGATGTGCACAAATTCCATGTTCCGGTCAATGCTGATTTCCAGCCTGACGGTCACCAGGTCGCCTGTTTCTATCGGAGTGGCTGCCGTGATCTCTTTCAGAACGGGCCCTGTTCCGGAGTTCTTCTTCAGGTACAGTTTCTTTTTGAACGCAATGCCCGTTTCTGCCGGAGTGATCTTGTCCAGCTCTTCGAAATACTGCCAGTAGAGGGCACCCCACGCTACACCGGGAGAGGTTTTCTGCACCTCTACCTTGCCCATTTCAGGCCGGATCTCCTGCTTGTTCCAGGCCATTTTCACGTAGCCCGAACCCGATTGGGCAGAAGGCGTGTTCAGGTCAATGGGCTGGCCACCGATTTTCACGTTTAATCCTTTTTCGGCATCCATCCAGCTTTTGCCGGTGTTCATGAGGGCGTACACGGCTTTGGTGGTAGCTTTGGTTGAGTTCCACTGGTTGGTCTGCCGGTTTTTCAGGAGCCATACTTTCATGGCTTCCACCGCCTCCGTATCGCTGGTGACCTCGTCAAACGCTTCGATCAGCAGGGCCTGGGTTTCTACCGGCGCCTGGTACCAGAACCAGCCCGTCAGGTTACTTTTCCAGTACATGCCCGTTTCATCCGATTCCACGGCGTGTTCTTTTACGGCATGTACAAGCTTCACGGCTTCTTCTTTCTCACCGAAACGGTTCAGCACCAGGGCGGCCATGGCCTGTGTCTGAAGAGGAAACTTCAGCTTTTCTTTCCGGATGTTGGCCAGGTAGATCTGCTTCAGCGAGTCGAGGGCCGCCGGCATGGGGTATTCTTTCAGGAAAAAGCTGCGGGCATACAGGTAATGAACCCCGGTATTCCAGTCGAGATCGCTCTGTTTCCGCTTTTTCTGCTCGTTATAGTAGCTGACCTGTGCCTGATCCAGGAACTTTACAGCTCCGGAGATAACGCTTCCCACATTCAGGCCGAATTTGGCATAATTCACCTTCATATTTTTAAGATTACCGAAGCCGGCCAAAATGTGCGTGGTGATGTATTCATTTTCCTGCCCGCCGTCAAACCAGGAAAAGCCGCCCGAGGTCATCTGTTTCCGGCTGAGCTTGTCAAATGCATTGCGCACATCGTTCTGCATTTTATTGAGGTCGAAAAGTACGGCAATACGTTTCATCTGCTCTTCCTCACTGACTGCATCCCGCACCCAGGGGGTTTCTTCCAGCAGGATGTTCTTCAGCTCCTGGTTTACTTCCAGCTTGGACGTAAGCCGGCCTTTCCGGTTCCAGTTGTCAAATACCGCCTTGATTTTAGGCTGCGAGGTAAGGATACTCTCGGAGATCAGGTTGCCGTATAAACGACTGAACACCTGCTCCGAACACTCGTAGGGGTATTCACGGAGGTAAGGCAACGAGAAAATAGCATACCAGACCGGGTTGGCGGTCATTTCAAAAGTGAGGCGGAAATTATCGAGGGGGCGTGATTTCGACTGAACCAGCTTATCCAGCGTAAACGTTTTTTGCTGGTTTTCGCGGATGTAAACCGGCAGGGTTTCCGTAACCAGCATGCGGTTCGTGACTACGGGCAGTACAGCCTCTTCCCCGTCAGAGAAATCACCGGCAGAAGCCACCACCCGCCAGGTCACGGCAGGTATATTTTCAGGCACTTTCAGGGTCCAGGATACCTCCCCGGATTCCCCTTTGGCCGTAGAAAAATTCCGGGTAGCACCGGCATTTCCGAACACGGTGTCAACCGGCTCATTGCTGATGGCATCCAGCAGGAAAAGCCGGGCGGTTCCGTTCAGCGCTGTTCCGGAGAGGTTGATTATTTTGGAAGAGATCCGAAGCTCATCGCCTTCTCTCAGGAAGCGCGGAACATTGGGTACTACCATCAGGTCTTTCTGGGTTTTCAGCCGGGTTTCGTAATACCCGGTTTTCATGTCCGGCGTATGGGCAAAAGCCATCATCTTCCACTCGGTCAGGCTTTCGGGTACGGTAAATTCAAAGCTCACGTTACCGTCTTTGTCTGTTTTCAGATCGGGGAAAAAGAAGGCGGTTTCCTGCAGGGCTTTGCGGGCCTGGACCTGGCTGAGGCCGGTATCTCCGGCTGCCTCATCCGGTTCCTGATTTGCAGCGCCTGCGTTTTGTTCAGCAGGAGCCGGCGGTTGGGCCACCATTTGAACTACCTCCTGCAATGCCGCCGACTCCGGCAGTGCGGCCGCATCTTTCATCCGCATTTGTTTTGCGGCGCCCATGGTGTACATCCGCCTGTCGCGGAGGCTGAAATCCCGGAAGTTGAAATTAAATGTTTCCAAAGACAGGAAATTATATACTCTCCCGAAGTCGGGATACGGATTTTTGCGGTTTATTTCGCGGAACCCGGCCATGCCAAATGCGTAATTCTGATACCCGAAACCGTAGCGGGCACCGTTGTAAAAGGAGTAGGCAAAATAGTCGAAAGAGTTCCCGGCAAACTGGTCGAGCGAAGCATCGTACATACCGGCCAGCATTTCTGCCAGCACTTTGTCTTTGTCTTTTCCACTGACGGTAAACGACCATTTTTCTGCTGCGCCCGGGGTCAGCTTATCGCGGGTCACCGCTGTGGTGATCTGCAGCTTTTTATGGTCAAAAGGTACTTCGATCCGGATGCTGCCCCGCTCGATGATGTTAAAACACACATAGGTATAATGTACCCAGACTCCCCCGCGATAGTCCTCTTTTACCGGGATGTCCAGGCGGTGAGCTTTTCCTTTCAGCCGTATAACTTCTTCTTTTAGCAGCTTACCATCGGCCTCGGTTCTCAGAAACACATATAAGTTATCGGCGGCCGTATTCAGGGTGAGGCGGGCCATATCGCCGGGTTCGTAGCTTTTTTTATCGAGGCTGTAGGTGAAAAGACTTTGCGGCGGGCTTTGCTTTTTCGTGTTTTTGAGGTACACCAGCTGGCGGCTTTCCACACCGTCTTTTGCCTGCAGGGTAATGAGGTAGTATCCTTCGTCCAGCTTATCGGTGTCTGTGAGCCGGACTTCCTTATTTTTCCCGGTATCAAAAGTCGTCGTTACTACGGTTTTCCCCTTTTCCCAGTTTTCCGGGTTGGCCTCATCGCCATAAGGCTCGTGAGGGAAAAGCTTCGTAAATTCTGTTTTGCTGTAGTATGAATAGCCGGTAGTGTATAGTGCTTTTCGTAAAACCCTGCCGGGGGTCTTCAACTGGAAAATGTGGAGGGTTCCGCTGGTTTCCACGGGCTGGTCGTTCAGGTTGGCAGCAAGAATTTTTAAGGCTTCCAGCGCTTTTACATCGGCCTGCGCATCTATCGCCGCCGAAAGCAGCAGCTGCCTGTCGCCCACTTTGACCGACCCGGTACCGGTCTGGGTTTCGCCGTTGAGATCGGTTACGGCAGCTTCTACGCGGTACACATACATCCGGATGTCGGCAGAGTCTTTTTGTTCGCGGGCAGGAATGGCCCTGAACCCGAATGAAAAGCTCCCGTTCCCGTCGGTTTCGGCAGACCCGAAGGCCACCTGCTCTTCCGGCTCAAAAGGAGGCCGGTTCCAGTAGCGGAACGGGTAATAGGCCTGCCGGTACACCCGGTATTCAACCGCTGCGTGGTCAATATAAGCGCCGGAGAAGGCTTCCGCCTTTCCACTCACCCGGATGCTGTCGTTCAGCCGGTACGTGAGTTGCGGTTTTTCTATTTCTACCCTGAACTTCGGCCGCTTGTATTCTTCCACCTGGAAAGGCTGGTATCCGCTGAGAGAGGTCTGAATCGAGAAGGTTCCTGTCAGTACCGATGCCGGCAGGATGAATTCGCCGTGTACAGACCCGAAGGCATTGGTTTTCAATTTGAGCGACCGGATTTCCTGCCCATTGGCATCGTGCAGCGTGACCGTCAGGTTACGGCCGGGCAATACACTGACCTGTTTCTGGTAAACAGAGCTGACAATGCCCTTAAAATACACCGTTTGACCGGGGCGATAGATGCCCCTGTCGGTGAATATTTTGGTAGAAGTGATGGCTTTTTCCTTTTCGTTCCGTGAGTCGTTGTAGCGGTACAGGTTCTGGCCGTAAAAGACCGGTTCATTGGCCAGGCGGTAAAAAAACTGCCGCTCGCCATTGTACTTTACCTGCCCGTTGGCATCGGTAGTGACCGTTTTTACCAGCGTGTAGGTTTCTTTACCGGCAGAGGTATTTAATTTGTAGACCTGAACCTGTTTTTTGGATAATGGTTTTCCCGGGATCCGCTCCGTCACCCGGAATGTTCCGTCGTACTCTACGGCCGTATGGGTCACGTTAATTTCGGAATACAGGACAGGCTTATCGGCCGCATACCTGAACTCCGGATCTTCGCTAAACAGGACGATATAACGACCTTTAGGAAGAGGGTTCAGCTTGAACAGCGCGCTGTGCTGCTGGTAGTCGTCAAATGTTTTCAGGTCAATGGCATATTCCTGCGTTACTTTCCGGTTCTTCAGAAATGCATAATACCGCTCTTCCGAATCCTGGTAGCCGGAGCTCAGCTCACGGCCGGCTTCGCTGAAATTAAGGTCGCGAATCCCGATATTGTAATCGATGACCCGAACGTATATCCTGCTGAGGTTGCGGTGGGCTATGCGGAGGGGAGTATTCCTGTTTTCGGGAATGTATTTTTCCGTTTCTACCGAAAATTCCGTGGACCGGATGGCCTTAACAAGCGAAGAAACCGAAGCTGCTGCTTCTGAATCGGGGAAATGCTGCCTTACTTTTTCGTTTATTTCAAAAACCTTCTCATAGGCCGGCTTATCTGTCATGCCGAAGTATAACTGTGCCAGTTTTTTGTAGATTTCAGCGGTATACCATGCTTCGGGATGCTCCCCGGCCAGCTGTTCCATTTTAACCGTGTCATTTTCATTTCTTTTAACCTGGTTGTACAGGTAAGCGGAGTATTCTCCTTTGCCGAGATTAATTTGGGCCAGCTCTGCCAGGTAAGTATCTGCCGGTTCTTCCTGTTGCTTCAGAAATTCCACATAATAATGGGTAAAGGCATCGTATAGGGTAGGGGTGAGCTCCAGGCTTTTGGTATCCTCCGGGTTGAGCAGGAAAATCCCTTTCCAGTCGGCAGACTTTTCTGCCAGTAAGGCCTTTTTACCAGACAAAACCTCCCGGTAAAGGGTGTTAATTTTTTGTTTAAAGGTATTTTCCGTCCAGAACCGCACATCATCCGTTTCCTGGTTTTCTACCTGGGTCCGGTTAATGATACGCCAGCGGTTTTCTTCCAGGTAAATCCGGTAGAGCTGGGCATAATAGACCTGGAGGACGCTTTTATTCGCCCCCTCTGCCGGTTCAATTTCTTTCCGGAAGTTTTCAAAAACAGGGTTGACGTTGTCGGTTTCGTCAGAGGTGGTAACTTTAATCATCCCGTCAAAGAATATTCCCCTGACCAGGAGAGGTACATTATGCTGATTTCTGGCCAGGGCAATAGCCTCCTGAACCCGGGGCTGAACACTTTTCAGGTTTCCCTGCTGGTAAGCCGTATCAATTTCTTTCCAAATGGTGTCTAGGTCCTGGGCCATAAGTAGGTTAGGGATAAAAATGAACAGGAGTGCAAAAGCTTTTTTCATACAGTTTGTGATTAGACCGGGTGTAAAGTTAAGCCGGTAGCAGGTATAAAACGAGAAAACGGGCTAAATCTGATATTTCGAACTACATATATAGTTGTTTGGCTGTTCATGAAACGCGTCCATTTATTTTATGAAACCGGAAACGCGACACAGCTCAGGAAACAAACAAGCGTCTATTTCCGTATATTTGCACCAAAACAACCCAAAAATGGAAGAAAAAAAGATTACTCTCAGTGATTTTCATGAATCGATCGGTGGTAAAATGGTACCTTTTGCTGGTTTCCTGATGCCCGTACGGTATTCATCAGACAAGGAAGAACACCTGGCCGTGCGGAACAGCGTAGGGGTTTTTGATGTGTCACACATGGGAGAATTTCTTCTGAAAGGCGAAAAAGCCCTGGACCTGCTTCAACGGGTTTCCTCCAATGACGTTTCGGTGCTTTTCGACGGGAAAATACAATACGGCTACCTGCCCAATGAGCAGGGAGGAATTGTAGATGATTTCCTTACCTACAAAATAGCGGATAATGAATATTACCTGGTGGTAAATGCCGGGAATATTCAGAAGGACTGGGACTGGATCTCGGAACACAATACCTACGGGGTGGAAATGACCAACCTGTCAGATCAGACCAGCCTTTTTGCCGTACAGGGCCCTAATGCTGTAAAAACATTGCAAAAGCTGACCGATATCGATTTGTCGGCGATGGATTATTATACGTTTGCCAAAGGCAGGTTTGCCGGGCATGACGATATCCTGATCTCGGCTACCGGGTACACCGGGGCCGGCGGATTTGAAGTGTACATGCCTAACGAAGCTGCGCCGGATATCTGGAACAAAATTTTTGAAGCGGGTGCGGAATTTGACATCAAGCCTATCGGGCTGGGAGCCCGCGATACCCTTCGGCTGGAAATGGGCTATTGCCTCTACGGAAATGATATTACGGATGAAACGTCTCCGCTGGAAGCCGGGCTGGGCTGGGTCACCAAATTCACCAAAGATTTTGTAAACAGTGAAAACCTGAAAGCGCAGAAGGCGGCTGGCCTGAAAAGAAAGCTGGTGGCTATTGAGATAGTTGATAAAGGTATTCCGCGCAGCCATTACGAAATCTGTGATGCGGAAGGAAACGGTATCGGGGAAGTTACTTCCGGAACGATGTCGCCTTCACTAAACAAAGGAATTGCATTGGGTTATGTAAGCCTGCCCTTCTCCAAAGCGGGAACCGAAGTGTTCATTAAGATCCGGGAAAAGCTTACAGCGGCCAAAGTAGTGAAGTTGCCGTTTGTAGCAGATAATGTATAAAATTCGTAATACAACCCTTGTGTTTTACGTGGTTCTTTTGTAAATTTGTTACGTAAAAAACAGAATAATGAGCTTGAAACTCACCTTAAATATCCAGGATAAGGAACTCATTGGAGCTGCCAAGACCTTTGCTCGGTCTCAGAATAAGAGCTTATCGGTATTGGTAGAAAATATTCTCAGAGGGTTGGTAAAACAAGAAAAGAAGCCGGTCTCTCAAAATAAGTTATTAGGCGCTTTTATTTCTGATAAAACATCTGGTGAGTCAGACTCCAAATGGGAGTACCTGAAAGAAAAGTTTGACTTATGAAAGTTTATCTGGATACCAATGTTTTACTGGATGTACTTCTGAAAAGGGAACACTTTTATGAGGATAGTCTGGCAGTTCTTGATCTCTGTGAAAATAAACAGCATCAAGGATGGATTAATCTTGTTACAATAGCCAATATTTTTTATATTGGAACTAAGCTCGTAGGAAAGAAAGAAGCAAGAGATATTATTGAAGTGTTGATTAGTTATCTACAAGTTACTGGTGCAGATAAGCAATTGGTCATTAATGCATTAAAGCTTAATTTTAATGATTTTGAAGATGCTTTACAGTATGCCAGCGCTTACCAGACCAACGGAATTCATGCAATTATCACACGAAATAACAAAGATTTTAAAAACAGTAATCTTCCGGTATTTTCTCCGGCAGAATTTTTGAATATAGGCTTTTGAACCCCTTTCAGTTCTTTTTAAAGATTCCTTTCGGGTCTTCTTTCCGCGACAATAGCTCGGCCAGCACTTCACGGCTCAGCTCGGCCGGGTTCAGCTCGTAGGCTTTGTGGAAGTTTTCCCAGGCGGCGTCTAAATTATTTTCCAGGAGGTTTACAACGGTAAGCTGTACAAAAGCAGGTGTGTACTGGGGCTGGATTTTTACGGCGTTATTTAACAGCTCTTTGGCTTTGGTGCTTTCTATAATGGAGTGGGGATTGCTGAGTGCTTTTTTGATATAAACGGTAGCCAGGTCGGTCATGAAAACATAGTTTTTGCCGTCAGAAAGGGCCAGTCCCTTGTTCATCAGGTCAATGGCATTGGAATAATTACCGTTCTGGAATTCTATAACGCCCAGTCCCCAGAAAACATCAATATTTTCAGGATTTAACAGCCAGGCCAGGTTAAAGCGGTAGGTAGCTGTACCTTTATCGCCTTCGCTCAGGTACTGCCAGGCCATTTTATTGAAGAAATCCCCGGCTTCTTTACGGCTGGAAAACTCCCGGTCGCATTCCGATAAGAACAGCTCATCGTTCACCAGCTGCGTTTCGGTTTTCTCGTAGTTACCGAACATGGGCAGGTAGTTGATATCTGTTCCTGCCGGAGCCGTACGGGTAACCACCACAACTTTCTCCGCTTTTTCTTCCCGGGAGTTGTCTGCACTGCGGGAAGGGGCAACCGGGATTGAAACCTTAGGGGAATTGAGCAGATCGCGGCTGCCCTTTGCTACATTACCGGTAGACTGAGACCGGTTGCTGATCTGCGCAAAACACACACTCTGTACACCCAGACAAACACTGAAAACCAATAATCCTCTCACGTTATCCCCGTTTATTGAAAGCATAAATATTAACGCTGTCCTCTTTATATTATTGAGTGCGAATCGTTTTATTTCAATGAGGCAGGCACACCGAAAAACGGGAATACCGTCATTCGTATGAACGTTGCTGTAAAACAGGTTTTAATTAAGAATCCGGCCGACACACTCCTACGTATAATGCAGATAAGGTCAGGGTTGACTGTGCAAGATAAGAAAAATTTCTTAAAACAGGAAAGTAAGACCGGCAGATAGTGTCCTGGTACGCGTTTTGGCGTCTGCATTTCCGAGGTTTGCGAGCCCGTGAGCATACTGGGCACTGATGATCACCCGGTCGTTAAAATGCAGCCCTACACCCGCATTGAGGCCGTAATCCAGCCGTTTGGGGTCGTATTCCACATCTTCCAGGTCATCCAGGTCCAGGTCAAAAATATCAAAGGTAACCCCGCCGAATTTCAGCTTACCGGTAAGCGCGTAGCCGGCATAGCCCCCCACATAAGGGCTGACCTTAAAAGATTCGCTGATGGGCAGCTGAAAACCGATATTCAGCGGAACTTCGAGAAAGCTGTAGGTAATTTTTACTTTTTCATTTCCAAAACCTACGCCCTGGGCACCCTTAATGCTATACAACAGGCCCGACTGTACAAATAAAGGATTTTCAAGATTACTGTAAACTACCAGGCCGGCCTGGGGCGCATAGATGGCTTTGACCTCACTGTTATCTCCTTCTCCCCGCATGGTGGCCATATTGAGCGCTCCCTTTACCCCTATACGGGCCTGGGAGAAAACATCGGAAGTCATTAACAAAGCGGTGAAAGCAAAAGCAAGTGCAAAGATTGATTTTTTCATTCAGGTAAACAGATAAGTATATGGTTAAATTATATCTCAAAGATAAGATAAAATTAACGGGATATGCAGCGGCAGATAAATAATTATTCTGCAGACGGCGGAAGATCTGTTTACCGTTTTTTGCACAAAACCCGTTAATTTTGTGTTTTAGAATGAAAAGGATAACGGAAGTATGTTGATTGAGCAGCTGGAAGGTATTAAGGAACGTTTTGAGGAGGTGTCCCAACAGATCACCATGCCGGAGGTGGTTTCGGATATGGAGAAGTTCAAAAAGATCAGTAAGGAATACCGCGACCTGGAAAAGATCGTGAACGAGTATAACGCGTACAGGCTTATCCTGGCCAACCAGGAAGAAGCCCGTGAAATACTGGCTACGGAGAAAGACGAGGAGATGCGCGAAATGGCCAAGATGGAGCTGGAAGAGCTGGGCCCGAAAAGGGAGGAGTCGGAAGAAAGGCTGAAAGAGCTGCTGATTCCGAAAGACCCCAACGACAGCAAAGACAGCATCCTGGAGATCCGGGCAGGTACTGGTGGCGACGAGGCTTCTATTTTTGCGGGCGACCTGTTCCGGATGTACCAGCGTTACGCGGCCTCCCAGGGCTGGCAGTTTACGGTAATGGATTATACCGATGCACCCTCCGGGGGCTACAAGGAAATTGTGGTTAGCGTGAAAGGAGAAGATGTGTACGGCAAGCTGAAATATGAGTCAGGAGTACACCGGGTACAGCGCGTTCCGGCTACCGAGTCGCAGGGGCGTATTCATACATCGGCGGCCACGGTGGCCGTGCTTCCCGAGGCTGACGAGGTAGATGTGCAAATCAATATGAACGACATCCGGAAAGATACGTTTTGTTCGTCAGGAGCAGGCGGGCAGTCGGTAAACACCACCTACTCGGCAATCCGGATCACGCACCTGCCAACCGGCCTGGTGGTGCAGTGCCAGGACGAACGTTCCCAGATCAAAAACTTTGACAAGGCGCTTACCGTACTCCGTTCACGTTTGTATGAAATTGAGCTGGCCCGCCAGAATGAGTCTATCGCCGGTGAGCGTAAATCGCTGGTAGGGTCGGGCGACCGCTCGGATAAGATCCGCACCTACAATTACCCGCAGGGCAGGGTAACCGACCACCGGATCGGATTTACGGTGTACAACCTGCCTACCGTAATGGAAGGAAACATCGGTGAGTTTATCGAAAAGCTGCGGCTGGCCGAGAATACAGAGAAAATGAAAGAAGGAATGGCCGCTGCCTGATCCGTTAGGGAGGAAGCTGATTTTATACGCATGGAAAAAAACACCCTTTGTTTAGCCACCAATAACGCCCATAAAGCAGAAGAGCTGCAAAGCCTGCTGGGCGATGCATTTGAGATAAAAACCCTGAAAGACATCGGGTGCCTGGAAGATATTGAAGAAACCGGAAACACGTTTGTGGAAAATTCGATGATCAAGGCCGGGTATGTATTCCGGAAATACGGGATGAACGTACTGGCCGATGATTCGGGGCTTGAAGTGAACGCATTGGGCGGCAGGCCCGGGGTATACTCTGCCCGTTACGCCGGTGAGCCTTCAGATGCTACGGCCAATAACCGCAAGCTGATGAAAGAGATGGAAGGCGTGACCGATCGCACGGCTCGTTTCCGTACGGTCATCACCCTGATCCTGGAGGGAGAAACCCATACTTTTGACGGGGAAGTTTCAGGAAGAATAAAAGAAACCTTTGACGGCGAGGAGGGTTTCGGCTATAACCCGGTGTTTATACCCGACGGCTTCGAAACCACCTTTCACGATATGGGCTTTGAGCAGCGCAGCCGGCTGAATCACCGGGGCCGCGCCATGGCGAAGGTGCTTGATTTCCTGGCCCGCAGGAATACGCCGGAGGTATAGTAACATGCCGGGAGCTACTGGCCTGTACGCCGGTCCTGTTCCCGTTTCATATCTTTTTCTTTGATGCTGTCGCGCTTGTCGTACAGCTTCTTACCCTTAGCCAGGGCAATATCCATTTTAGCCAGGCCGGCATCATTGATAAACAGGCGGGTGGGAATAATGGTAAGGCCTTTGTCGGTGAGCTTGTTTTCCAGCTTGCGCAACTCTCTCCGGGTAAGAAGAAGCTTCCGTTCACGAAGAGGGTCGTGGTTGTAATATGTACCGTTTTCGTACCGGGAGATGTTCAGGTTTTTAACATACAACTCTCCTTTATTAAAAAAGCAATAGGCATCTGCCATGCTTACTTTCCCTTCTCTGACCGATTTTATTTCCGTACCGGTGAGAACCATTCCGGCAGAGTATTCTTCCAGGAAATAGTACTCAAAAGAGGCTTTCTTGTTCTTTATATTTATGGTTTTCTGTAGCTTCATTCCTTAATAACATCCTGAACCCGATAAAAAATCCCTGCCTCAATTGTAGTGGCAGGGATTCCGACTTACGTGCTTTCCTAATAATCCAATTGCCTGCTGAAAAGCAGACGGAAGGATTAAATCTTTAAGAATTTATATATTCAATATGATTCTTGTCTTTATTCCAGTCAACAAATGTAAATAGCGAAAAATAAATATGCAATGGTAAGCAGATAAATTTATACACGGTTTGGTCAAAGATATCCACATTTTTGAGGCAAAGAGGAGATAAAGAAATAGAGACGACGCGGAGAGCAAAGGAAGTAAATGTTTGAAAAAGTACCATTTTGCGAAGTATTTCAGGTTTTTTGTGTAAACTATGGGCCGGGAAAAGCAGGGAGCAGAATGTGAATAAAAAGAAATGCAGATAGGACGAATTGCCGAAAAATTAGTAATATTGCTGCGTTAATTTTATTCATTAGTGTGGAAAGCCGGCAGCAGGTCAGAAGAAGTGCAGCGAGCGTTTCCCGTTAAAAATCAGTAAAGCAACCATTGTTAAATACACCGCTAATCAGTACCCATAAGGAGCAGGAAACGGCTATTCTTATCGGCGTAATCACCCAGAAGCAGAATGCCGGTAAAACAAAGGAGTACCTGGATGAGCTGGCATTTCTGGCGGAGACCTCGGGTGTAAAAACACTTAAAACATTTGTACAGCGACTGAATTTCCCGGACCAGAAAACTTTTGTAGGCAAGGGAAAGCTGGAGGAGATCCAGAACTGGGTAGCGCTGAACCCGGTAGATACGCTCATCTTTGACGATGAGCTCTCCCCCTCCCAGGTGAGAAACCTGGAGAAGATCTTCGAGAACAAGAAAGTGCTGGACCGGAGCCTGCTGATCCTGAATATTTTTTCACAACGGGCACGGACCGACCAGGCCAAGCGGCAGGTAGAGCTGGCCCAGTACAAATACCTGCTTCCGCGCCTGACCCGGATGTGGTCACACCTCAGCAAGCAGAAAGGGGGGATCGGTATGCGGGGGCCGGGCGAGAAGGAGCTGGAAACCGATAAGCGGATTGTGCAGGACCGGATTGCATTTTTAAAGGAGAAGCTGGAAAAAATAGATAAGCAGGCAGCTACCCGCCGGAAAGAGCGGAGCCGGCTGGTAAGGATAGCCCTGGTAGGCTATACCAACGTGGGGAAGTCTACCCTGATGCGCAAGCTGACCAAGTCAGATGTATTTGCAGAAAACAAGCTGTTTGCTACCATTGATTCTACCGTCCGGAAAATGGTTCTGGGGCATATTCCTTTTTTACTTACCGATACGGTTGGCTTTATCCGGAAGCTACCTACTACGCTTGTGGAGTCGTTTAAGTCTACCCTGGACGAGATCCGGGACGCCAACATCCTGATCCATGTAGTGGATATTTCCCATCCTTCATTTGAAGAACAGATCGATATCGTGAACGATACCCTGGCCGAAATAGGGGCGCAGGACAAGCCCACCCTGCTGGTATTTAATAAGCTGGACATGTACCAGCCGGAGTCGGAAGAAGGACTGGACAAACACCTGGCCACGGAAGAAGACCTGAAGAAGAACCTGGAGAGGCTGGAAGCCGGCTACCTGAAAAAGAATGCTCAATATGTGGCATTTATTTCGGCAGAGAAAAACGAGAATATGGACAAGCTGCGGAATGTGTTGCTGGAACTGGTGCGGGAAAAACATTTCGGGATATATCCCAACTGGGACGCCTCTAAAAATGAGCTTTTTAACTGGCAAGAAGATTTATTAAATTAACAAATAATGGAAAACAAAAGTACCAACTGGGGTCAGTTTATCCCGCTCGCATCCGTTTTTTTCTTCTGGGGGTTTGTGGCCGCCAGTAATGACATCCTGATTCCGGTGTTCAAGAAAGAATTTAACCTGTCGCAGTTCCAGAGTCAGCTGGTAGCAACCGCGTTCTATATTGCCTATACCGTGGGTTCGATCATTTATATGATCGTGTCGTCTCTCCTGAAAGTAGACCTGATCAACAAAATAGGCTATAAAAACGGCCTGATCCTGGGCCTGGCTATTTCGGCTCTGGGCACGCTGCTTTTTATTCCGGCAGCCAATATTGGCTCATTTAACCTGATGATATCCGCCTTGTTTATTGTAGGGCTCGGGTTTTCACTGCAACAGATCGTGGCTAATCCGCTGGCCATATTGGTAGGCCCTTCCAGTACGGGCTCGCAACGGCTGACCATGGCCGGGGGGATCAATAACTTCGGTACCACCATCGGCCCCCTGATTGTGACGTTTGCCATATTCGGTTCTGCAGCCTCGGCTAACACGGAAGCCAGCATTGAATCGGTAAAAATTCCGTACCTGGTTTTGGGGGCGGCCTTTTTACTGGTGGCGTTGTTCCTTAAATTCTCATCGCTGCCTGACACCGTAATTAAAGAAGAGGAGAAGGCCGATGTGCCGGGTTCGGTTAACCGGAAATCGGCGTTCAGCTACCCGCAGTTGATTTTGGGGATGATCGCTATTTTTCTTTATGTGGGCGTGGAGGTGAGTACGGCCAGTAACCTGCCTGCGTATATGCAGGATAACCTCGGGCTCCTTACCAAAGATATTGCCCCGTATATTTCACTGTACTGGGCATCTATGATGATCGGGCGGTGGACAGGCGCCGTGGAGGCATTTGACTTCCGGGCCGGAATAACAAAGATCCTGCGCTTCCTGGCGCCTTATCTGGCCTTTGGCGTATTTCTGCTGGTGAATTTTATTGCTGATCATGACCTTGCTCCCTTTTACATTTACGCCCTGGTGATCCTGGCCATGATTGTCTGTGATATATTGAGTAAAGGAAATCCCGCCCGCATGGTGCTTATATTTTCTCTTGCAGGAATAGTGGCCCTGCTGATCGGGATGTTCTCTACAGGAATGGCCTCCGTGTATGCGTTCACCAGCGTGGGACTGTTTTGCTCTACCCTGTGGCCCTGTATTTTTGCACTGGCAATCAAAGGCCTTGGCAGGCATACCAACCAGGGGTCGGGTTTCCTGATCATGATGATCATGGGAGGAGGAATTATTGCCCCGCTGCAAGGGGTTATTGCCGACAAGACCAGTATACATTTTAGCTTTATTGTTGGGGTACTTTGCTTTGCTTACCTGGCATTTTATGCCATAGCGGTTACCGGCATTTTGAAAAAGCAGGGGATAGACCTGAAAGACCTCAAAGCAGAAGGCGGACATTAATATTCCAGGAAAAGAGTGGATTTTTCCGCTCTTTTCCTTAAAATACCGTGAAAACACCCCCCTTAAATTCGGGGTTTTCACTCTAAAATCTCTCGCGTATATGTACGAATTTTGTAAAAAATAATTGTGCATGAAAAGAGGGAATTTCAACTTGGCCGATATAATGTTTTTTTCCGGCGATATTAACTATACAGAGATCTACCTGAGAACAGGTGAAAAAATGGTTTCCAGCTCTACCCTGTTGAGACACGAAGAAAAATTTAACCACTTTATCCGGGTCAGCAAAAAGTACCTGGTGAACCCCGATTATGTAAGCGGCTACGAGCTTCAGGGCAAGTCGCTGGAGATTACCCTTCAAAACGGTAATCACATGAAAGTGTCAAGAAGGAGGGTTAAAACTGTTCTGTCAAGTATTGTAGCTGTTTAGACCTGACAGAACAGTTTTTTATTATAATTTCTGGAGGGCTTCGCGGATGGCCTGGATTTTTGCGTCTGCATCGGCCAGCTTAGCCTTTTCTCTTTCCACGACCTCGGGTTTGGCATTGGCCACAAATTTCTCATTGGAGAGTTTGGCTTCTACTGATTTTTTGAAGCCCAGGGTATATTCCAGCTCTTTCTGCAGGTTTTCTTTTTCCGATTCGGTATCCAGGTTTCCGCCCAGGTCCAGGCCGAACTCATCTCCCTTGATCACATACGTCATTCCGGATACTTCGTGGGCATACGTGATGGTGCCGATATTGGCCAGCTTCATGATCAGCGGCTCTAAGGGCCGGTAGCGTTCCGGTGCCGTTGTCCTGATCTCCAGGGGCAGGCTTTCTTTGGGTGAGATCTGCTTGCTCTGGCGGGTGTTTCTCACCCAGGAAACCAGCTCGGAAAGAATCTCAAAGTTACCCAGTATTCCGGCATCGGCTTCACCGCCTTTCGGAAACGGCTGGATACAGATAGAGTCGCCGGCACTGCGGTCAGCCAGGCTTTGCCAGATCTCTTCTGAAATAAAGGGTATCCAGGGGTGCGCCAGCCGCATCAGCTCATCAAAGAACCCGATGGTGGCGTTGTAGGTTTCGGGGGCTACAGGCTGTGCCACGCCGTCGGCATAGGCCGGTTTTACCATTTCAAGATATTGGGAACAGAAATCGTTCCAGATCAGGTTATACGTGGTAAGCAGCGCGTCAGACATCCTGAATTTTTCATAGTGCTCACGTACTTCTGCAATGGCGGCATTCAGCCGGGCGCGGAACCATTTTATGGCTGCCACAGGGACTTCTCCCGCACCGGTTTCCCAACCTTTTACAAGGCGGAAGGCATTCCATATTTTATTGGAGAAATTCCGGCCCTGCTCTACCAGCTTTTCATCGTAGGGCAGGTCGTTGCCTGCGGGAGAGCTGAAGAGCATGCCTGTACGTACGGCATCGGCCCCGTATTGATCGATCAGGTCGAGCGGATCCGGGGAGTTGCCCAGCGATTTCGACATTTTGCGGCCCAGCTTATCCCGCACAATACCGGTGAGGTACACATTTTTGAAGGGGTATGTGCCCTTGTATTCATAACCGGCAATGATCATCCGGGCCACCCAGAAGAACAGGATTTCCGGGGCGGTCACCAGGTCATTGGTAGGATAATAATACCGGATATCTTCATTTTCCGGGTCTTTGAAGCCGTCGAAAACAGAGATCGGCCACAGCCAGGAGCTGAACCAGGTATCCAGTACGTCTTCGTCCTGGGTGAAGTCTTCCGCCGCTACATTCAGGCCTTTCTCCCGGGCCTGACTAACCGCTTCTTCGAGGCTTTTGGCCACAATTACGGTGCCGTCTCCGAGGTAATACGCCGGAATGCGGTGGCCCCACCAGAGCTGCCGGCTGATGTTCCAGTCGCGTACGTTCTCCATCCAGTGATTGTACGTATTTTTAAACTTGGGCGGGATCAGGCGGATGGTATCGTTCATCACGTTTTCCCACGCAGGCTTGCTGATCTCCTTCATTTTAAGAAACCACTGCAGCGAGATCTTCGGCTCAATGACCGCCCCGGTTCTTTCAGAGGTTCCCACGTTGGATTTGTAGTCTTCCACCTTAACGAGGTTTCCTGATTCTTCCAGCATTTTGATGATCTTCTTGCGGGCTACAAACCGGTCTTCACCCACCAGGATCTGTGCTTTTTCGCTAAGCTTCGCATCATCTGTCAGGATGTCTATCACCTCCAGGCCATGCTTTTCACCCAGGATAAAGTCGTTTTGATCGTGTGCCGGGGTCACCTTCAGGCAGCCGGTACCGAAGTCCGTTTCCACGTATTCATCGGCAATCACCCGGATCTCTTTGTTGATAAGAGGGATGAGCACGGTTTTCCCGACCAGGTGGCGGTAGCGATCGTCATTCGGGTTGACACAAATGGCGGCATCGGCCATGATGGTTTCGGGCCGGGTAGTGGCAATGGTCAGGCCATCGGTGCTGCCCGGGAAAAAGTAGCGGATATATACCAGCCTGGAGGCCATTTCTTTGGTGATCACTTCTTCATCAGAAACGGTGGTCCTGGCTTCCGGGTCCCAGTTGACCATACGATAGCCCCGGTAGATCTCTCCCTTGTTATATAAATCAACAAAAACGTCAATTACGGCATCGTACAGGCTGGGCTCCATGGTGAAGCGGGTTCTGTCCCAGTCGCAGGAAGCCCCCAGCTTTCTCAGCTGCTTCAGGATGATACCGCCGTATTTTTCGGTCCATTCCCAGCAATATTTCAGGAACTCTTCACGGGAAAGGTCGGCCTTGTTGATGCCCTTTTCTTTGAGCATGGCTACCACTTTTGCTTCTGTAGCAATAGAAGCGTGATCGGTACCCGGAACCCAGCAGGTCTCTTTTCCTTCCATACGGGCTTTCCGGACCAGCACATCCTGGATGGTGTTGTTCAACATGTGCCCCATATGAAGTACGCCCGTTACGTTAGGAGGAGGGATAACCACGGTGTACGGCTCTTTACGGGGATTGGGTTTTGAACTGAAAAATTTATTCTTTTCCCAGTAAGCGTACCATTTATCTTCTACCTCTTTAGGACTGTAGGTTTTTGAAAGTTCCATTGCTTGCGATTGAAATAATTTGCAAAAATAAAGAAAATGTTGATATGAAGGGCCGGGGCACTTATTCCCATTTCCAGATCCTCTCCGGGGTAATGCAATAATCCATCCGGATATCCAGGGGGGAGGGGTTGCTTATGCGCTCTACCGGTTCCAGCAGGGAGAGCCCGGTTTTCAGCGTATGACCGCCTGCCCGCGACAGAAACCGGTCGTAATAGCCTTTGCCATAACCCACCCGGTAACCCTGCTGGTCAAAGGCCAGGAGGGGGATCAGCACAAGAACGTCGGGATATTTCCGGAAAAGATCTTCTGAATCGATAGCCCGGCTGAGATCAGCGGGTTCGTCTATGCCCCAATGATTTTTTGTAAGGGCCAGGCCGGATGTATAGGGTACGTGAAGCATTTCTCCGTTGCCGAGGCTTTTGGAAATGTAAATATCTGAAGGGAAATCTCTTTGCAACGTTTCCAGCACGGGGTAAGTGTCGGGCTCATTGTTTTTCCGGATAGGCAGGAAAACATGTACGGCAGAATACCGGTGAACGGGGATACGGCTGAAGAGAAGGGAAGCAATTTTCCTGCTTTTCGACTCCACTTCAGACGCGGTCAGCAGGGCCCGTTTTTGCCGGGCGTCAATGCGTATTTCTTCCTTTGTCATAAATTCCTGGTCCTTTATGCAAAGATAGGCGTTCAGAAATTAAAATGAGGTTGTCAAAACTGACAACCCCATATGTGTTTGTGGATTAGTAGAAAGTTTAATGCAGTTATGCAGAGCGTGAATACCTATACAGATTCAGTCATTTAGCGTGAGCGTGGTGGGATTGAGCGATGTTTTACCCGGTTTACTACCCTTATTGGAAAATTTAGAGATAGTAATTTTTCTGATATCGAGCTTTTTGTCTTTCATAATACAGCTGATTTATAAGTGGGAATGATTAATTTTATCTATTCCAAAGATTGTAGATCTTACGTGACGCAGAAAAAAAAATATACCAACTGAAGTATTCACTATACGAAAAGCGATAATGGAGGGAGAAGAAGCTATAATGTTTGCTTTAAAAATAAAGAATAAAGGAGAAATTGCAAGCCATCTTACGATATGGATTGCTTTCTGGACCACAGATTTTTTATTCACGTATGGGTTTCAAAGCGGGAGAACAGCGATAATTCCGTTCGTATTCAATGCGCTTACTAATACGATTTATTTTTACGTTTGTGTTTTCTATATCATTCTACCCAGTTTTTCTAAATCACGGGTTCTGACATTTTCGTGTATTTTTATTTTGTTGGTCTTTTTTGTTTTTTCTAAGATGGGAGTTGAAAATTTTTTAAGAACAGATAATTATATTCTTAATATAGAGAACAAGGGTACCATTATAAGGTATGTCAGCTTTGAGTTCTGGAGATATTCCTATATGACCTTTTTCTCATTTGCCTACTGGTATTATATTAAATCCATACAGGAGGAAAAACTGCGGCGGGTAACAGAAGAAAAGCTGCTGAAAACAGAGATTGCTTTTTTAAAGGCGCAGATCAATCCGCATTTTTTGTTCAACACCCTGAATTTTGTCTATAGCGATGTGGCGGGATTGAGCCGGCGCTCGGGAGAAGCCCTCATGTCGCTTACCCGGTTAATGCGTTATTCGGTAGAAAGCACAAAGAGTGAACAGAATACAGTAGAGAAAGAGCTGGAAGCAATAGATGAATACCTGAAATTACAAAAGCTGCGTTTTGGTGATCGCCTGGCATTAAACTATACCCGGCAGGGTAACCTGCTGGTTTTTTCAATGCCTCCCCTGATTCTTATCAGCCTGGTAGAAAACGCATTCAAATATGGTATACAGGATGATTTTACAGATCCCATAGAAATAAAGGTAAGGGTAGATGCATCGGGGCTGGCATTCTGGTGCCGGAATAAAAAGCGGTTGGATTTTATTGATAAGGAAACTACCGCTTTGGGGCATACCAATATCAGAAGACGGCTTGAAATGGCCTTTCCGGATCACTTTGACCTGAAGGCTCTGGACTCGGTCACGCACTTTGAAGTAGGCCTGGATATTACCTGGGAGGAGGGCCATTGAAGTTTAAACGATTTAGAAAAACATATTCACAACAGAAGACAAAATACCTATATGACCTGTATAATTATTGATGATGAAGACGCTGCTATCCAGCTCTTGGAAAATTACATTAAAAGAACACCTGCACTAAGCCATCGCTGTTCTTTTCAGAATGCAGTAGAAGCGCTGCGGTACACAAAAGGGAATGCAGTAGACCTTATCTTCCTGGATATTAATATGCCGCACCTTTCCGGCCTGGGCTTCCTGGAGCTTATGGAAAACGGATCAAAGGTTATCCTGACCACGGCCTATTCAGAGTATGCGCTTGAGGGGTATAAATACGATGTGGTTGATTACCTGACCAAACCCATTGCTTTTGAGAACTTCCTGAGGGCCGTAAAGAAGGCAGAAGAGCGCATGGGCCTGGGTACAGACGTTAAAAAGCCTAAGCGGTCAGGAGAGTTGGATGACTTTATCATGGTGAAGTCAGACCGGAAGGGCAAGTTGGTTAAGGTAGTGTTTTCCGACATTGTTTATATTGAGTCGATGCGGAATTACGTAGGGATCTATACCCGCCAGAAAGAAAGAATCATTACCCTTCTTTCCATGAAAGAGCTGGAAGAACGCCTCCCCAAAGAGTATTTCTTCAGAACCCATAAGACATTTATTGTGGCATTAAGCCAGATCAAAATGATTGACGGAGGTGAAATCGTGCTGCAGGATGTCAAAGACCGGGTTCCTTTGGGAGGAACGTACCGTCAGTCGTTTTTTGAGCGGCTGGAAACCAAGATCATGAAACCTTAGGAATCTTTCTTACGGCGATCAGCGACGTATAGTATCTGCCCAGGAAATCGTACATGACCAGCTCGTGTAACCGTTGACCGGAACTGATGAGCCGGTTAACCGTCATGTGCATGCAACTGATGAGGACCTGTTCAAAAGCTGCCGGGTCTGCTATACGGTCAGAGATTTCTCTCCATAAGGTGCATATCCCGGCTTCATAAGGGGTGAAGATCCGGTGTAAGGGGTGATGCTCTTCCAGGAATTTTTCTAATTTTTTCCGGCAGGTTCTGTACCGGACATCGATTTGTGATTTTAAGCGCCGGTCCATTTTAAACTCTTCCGCAAAAGCATTCCGTACTTTTTCTATCAGCATTTTTTTACGGGAAACAGAAAGACCGGCGGCATGTAAAAGGCGGTCGATATTGAGGAGTCCGTACAGCCATTTTACTTCCTCCCGTTCATCACCTTCCGTCTGGTCCAGGAAATCGAGGTAGATCCGGCTGTCGACCCAAAACAGGTGCTCAATTTGTTGAATGGTTTCGTGGCCATACCGTTCCAGTTCCCTCCGGTAGGTATCGGCCTGGGTTTTCCATACCACCCCGTTGCTTTCAAACGGCAGAATATAAAAGCGAATCAAACGGAGGAGGCCGGGCAAAAAACGGGTATCCGTCAGGTGAAACCGCACCCGCAGATGATTATCGGGATCGTTATACCGGATAAAAAACCAATGATCGATCCAACTGCTTGCCCCGGCTTCATTAATGATGTGCGCAATACCGTTTTGCAGGATGTTATCGGCCGACTTTGCTCCACAGTAAAATTTGAAATACACCCATTCTGAACCCAGGCTGAATGTGCGCTGAACGGTGCTTAAAGCGCATTCCTCCCTTGTATACCGGTATACAGGGTCGTTCCGCATCAGAACAGCAATGAACTGATTCACCATTGCACGGCCCTCAGCGTTTTTCACAGGTATCGTTTCATCGCCGAGAAACTCTTTAAGCAGGATAGCACTTTTCTGTTTTACCGAATCCAGGAAAACCCGGAGCAGAAGGGGATTGGCACTATCAATAAACAGCTCATTGTCTCCTTCCGCCAGTACAAAACACCGGGGTATCTTGTATTGTTTCTGCCAGGCCTCAAATTCGTCGGGGGTGAGGTCCGGCTGTTGAACCGGTAGCAGATGTTGTGAAGCAAATTGCCACATGGCCGGACTAAGAATTACCCGGCCGTCGGCTACACGGGGCAGGAACACAAACTCTTTGGCCAGCTCACCCCAGGTGAAGTCGAGAGAGCTTTGGAAACCCTGGGTTTGAAGGTCGCACAGGAACCGGTAAACCGGCAGCGAATGGTTTTTGAAGTTGTGTGCACTTCCCAGGCGGGGCACCACTACTTTATTCAATTTCCGGTGACGCAATACCAGGCGGTTATTTTTTACAGACAGGCAGAGATCCCGGAGAGAGATCCGGTTCTCCTGTGGCAGGTCTGACCGGGCCAGCAAGGGAATCTCGTAATGCCGGAAGGCGGGCCGGCACAGGATGTTTCCCGTGCGGCTTTCCGGCAGGTGAACAATTTCTGCGAAAATTACATCAGGATTATTCCTGCTTTCCGTGTCGGCTATGTCGTGAAGCATTTGGGAGATATCTTCTGAAGCATGTCCGAACCTCCCGATAAGATTGGCTGCACTGCTTCCGCCTATGGTTTCAATAAATATTTTACGGTCATCTACCAGCCGGAACATTACGGCAAAACTGGGACCGGGGTTTGGGTTTTGTCCGGGGATATCAGGGAGGGGCATTTCATAGGCCCCGTCCTGCTGTGCTTTTTGAAGATTTTTGAAGAGCGCCTGTTGCCATTCTTTCCATATCCGTTCCGGAGCCCTTTCTTCTGTTGACGGAAGAGTGATCCCGTCGGTCAGGGGCGTAAAATCTTTCGCTTCATCACTTGGGTAGCCTATACCACTCTCCGCGTCCAGCGCGGTTAGCAGCGATACTTCTTCGTGTTCATACCGGGCATAAAACCTCGATGTAAAGTCATTTATGGAATGGGTGTCAGGGGCAAAAATACTGAGCCGGGGAATCACCCTCAGGATCTCCTCCTGGTATTCGGTGCTTATTGTATCGGCCTCTTTTTTCCAGTGGTTAACCCTTACCGTATGAAAAAGCTTATTTTCATCCGGGATTACCCCCAGTGTTTGTAATTCGTGTATAATTTCTTCGTATGCGGTGATGGAGCGGCTCTTGTCCAGCTGACGGAGCTTTTGCCGGACGTTGCCGATGGTGAAAGCAGCAGGGAGCCCCGCCCTGCTTGCCACCCGCAGTATCTGTTCCATGAAATCGTCGCCGGTGATGCAGGGCTGCAATTCACTGACAAGGATTTGCATATCAACCAACTCATGAAGGAAAGCCCGCGCGTCTGCTTCGGATATTCCTTCCTGCCGGAGCGCGGTCATCAAAGTAAAGAAATCAGCACCCGCCGTTGCCTGCTTCAATACAGCCCGGATATACAGGTCGTTTTTAACAGAGCTAAGGACAGGTGTATCGAAGTGTTCCGTATACCGGATGTCCCCGCCGAAAAAATACAGGCTGTTGTTGGGGTAGTAGACCAGGTGTTCACGCAGGCGGGGGGCATGGTCAAGCTCACGGGCCAGGGCGCAGAGGTAATCCATGTCGAGGCGGGTTTTCCGGCTATATGGCGCTTCTGCTGAAAGGCGGGTCTTATCGCCCCAGTTCACCACACCTACTCCGGAAAACAGCCCGAAAGGAGTGGCGCGATAACGACTCCTGATAAGATACCGGGTAAGCGGAAAAAGAATTTTCTCCGGGAGTCCACCGGAAGACTTCAGCTCTGAAAACAAAGAAGGAGAGGCCAGGTAAAGCGCTTCTCTGAACGTGGCGTCGGTTTGGATGCAGGTCCGGAGAGTGGGTTCGTCAATTTGCAGAGAGAATGCTTCGTGCGGAGTACGGAGAATGAGTTGGGGATGGAAGGTGAGGCTTTGCATGGGGTTTATCGTTTTAAAAAGAAAAACCCAAGTATAAAAGAGGGTAGGATTACCCGTCAAAAAAACTACACCAATTCTGAAATTATAGGTACCAACGGCTCACTTTTGACCGGTGTGCAGCACAAATATGAAACTCCCTGTTGTCTATAAGCGCAGATATCCCGGAGGGTATTTCCGGGATATCTGTGCTCAGGATGGAGTGCTGTTTTCTTAATAGCCCTGGTTCTGGGGATAGGACTCGCCCAGCAGGTTCATTTCAGAAAGAGGAATAGCCCAGTTCACCATGTGCGGCCTCATTCTTGTACGGGCGTCAGACCGGTACGGGAACGGATCTTTGGCGGTATTCGCATGTCCGGCCGAGTTCTCCGCTGAAAGGTCTCCGCGTTTACCGTAACCTGCGTGATCCACAATATATTCATACAGCTTTCCGGTACGTTTCAGCATATACCATCTTCTGCCTTCAAAGGCCAGCTCCCTGGCCTGCTCATCCAGGATGTCTTCCAGCCGGAGTGTGCTCAAGGGGGCGGTACCGGCTCTTTTTCTGACGGCGTTCAGCTGTCCGAGGGCAGTTCCTGACTGCGGGCTGTCGTTCACAGTTCCGATGTTCCCCAGCATGAGGTTTGCTTCGGCGGCGTAGAGATACGTTTCGGCAAGCCGGGCGATCATAATGTTTTTGGTCTGAGTATCCACGGTAGGATTTCCATCATCCGGAAAATACTTTTTACATCCCGCGTTAAGGCGGATAAAGAAGGCGTTCCGGTCTGCAGCCAGCGGCGCAAATTCCTGCCAGGTGCTGTGCACTATTTTTTCACCGATAACCTTGCCTTCAGGCAGGGTGGCGGGATCATTGTACACATAATCCTGGATATAGTAAGATCCTTTTACCCGGGTATCGTTAGGATCTTCATTGAGCAGGTCCCGCAGGTAATTATTGAGGGTAAGCCAGCCAAAGCCCCTGCCTCCCTGCTCTACCGTATATTTAGAGCCCGGCATCAGCTCGGCATAGTTGGGCATGAGGTTAAAGTTAACCTTATTGGGCCCGCCGTTTACCAATACCTTAAACTGCAGCGCCCACAGGGTTTCTGAGTGGTTAAGGTCGCCCTTGAAAACCAGTCCGGTAGAAGATAACAGGCTGTTCGCACCGGAGCTGATCACGGCTTCCGCCTGGGCTTTGGCTTCCTTCCAGTCTTTCTGCCACAAAGCCACCTCTGCCTTTAAATGCCGGGCCATATTCTGTGTGATTCTTCCCGGTTCGGTAGTCTTCAGGGGGAGATTCCCGATGGCAAAAGCGAGGTCACTTTTCACCAGGTCAAAAATTTCTGCTTCTCCGGATTTGGAAGTAACCACTTTCTGAACGGTTTCAGGAGTGGTGGGTTCGGTGGTCACATAGATGTTGTTAAACAGCTTGTAGAGAATAAATACCGAATTTGCCCGGAAAAATTTTGCTTCACCAAGCACTTTATTCTTCCGTTCATCGCTCATCCCCTGTATTTTTTCGGCCGATGCGATCAGGGCATTGGCCCTGTCCATGATCCGGTAATACAGCCGCCAGTAGTCGGAGTAAACGTAGCTGTTTTCCGGGGTGGTACCCTGTATCATCCTGCCGTAGTTGGAGATTTCTCCTCCCCGGGGTATGGTAAGGTCGTCTTTGGAGTCAATCACAATGGGATTAGAGCCGTTGTTAGCCATATTTTCCCAGAACGACCGCTGAATGTTGTACAAACCCACCACACCCGATTCAAGTCCTTCGGGGGTGTTGTAGACGAAGTCTGCCGTAAACGAACTGGCCGATTTTTCGGTAAGAAAGTTTTCGCACCCGCTGAGCCCGATGATGAGCAAAGCCGGCAATAGTATTTTTTGAAATATTTTGATCATTACTTTTTCGTGTTTAGAAGCTCAAATTAAGACCCATGGTAAACCCTTTGGCATCGGGGAAGTCATTGGGGTTATTTTCAGGACTATACGATTTGTAGTCTGTAATTGTCCATAAATTGGTCCCTGTCACGTATACTTTGACATGATTTAAATTTGCCTTTCTCACCAGGTAGGGGGGAATATTGTAAGCCAGGGAAAGTGTTCGCAGCCGTACGTAAGAAGCATCTGCCACCCCCAGGATTTCGACGTTCGCAGCCTTGGTAGAATAATTCGGTCTCGGATAAGTATTCGACGGGTTTTCAGGGGTCCAGTAGTCTCTCTTTATCCCGTTTCTTACCGCCGTGTTGTAACCCCCTTCATTAAACTGGCCCAGGTAGGGATTATATTTGGTAACGCCCTGAACGGTATAAATATCGGCCATCAGCTCAAAGCCCTTGAACGATGCAGTGGTTGAAAATGAGCCAAACCAGTCGGGGGCGGTATTGATGATCACGTTATCGTTGATATCGATCACCCCGTCTCCGTTCACGTCTTTTACCCGGATAGCGCCGGCATGCAGTGTGGCGTCGCTCTGGAAAGGATTGGCGATGGTACCGCCTTTGGAACCCTGTCCTGAAGCGAGGGCTTCCTCGTCGGTCTGGAAGATACCGTCAAATAATTTGGTGTACAGCACATTTACGCCGTGTCCGATGAACCGGTTCCGTGAAATATCGTCTTTAGGATTGCCGAATTCATCGGTAATGCCCGATTTCAGGAGCTTGTTTTTATTGCGGGTAAATGAACCGGTCACCGACCATTTCAAAGGCCCGTCTCTCAGGATATGGCCTGTAAGCAGCGCTTCAATACCCCTGTTCTGAATTTCCCCGCCGTTCGTGATCATGGAAGAAAAGCCTGACATCCCGCCCAGAGGCACATCGGTGAGGAGGTTCGTGGTGTGCATGTCGTAATATTCCACCGTACCCATGATCCTGTTTTTCAGGAACCCGAAATCCAGACCGGCATTAAAGGTAGTACTGGTTTCCCAGGTAAGATCCGGGTTGGGCAGCTGTCCGCCGGGCAGGTTTCCGCCCTGGAGTATGCCGCCGAAAACGTAGGAATTGTTATTTACAAGTCCAAGTGTCTGATAAGGGGCAAGGGCCTGGTTTCCTACAGATCCGTAGCTCAGCCTGAATTTCAGCTCCGAAACATCGTGCAGGTTTTCCATAAAGCGCTCATTCTGTATTTTCCATGCAAAGGCTCCGGCGGGGAAGAAGCCCCACTTGTTATTTTGAGCAAAAACCGAAGAACCGTCTCTCCGGGCCGTGAAAGTAAACAGGTATTTGTCTGAAAGATTGTAACGGGCCCTTCCCAGGAAACCTACCAGCCTTCTGCGTGTTTCACTCCTGACCACCTTGAAATTGAGGGCATTGGTGATGCCGTCATAGCCCAGGACATCGTTGCTGAACTGGGTGCCGGTAATGTAGTCAGAAGAGTAGTCTCTTTGGTTAACGGATTGCACAAATGTGAAGTCCAGCTTGTGGGTGTTATTTATTACCGGACTGAAATTCAGGATATTTTCAACCAGGAACTCTTCCCAGGAGCTGTTGGTCAACGTGGCCGTGCCATTGGTGGCTATTCCTTCCGAATGCAGTCTTGTCCGGTAGGTGCCGTCATCCATAAACTTCCTGTTGTACAGCGTGTTCAGCCGGTAGCTGAGGGTTTTGGTAATGGCGTAATTCCCGGCAAGATTCAGGTTATAATACGACGACTTGGATTCGTTATTCGCTTCCCTAATGTTCCATAAAGGGTTTATCGTGCTGCTGCTGGCGTTAGCCCCGGCCAGCCTGAATACGAGGTTGCCGTCCAGGTCATAAGGACCCATAAATGGAGAAATGGTGATAAAGTCAAGCGATGAACTTTCTCTCTGCTGGCCGTCGGTAGCCAGGTTCAGGTTCATGTCTATATCGATCTTGCTGTTTATTTTCCGGTTCAGATTTAACCGGAAGGCGCCTCTTTTGTAGTCGGAATTCGGCAGAAGCCCGGTCTGCGTAAAGTAGTTTAAGCTCGAAAATATTTTGGTGACCTCATTTCCCCCGCTTATGTTTATGGTATTGCTGTTGGTAATAGCGGTCCGCATCATTATTTTTTCCCAATCGGCAAAATTCCCGGCTTTGTAATTGATGTATTCCGGTGCTGCGGCAGATCCCCCGAAGTTAATTTCGTCAGAACTGTAGTCTTTGCCGCCCGGATTATTGGCTCTTACGGCTTCCCGCCGGTACTGGGCAAACTCTTCGGGCGTAAACATGTCAAAGTTTTTGGTCAGGCGCTGAGAGGTGTAATAGGTATGAACCCCCACCTGGATTTTGCCTTCCTTGCCTCTTTTGGTAGTGACCAGGATAACCCCGTTAGCTGCACGCGCACCGTAAATGGCCTGAGCCGAGGCATCTTTCAGGATCTCGATAGAGGCGATATCATCGGGATTAATGTCATTGATGTTATCAATCGGGAAACCGTCCAATACCACGAGCGGGTCATTGCCTCCGCTGATAGATTTTTGTCCCCGGATTAAAATATTGGAGCTGCCTCCGGGCCGGGCTGATCCTAAGGTCACCTGGACACCTGCTGCCTGGCCGCGAAGCATTTCCGCCACATTAGAAGTGGGTACGGCAATGGCTTTATCAAGATCTACCTTAGACAGGGCCCCGGTTACATCGCTTCTTTTCTCTGTACCGTACCCCACCACAATGATCTCATCAAGCGCCCTGTTATCTTCTTCCAGCACCACATCCGCCACATTGCTGACCGGTACCGGAATTTCTTTTTTCTTAAACCCGAGATAGGAAAAGACCAGCACGCCCTGTTCGTCGGGAACGTCAAGGGTATATTTTCCTTCGGCGTTGGTCATTGTGCCCCTGCCGGTATTTTTGAGAGAAACGCTCACCCCGATTAAGGGTTCGCCCTGCTCGTCCCGAACCGAACCGCTTATCGTTCGTTCGGCCTGCCGGGCGGGCACCTGGAGTAATGCTTCGTATTCCGTTATTTCTCTTGCCTTCATCTTTTTCAACAGTATCCGGTTGTCAAATACTTCGTAGTCAATTCCCAGCGGTTTAAGCACTTCGGTTAGGAGGGTATATACTGAAGTGTTTTTTAAGTGGGTTGCCACAGGCTGGGTGATGTTAATCCGGGAACTGTAGACAAACTTTATATCGGTTTGTTTTTCTATTCCCGTTAACAGCTCGTGAAGGCTAACCTGTGCGGCCGGAATATTTACGATGCGCGCCAGGCTCTTTTGGGCTTCCACATCGTGTGCCAAAGCCAGGCTGCCGCAGAAGATGGCTATAAGAAATTGATAGAAACTAATTTTCATAAGCTTCACAATGATTTGGAGGCTCGGTATACTTTTTTTCATAAATTAGCATATGTTTTAGTGATAAAGCATGGCCTTCCGGTTTAAATTGGCGTTTAGATAGAAGGCCTGGTTTAAGGGGGGATGAGACATCATCCCCTTTTTGACTATTACTGAATGTTTCCTTTTTTATACCATATAATCTGTTTTAAAATTTGATCAATTACATCCTTCACCGCTCAAAAAAACCGTGGTACCGTTTATAATGTAGGAGGCCTCTACTGACTTGCAGATGAGCTCCAGCCGGGTAAACATAGGCAGGTTTTCAAGATCGGCATTCACAATACACTCCTCAATGTTCTTATCGTCAATCTGAAATTCTATTCCGTACACCTCCGTGAATGTCCTGGCCACTTCCTTCAGCGGAGTGTTGACAAACACAAATTTGGATTCAGGAAACACCTTGTCAGGCAGAGGCTGGGGAGATTCGACAAGGGTTCTGTTCAGGTTCTTAAAAAGCTTATTATATACTACCTTTTGATTGGGGAATAAGACCATCCTGGTTTGCTTTTTCATATTGGGATTATAGACCGTGACCTCACCGGTCACCACCCGTACCTCTATGACATCCAGGTCAGAATTCTGAGATATTTCAAAGCTTGTTCCGAGCACTTCCGTAACCAGGTCTCCCGAAGAGATAATAAACGGCTTGCTTTTATCAGGCGTTACGTGGAAGAACGCGGAGCCTTCCAGGGTTACGTTTCTGTGGTTTTTGTTAAAATTTTTGTCAAAGTGAATCTGTGCATTCCGGGCCAGTGTAACCTCGCTTCCGTCAGGCAGGGTCAGGTGCCGTTTTTCAGAAACTGCACTCTCCATTTCTGAGCCGGGCCCGGGCCGTGTTTTAAAAAGCAGCCCTATCACTACAAGAATACAGGCCGCAGCCCCGGCTATGCCTATTCTTTGCCAGATCAGGAACCTCCTTTTCAAAGGTAATTTTTGTGCAATGTTTCCCCACATTCGCTTCTCCAGGGAGACCATTTCTTCGGTGGGCATGTGTAAAGATTCCAGCTTCTGTGCGGCATACCATTCCTCAATCCGGCGCTCTTCCTCCTCTGTGCAGTGGCCGTCCAGATATTTCTTTATCGTATCGTTAAATTCTTTCTGAGTCATGGTATTAATTTTTTGAATTGTACATCCACAAGCTTTCCTTCAGGAATTTTAAAGACTTGGTAATGTGATATTCAACTGTTTTGTCTGTAAGATGTAGGTCTTCTGCGATCTGTCTGACCGACTGGTTGTGAAACCGGCTTCGTCTGAACACCTCGGCGCTTTTTTCAGGAAGCCGGGCCAGCGCGGCCTCAACGGCCTCGGAAAGCTCGCTGTAATGGAGGGTCTGGAAGGGTACCGACGATTGTACCACCTCCTGCAGAATAATATATTCCTGGTACTTCCGGTAGCTGATCTGAGATTTGATGAAATCGTAGATCTGGTTTTTTATGGATACTGTGAGATAAACATCCAGCCGTTTTATCCGTACACTCTCCCGCCGGTTCCAGATGCTCAGGAAAACATTCTGCACCAGCTCTTCGCATTCCTCTTTTACACCGAGGTGATGAAATGCAATACCATACAGCTTGAACCAATACCTTTTGTATATTTCTTCAAATGCGCGGGAATTCCCCTCATGCAGCATATCCACTAACTGTATGTCAGAATATTCTTTCATTAAGTTTAAAAACCAGCCCGGGTTTATGCCCGTAACCGGGCGTTTACCAGTATAGTAGAATAATAAAGAAAAAACCCTAAAAAATTATAAAAATTTTTTATTCAGGCACCACAGCGCTCTTCATGCTTTTCCGGATATGGTATTTTACCAGGAGGAAAGACAGGGTGCCGTACACCAGTATCTGCAGCAGCATAGCATAGATATGGGGCAGGATATCTGCAAAAGCGGCTTTCTGAAACAGCATCATTTTATGGGCTTCCAGAAAAGGAGTAAGCGGGATAGCGCTGGCCAGTAGCTGCACACCTGCAGGCATAGCTTGCAGCGGCCAGCTGTATCCCCCGATAATAAATGCCGGGGCCGCCATCAGCATAAGAATCTGTGTTGCCCTGAGTGAGTCTTTGAAAAGAATGCTCAGGCATACCCCCAGCATGCTTACGGCCACTACAAAAATAGCGGTATTTACGGCAAACGGCCACAGGGTATACGGCATAGGGGCATTAAATGCCTGGTGAAAGAAGTAGAACAGTGCGGCAATCCCTACTGATAAAACCCAGAAAGGAATTACTTTTACCAGGATCATTTTTACGGCAGAATGCGTACGGCTCAGCAGCTCTGTACGGAAGGTCTTCTGCTCGAATTCACGCGAGAAGCTGACCGCCAGGCCCAGCAAAAGCACCTGCTGGAATACCACCATAATCATACCGGGCCACATGTAGGTAAAATAGTTGGCCCCGGGATTGAACAGGCGGATATAATTGGCTTTGAAGGGCTCGTATTGCGGAGAAGGCGAGCCCTCTTTTTTCTTTAAGGCAGCGATCTCCACACCGGCACTGAACGACCCGATGGTCATTTGTGCCGCCCCGGAAGCCAGGTTGGCAGTTACCAGGTTGGTGGTATTGATGTAGGTATTGATCTCGGGGTATCTTTTCTGAAGGATATCCGCCTCGAAGCGGTCGGGTATAACCACAGCCAGCACGGCTTTCTCCCGGATAAGCTCTTCCTGCGTAAGGGTATTGCTATACTGTACAGAAACAATCTTCAGCTTTTCATTCTCGCTGAGCATATCGGTTAGCTGGTTGCTCAGCGGGGTATTGTCCTGGTCGATAATGATTACAGGCAGATCTTCTACTTTTCCGCTCTTATAAACCATGCCGATGAGCAGGGCATAAATAACGGGTGCCAGCAGAAATACAGACACGAGGGTGGAGTCTTTGAAGAATAGTTTAAACTCTCTTTTGATCAGGCTTTTCATACGTGTAAAATTCGTTTTTAATTTGGGGTTGCTCGTTTTTATTTCTCGTTTTCAATCCATATGACCGTGGCGTTCGTGAGCCATGCTGAAGAATTTTTCAGGTTATCCGGTACAATTTTTACTTCGTAAACGGCTTCTTCGATCTGGTAATCAGGATACGCAGCGGTAATGTTGGCATACCGGGTGAGTTGCTTCACCGTAGTTATTTTTCCCGTGGCTGTCTGGTTCAGGTAAGGCATGCTTACCTGAACACGATCTCCCTTTTTAAAGGCGGCTACTGCGTGCTCGGGCAGGGTAAAGCGGAAATAAACCCGTTCCGGAATGTACCCGTTAAAGAGGGGATAACCGGCGGGGGCAAGTTCTCCTTCATGCAGGCTGATGGTTTCAATCATCATGTCGCTGGTAGCAATGATGTATCTTTCCGACAGGGCGATCTGAACTTCCTGTAAAGCACCCCTGGCCTGGTCGGCCTGGCCCTGCGCTGCCTGGCGGGTCTCGTAGCGAACCCCGTTCTCCGCCTCATTTAATTCGGCATTTACGGCATCAAGCTGGGCTTTGGCACCCAAGTATTTCGCGCGGATCTCGTCGTATGACTGTGCAGAGATCATGCTGTCGGCAGCCATGGCACGGGCGCGCTGATACGATTTTTCAGCAAAGCTGAATTGCTCTTCGAGGCCGGTTTTCTTGGCTCTCAGCTGCTTCAGCTGATTAGAGGTTGCCCCGTTCTGCGCAAGTGTGCGCTGGGCCTCTGCCGATTTCAGCAGGCCTTTCACTTGTGAAAGCTTAGCATTTGCTTCGGGTACATCCAGGATAGCCAGGGTGTCACCGGTTTTTACCAGGTCTCCTTCTTCCACCATAACCTTGAGGACCCGCCCGGTCACCTTGGGAGCAAAAGCGATGACATCGCGTTTGACTTTTCCCTCTAACCGGGGAGCCGGTTTTTCGGCACAACCGGTTAAGCCGGCCAGCAGTAAAACAGAAGAAGTTATTTTTAACAGATTTTTCATTGTTGTCTATCGTTTATCGCTTTTCAAAGCGGGTGATTACTGAATATTTTCGGGTTGCAGCGAGCCGGTGGCTTTCAGCAGTGCAAAAGCCATTCTTCGCTGGTTAAAAAGGGCTTGCTGGTAGTCAAGCGAAGCCGCTAAAAAATCGTTTTCGGCATCGATCAGGTCAGAAGACCGGATCAGCCCTGTTTTAAATTCTTTTGTAGCCTGGGCCAGGGCTTCTTCTGCCACTGAAAGCTGTATTTTCCTCGATTGGATCTCCCCGTTGGCGGTGTTGAGATCGGTTTGGGCTTTTGAGAGGTTGAGATCCAGCATTTCTCGGGTCTCTTCTCTTTCCAGCTCGGCGATCCGTACTTCCAGCCGGGCTTTCTGAACGTCTCTTTTCCCTTTAAAGCCGTCAAAAATATCCCAACGAAAGCCTATGCCTACCCGGATATCCGGTGCCAGCTGAAAAGATTGGGTAGTCAGCGTATTGTATCCCAGGTTATGGGGGAGCTCGGTTTTTCCTTTCAAACGGGCATCAAAGAGATTGAGGTAGCCTGCTGATGCAGAAGCCATCACTTTGGGCTTCCACCAGGACTGTGCCGCCGCTACCTGGTGCTGACGTGCCTGTATAACGTGATCCAGGGCCAGCAGCTCGGGCCGGTTGGCCGGGGTAAGGCCGGTGCCTGAAGCGGGTATGGCGGTTAAAGAGCTTTGGAGAAGAGCCAGTCTTTCGGGCGCTATCCCGGTATACATGGCCAGCTGGCGGATCAGCAGATCGCGCTGCCCTTCGTAAGATACCCGCTGATGGTTCAGCCGGCCCTGGGCCACTTCCAGCTTCTGGTATTCATACCGGGTGATAAGCCCGTATTCGAGGGCCTTACCGGCAGTTTTTTTATGAACGTCCAGGCGCTTCTGGCTGTCGTCAAGAAGTACCTTCACCTGGTCAAGGAGCGCCAGCTGGTCATAGGCTTTGAGCACGTCTTCCGTGATCTGCTGGCGGTCTTTTTCCACCATCACCTTTTGGGCACTTATCTTTTCGTTCAGGGCTTTTTTCATAGCGGGAACTTTACCGCCTGAATAAACCAGGGAATGGATGTCAAGCCCGGCCCGGGCCAGGTTGGCCGTTCCGGTGAAGCCGTTGTCTAATGCGGGCAGCTGGTGGGCACCGTCAGGCAGGTAAAGGGTAGTGGCATCGGTTTTAATGCTGCCGTTTTGTGCCATAAAGCCGTATTGGCCGCTTACCTCTGCTACAGGCAGGTAGGCCTCGCGAAGCTTTTGCATATCCAGGCCGGCCAGCTCGATGTTCCGGTCAGCGATTTCCGTTTTATGGCTTTTGTTCAATGCCTGTTCCAGCAGTTCTTTCAATGTGGGGGCGGCTTCCTGCGCATACAGCGGGAAACCGGTCAGTATACAGAGAAAAAGAAATAATTGCTTTTGCATGATCGTTTTCGTTTAAGATTACGATGCAAAGTTCCGAACACGGGGATTCCCGATTTTTGACATAGATCAAAATCGTATATCCGGATAAAAAATGCGGCACAAAGCCGTGTTATTTCCGGCCGCGGATCCGGCTGAGGGTTTCCTGTGTGATACCGAGGTAGGAGGCGATGTGGCCCAGGGGTGCGCGCTGAAGAATGTTTCCTTTGGTTTGTTCAAGGGTTTCGTACCGCTGCTGGGCATTCTGAAACTGCAGCGCAACAATACGCCGGTTGGCCTGGTAAAGAAAATGAGCCAGGATATGGCTTTTGATCTTTTCCACCACCGGGAACTCCTCCAGGAGGCGGTTCAGCCCGTCTTGCGAAATAAACCGCAATTCCGAATCCTCCAGCAGCTCGATACTATACTGCGAGGGCTTTTGCTCCAGGAAGCTCTCACTGGGGGCCATAAAATTATTTTCCGGGAAAAATTCATAGGTAATGTCTTTCCCCGATTCGTTGTAATAAAACATCCGGGCCAGTCCTTTTTCAATATAGAAAATATGCCGGGCCACGTTTCCTAATGAAAAAACAAGCTCGTTGCGGGGGAGAGATTGGGTATGAAATTCCCGGCGAAGCGCCTCAAAAAGGGCCTCGTCAGGAGAAATCAGAGCAGAAATGGCTTCTTCCAGCTTCATGGGTAACAAAGATAATCACATCTGCCGATTAATCGGGCCCATCAGGCCCTACTATGGCAGACTTTGGAAAAATCTTTTAATTTTGCAAAAAAACCAAAAAATATGAAGGCATACGTTTTCCCCGGGCAGGGAGCACAATTCAGCGGGATGGGCAAAGAGTTGTATGAAAGTTCTTCTCTTGCGAGAACACTTTTTGACAAGGCAAATGAGATCATAGGATTTGATATTACGAGAATCATGTTTGAAGGGTCGGAGGAGGAGCTTAAGCAGACCAATGTTACCCAGCCGGCGGTTTTTCTGCACTCGGTGATCCTGGCAGCTACCGTAGAAGGTTTCCGGCCTGACATGGTAGCCGGTCATTCGCTGGGTGAGTTTTCAGCCCTGGTGGCTTCCGGGGCGCTTGCCTTTGAAGATGCGTTGCGGCTGGTGGCCAAACGGGCGGAAGCCATGCAGAAAGCCTGTGAGCTTACCCCTTCCACCATGGCGGCGGTACTGAACCTGCCGGATGAAAAAGTGGAAGAGATAGCAGCAGCCATTACATCAGAAACGGGCGAAACCGTGGTGGCGGCCAACTACAATTGTCCCGGACAGCTGGTGATTTCCGGTACTATAGAAGGAATTAATATTGCGGTAGAGAAAATGAAGGAAGCAGGAGCCAAACGTGCGCTGGTGCTGCAGGTGGGTGGAGCGTTTCACTCGCCGCTAATGGAGCCCGCCCGTGAAGAGCTGGCCCGCGCCATCCGGGAAACAACGTTTAAGTCACCGGCCTGCCCTGTTTACCAGAACGTCAATGCCCTGCCTTCAACAGACGTGGAGGTGATCCGGGAAAACCTCATCGCCCAGCTTACTGCACCGGTTCGCTGGACCCGCACCATACAGAATATGGTGGCTGACGGAGCCACAGAGTTTGTGGAGTGCGGACCCGGAAAGGTATTGCAGGGACTGGTGAAAAAAATAGCTCCGGAGGTAGAGACATCAGGAGCGTAGTCGGGAACCCAAAATCTCGGTATACCAAACCACATAATTATTATGGAAAAAAAGTGGGTGTTTAAAAATACACCGTCTACCGGCGGCGGGCAGGAGGTGGTCAGTAGGCTGGAAACCGACCTGGGTATTCCCCGGCCGCTGGCCGTGATGCTCTGGCAAAGGGGAATCAGTAGTTTTGAGGAGGCGCGGCATTTTTTCAGGCCGCAGCTTTCCGACCTCCATGACCCTTTCCTGATGAAAGATATGGACCGGGCCGTAGACCGCCTTACACAGGCCGTTGAAACAGGTGAAAAGATACTGGTTTACGGAGATTATGATGTAGACGGCACCACTGCGGTGGCTATGGTCTATGATTTTATCCGGAAATTCCATCCGGCGGTACTGTATTATAATCCCGATCGCTACACAGAAGGCTACGGTGTTTCACAAAAAGGGATCGATTACGCCCTTTCCGAGGGGGTTACTCTTATCATCAGCCTGGATTGCGGCATTAAAGCGGCCGACAAGGTGGCTTACGCTGCGGCCCGGGGGGTCGACTTCATTATTTGTGACCACCATGAGCCCGGCGATGAGCTTCCCGCTGCAGTGGCCGTACTTGACCCCAAGCGGAAAGACTGCGCTTATCCCTACAAGGAGCTGACCGGTAACGGCGTGGGATTCAAGCTGCTTTCGGCCTACTGCCTGCAGCATACGATCAGCTTCCGGGTGCTGGAAGAATACCTTGACCTCGTAATGGTGAGCATTGCATCTGATATTGTGCCGATCACCGGCGAGAACCGCATACTGGCTTTTTACGGGCTGCAGAAGCTGAATACGGGCCCGAGGGTAAGCCTTAAAGCCCTGATGTCGGTTGCCGGGGTGCAGGGAGAGATGTCGGTAGAGTCGGTGGTATTCACCATCGGGCCCCGCATTAATGCAGCCGGCCGTATCCGTCATGCACGGGCAGCCGTTGAATTGCTGCTTTCAGAAGACAGGGAGGAGGCCATGGCGCTCGCTTACGAGATCCAGGCGCATAATACCGAACGGAAAGGCCTGGATTCCCGCATTACGGATGAGGCTATGGCGCTTATCCGCCAGGACAGCTGGCTGCTGAATGAGGCCAGGAGTACGGTGCTTTACAGCGAGAGCTGGCATAAAGGAGTAATCGGCATCGTGGCGTCCAGGTGTATCGAACAGTTTTACCGGCCAACGGTCATCTTTACCAAATCAGGAGAGGGCCTGGCGGCCGGTTCGGCCCGTTCGGTTACGGGCTTTGACCTCTACAGCGCTATAGAAGCCTGCTCCGGGTACCTGGTGCAGTTCGGCGGACACATGCATGCTGCCGGTATGACCATTGAGCTGGACAGGATCAATGATTTCCGCAAGGCGTTTGACGAGGCCGTCAGGGCCAGCCTTACCGAAGAGCAGCGCGTACCGGTGATTCACGCCGACCTGGAGATTTCCCTGGCTGAGCTTACCCCAAAATTCCAGCGGATCATGAAGCAGATGGCCCCGTTCGGCCCGCAGAATATGCAGCCCGTTTTTGTTTCGCATAACCTGAGAACGGTTTCCGAACCGAAGGTATTGAAAGAAAAGCACCTGAAAATGGATGTTCAGCAGGATGGGTCAGCCGTGGTTTTCCCGGCTATAGGCTTTGGCCTGGCCGAACCCTTCTATGAGCAGGTACGATCAGGAAAGCCGTTTTCTATGGCTTACTCCCTTGAAGAGAATACTTTTCGGGACAAAACCACTTTGCAGTTGTTTATCCGGGATATCAAGTTTTAATAATACCTTTGTAAAAAGATGGAAAGAATGGTATTGCGTACAGAAGACCTGGTGAAGAAATACGGGCAGCGGATGGTCAATGACCACGTAAGCTACCAGGTAGAACAGGGAGAAATTGTAGGTCTGCTGGGCCCTAACGGGGCCGGTAAAACCACTTCTTTCTATATGGCGGTGGGATTGGTGAAACCGAACTCAGGAAAAATATGGCTCGATAACCTGGATATTACGCGTCTTCCGATGTACAAACGGGCTAAGCTGGGTGTAGGTTACCTGGCCCAGGAGGCTTCCGTATTCCGGGATCTGAGTGTGCAGGATAACATCATCGGGGTTATGGAGCTTTCCAGGCCACAGATGACCCAGGCCGAGCGGAGGGAAAAAACCGAAGAGCTCCTGGAAGAATTCAGCCTTACCCATGTTCGTAAAAATAAGGGAATGGTGCTCTCCGGCGGAGAACGGCGCAGAACGGAAATCGCACGGGCGCTGGCCGTAGATCCCAAATTTATCTTACTGGATGAGCCGTTTGCCGGTGTAGACCCCATTGCGGTAGAAGAGATCCAGGGAATCGTGGCCAAGCTGAAGCACCGGAATATCGGTATCCTGATCACCGACCACAATGTAAATGAGACCCTCTCTATCACTGACCGGGCTTACCTGCTTTTTGAAGGCAAGATCCTGAAGCACGGTACAGCAGAAGAGCTGGCGGCCGATGAGCTTGTACGAAAAGTATACCTCGGCACGCATTTTGAGCTGAAGCGTAAGATCTGATCACTGAATTTTTATGCCCCAGAGTCCGCGGTTGTTCTTCCGGGCCTCCTGCTGACAGAGGATAAACGTATCCGCATATTTTACATTGGGCGATACCGTAAGCACTACGGCGTATCCTTTCCTGACCAGTTCCGCATTGATAAAAGAGCCGTCTTCCAGGTAAACATAGGCCAGGGTGCGCCGGTACCGGTCGTAACGCCCGATGTCGTATTCCAGGCGAACTCTCTTTCCCTGCACCCGTTTGCGGAGATAGGCCGTAGCCTCTTTCCCGTAGAAACCGGCCTTTTTCCGGGGAGTATCCCGGGTTTCGTGCGCGTCAATCCCGATCAGCCGGATCTTTTCCTCTTTCCCGTTCTTCCCGCTGACCCACAGGGTATCACCGTCTACCACCCGGGTTACCACGCGCAGGTCGGGAGAGGGCTGAAGAGACGTCAAACCCCAGAATAGCAGGAAAAGAAAATATTTCATGGGTATAAGATAGTTCCGGGCATGTTATTCCGGACCGGGCTACTTTAGATAAGCGTATAGAAATAAAAAGGAGATGCATACCGGTTATGCATCTCCTGAAAGTAATCTCTGAAAATTATTTTTTGGCTGCAGTAGTATCTGCTTTGGATTCTCCTTTTTTCGAAGACTTATACTCCTCGTTCAGCCCTTTGAGTACATCCTGTGTGATATCCAGGTCTTCTTTAGCGTACAATACACCGCCTCCTTTAGAGTAACCGATAACCATGTCATATTTATCAGAAGCATTGTATTTCTTCAGATATTCATGGATTTTATTCAAAAGCTCATCGGTTTTTTTCGCCTGCTCCTGCTGTAAGTTACCGGCTGCATTTTCGCGGTACAGCATAATATCCTGCTCTTTTTTCTGCAGGGCAGCCTGTTGGGTCAGCGCCTGTTGCTCAGAAAGTCCGCCAGCCTGTACTCTTCTCTGGAAGAGGGCCACTTCATTCTGGAACGACTGGGCTTTCCGCTGAAGCTCATTATCCAGCGCAAAACTCTTATTTTCAAATTCTTTTACTACGTCTTTGTAGTATTCGTAATTATTCAGAAGAGTGTCTGTATTCACATAAACAATTCTCCCGGAAGGCTGACCGGCAGACGGCTTACTTTCTCCTCCTTTTTTATCACAAGCCACCAAAGCCACACTCAGGCCTAAAAACAGCGCAACGATTTTTTTCATTTAAGCAGATATTTTTAAAAAGTCTGCAAATATAATGATTTTCTTCAATGTATCACCATTTCAGGGGTACGCTCACCAGTACATCATCCCAGCTGATGATCAGTTCCTTGTCATCGTTGCTCTTAATGATCAGCTTTTCTTCCGGAGCAGACAGCCTGGTTACGGGAACTTTCACTTCCGCCACGTTTTTGTCTTTGACCTTATCGTATCCGAACGCTCCCCATTGCTTCATTTCGGTATTCAGGATCACTGTCCATTCGGTTTCGTTAGGAATGGAATACAGGGTGTACGTTCCTGCCTTAACGGGGGTTCCGCCGAAATTAACATCTTTCCGGAATGTTATCTCGGTAGCGGCATTGGCACCGGTACGCCACACTTTTCCGTATTTCTCCAGTCCGCCGAAAATTACTCTCCCTTTTTTAGACGGCTGACCATACGTTACACTGATGTTAGCACTTTCTGCGGTTACTGTAGGGCTCTGCGGGGCTTTTTTCTCCTGTGCATAAGCGGCTACGGTGAACAGGGCCAAAAACATTACCAATAATTTTTTCATGCTTCAGATTTATTTTTATGTATAAACGGTGATTTTGCCGTTTTATTTCTTTTCGGCCAGGTGCTTTGCCATTTCTACCGGATCGGTAGGGGTTTCATTTATAATGTCTGATTCAATGAGGCCGTCGCGAAGCCGGACGATCCGGTGGGCGTAACGGGCGATGTCTTCTTCGTGCGTTACCATGATAATCGTGTTTCCTTTCGCATGAATATCGGCAAAGAGCTGCATGATCTCGTACGAGGTACGGGTATCCAGGTTACCGGTGGGTTCATCGGCCAGGAGGATAGAAGGGTCATTGACCAGGGCACGGGCCACGGCTACCCGCTGGCGCTGACCCCCCGAAAGCTCATTCGGCTTATGGCCGCTCCGTTCGCCTAATCCTACGCTTTCCAATACCCGCTGGGCTTTTTCAGAGCGGTCGGTTTTGTTGTAGCCCGCATAAATCAGGGGGAGGGCTACATTTTCAAGCGACGACTGCCTGGGCAGCAGGTTGAAGGTCTGGAACACAAACCCGATCTCTTTGTTACGAACCTCCGCCAGTTCATTTTCTGACATATCGCTTACATCCTTGCCGTTCAGCACGTAGGAGCCGCTGGTGGGCGAGTCGAGGCAGCCGATGATGTTCATCAGGGTGGATTTCCCGGAACCCGAAGGCCCCATAAAAGCCACGTATTCGCCTTTCCGGATGGTTATAGAAACCCCTTTCAGGGCGTCTACCACTTCCGCACCCATGATGTACCGCTTGGTAATATCTTTTGTTTCAATGATGGTCATAACGGCTGTCTGTTCATTTCCCAAATCTAAGGGCTTTTGAAGATAATCGGATAAAGTTTTCTATCAAAGACCCATTTAAAGGATAGATGGTTTAAAAACCCGGAGGAATTCCTGTTCCTAACCGGGAATTCGCTTAAGTTTGCAGGCGGAATTTAATAGCAATGAACGGTGAGCCATTTCCCCGGAGCTCACTACGCGGAACTGATTTTATACGGATGAGAAGATTTCTGAATATACTGATCAGCGGAGAGTCTCTCGGCTATGAGGAAGCACGGGAGGCGATTACCCTGATCGCAACGGGCGGAGCCAATACTTCACAAGCGGCTGCATTTCTGATGGGCATCCAGCAAAAGGGGATCACCCCTGATGAGCTGGGCGGGTTCAGGCAGGGTATGCTTGACCTGGCCGTTTCCCTGGACTTTGAAGACCTGGAGCCCATGGATGTCTGCGGAACGGGCGGCGACGGAAAACATACCTTCAACATCTCCACCACGTCAGCTTTTGTAGCAGCGGGTGCCGGGGTGAAAATTGCCAAGCACGGAAACCACGGGGTAAGCTCGGCAGTAGGCAGCAGCACGGTTCTTGAATTCCTGGGAGTAAAGTTTACGAACGATAAAGATCACCTCCGGCAGAAAATTGAGCAGGCCGGCATTTGCTACCTGCATGCGCCCCTGTTTCACCCGGCCATGAAGCATATCGGGCCGGTACGAAAAGAGCTGGGCGTTAAAACCTTCTTTAATATCCTGGGGCCGCTCATGAACCCGGCAAACGTAAAAGCCCAGCTCAGCGGGGTGTCTGATCTGAAGACTTTTGAGCTCTATAAAAACCTGTTTTTAGGGCAGGAAGGGCACTTTGCCGTTATTCATGCCTTAGACGGATACGACGAGATTTCGCTGACCGGCGGGTTTAGGGTATGGAAAGGGGAAGAAGATAAAGTGGTACAGCCCGCTGACTGGGGCCTGCCGCTGATCAACCCGGAGCGGCTTAGCGGCGGCAGTAGCCTGGAAGAGTCGGCCCGGATCCTGACCGGCATACTGAAAGGGGAAGGAAGCCCCGAGCAGGTGGCCGCCGTACAGGCCAATGCCGGCCTGGCGATAAGTGTATCGCGGAATGTTAGTTTTGAGGAAGGGCTTTCACGGGCGGAAGAGTCGATAAAAAGCGGAAGCGCCTACAGGAGTCTTAAAAAACTGGTAGAGTAGATTTATATCATAAATGAACTGTATAGCGTATGTATAACCTGGGTTTTGTTTCGGCTATCCTGCCGGATCTGTCTTTTGAGGAAGTAATTTCGTTTGCTTCCGGGAATGATTTTGAATGTGTGGAAATCATGTGCTGGCCGGGAACCAACGCCGATAAGCGCCGGTATGCGGGGGTTACTCACCTGGATGTGGATCAGCTGAATCCTGCAGCGATACAGGAAACCCTTGAAAAGAATAATGTATTCATTTCAGGACTGGGGTATTACCCCAATCCGCTGGATCCCGATAAGGAGAAGTCGGAATTTTATATCGAGCACATCAAAAAGATCATCCGGGCCGCTAACCGGCTGAACATCCCGGTGGTGAATACGTTTATCGGGCGGAACCCGGGACTTCCCTTACAGGAAAACCTGGAGCTTTTCAAAAAGCTGTGGAAGCCCATCATTGAAGTTGCCGAACAGGAGCAGGTAAAGATCGGGATTGAAAACTGCCCGATGCTGTATACCCATGACGAATGGCCTGGCGGTAAAAACCTGGCGATATCGCCTGCCGTCTGGGACTATATGTTTGATGCCTTTCCCACACCGCTGTTCGGGCTGAATTATGATCCGTCGCACCCGGTATTGCAGCGGATGGACGAGATCAGGCCGCTTTACCAGTATAAGGACAGGCTGCACCATATTCACCTGAAAGATATCCGGATTTACCAGGAAAAGCTGGACCGTGTGGGCATGTTCGCGCTTCCGTCGGAATACCATTCGCCCAAGCTTCCCGGCCTGGGTGATGTGCGCTGGCCAGCATTTTTCAGCGCGCTGGGCGACATCCGTTACCGTGGTCCCCTGGTCATTGAAGTAGAAGATAAAGCATACGAGGGCTCACCGGAAGATGTGGTGGCAGGGATCAGGACGGCGAGGAATTATGTGAAGCAGTTCCTGAAGTAAGTTAAAAGAGAAAAACTAAAAGTGAAAAGTTGCGGAACATTCTTTCATATGAAATGCTATTGTTCCGCAACTTTTCACTTTTCACTTTTAGTTTTTAACCGCGGCGGCGGCTTTTCACTTAAATTACCGCAATGAATTAATATAGGCCGCTATCTTCTCCAGGTCTGCCTTCGGCAGGTGAGACATGGGCGGCATAGGTGCCGGGAAATCCGGCCAGTTCTCGGCCTTAGGGCTTTTGATCAGCTCAATCACCTTGGCATTGCTGTATTTCCGTTTGGCCACATCCCGGAACGCCGGCCCGATCATTTTCTTGTTTTCATCGTGGCAGGCCAGGCAGGTATGTTTCTGAAGCAGCGGCTTTATGCTGGCAAAGGTAGGTGCAGCCGCAGTTCCGCCTGCAGCAGGTTTAGCGGCAGCCGTGGCCGGCTGGTTTTTCCCGTCAGGAGATACCGTTGTACCGGCTGTTTTAGAGGGAGCGGCTGCTGCCGGTGTTTTGCCGGCCGTTCCTTTCCATTCACCCGGGGCCAGCTTTGTCCCTTCCGGAATAGCGTTCAGGGTATAATAAACCGTAGGGTGAACCAGTGACCAGGCGTTTTGTTCAGCCCGGATGCCGTCGAGGTTGAGCTCATGGATATAATACGGCCTGAGTCCGTCTATCACCACCCGGAGGGTCTTCCGGTCTTCACTCAGGCGTACCCCTTTTACTTTCAGGTCTTTCTCATTTACCGGGGGAGAGCCGTAAACGGGGTGGTGCTTATACAGGAAGCTGCGCACCGCGTAAGCATTCAGGTTTTCTGCTGATTTGCGGTCTACCGGCATGGTAAATTCGATTTCAAAACCGTCTGGCATGGCCTTGCAGGTCAGCATTTCAAAGGGCAGCTTGCCGTTCCACAGGAGCCGTTGAAAGCCCTGGTTGGCATCGCCGGCAGAGCCCCAGCCACGGTTGGTTTCTCCTACGAACATCGAGCCGTCAGGCGCAAAAACCATGCGGAGCACGCCCGACTGGAAACCCGAGCGAAAGTCCCAGGCGGCACCCTGGTATTCCCCGTTGATGTTTTCGAGGTATACGCGCATGATCTTGGATTGTCCCTGGTCGCCTACAAACAGCTGTCCTGAGAACGGCCCGAAATCGCCGTTGGTCTTGTCCACCAGGATTTCCGAGTTAGAGATTCCCAGGATACCGTGAGGCAGCCAGACGGCCGGCGGCTGAACGTTCGGGAATTTGGCTTTCAGCTCATAGAAGGTCTGGGGCACTTCGTCAACCACGTTTTCGGGTTTCAGGATGTTCCCGCTGGCATCGCGCACCCGCCTGACATCTCTTTCCTTATAAAATTCTTCTTCGGTGAATCCTACCAGGTCAGCTACTTCTTTCCATCTCAGGCTGGCGGGGTTCCCGTAAAATTTCCCTTTCTTTACATGCCACACACCGCCTGAACCGAACCAGTCGCCCTGGTTATCGGTATAAAAGAGCTCGTTATTGACAATGCCCAGGCCGGCCGGCGACCGTACACCCGCTGCAAACAGCTCGAGCTGCCCGTCTTCCGAAACTTTGAAGATGGTGCCCCGGGTTTTGGCCCTGGACTCCCCGCGCCACCACTCAATGTCGCCGAAGGCCACGTTTCCGCTTACAAAGAATTTCCCGTCAGAAGCCAGCTTGGGCCCGAAAGAATATTCATGGTAATGGCCTGAAACCTCCCAGGCATGAATGGTTTCGTATTTGTCGGCCCGTCCGTCGCCGTTAGAATCGGTGAGCTTGGTCAGCTCACCGCGCTGGGCACAATAGAGGGAGCCGTCTTTGTACAGCAGCCCCAGCACTTCGTGCAGGCCGGAGGCAAATTTACGGAAATAGGGTTTTGCGGAAGTGGGATTATCAATGATCCAGATATCTCCCCGGCGGGTAGCCAGCGCCACAGAGCCGTTAGGCAGCATTTCCACGCCACCTACTTCCAGCAGCACGCCTTCCGGTACCGGCAGGGTTACGATCTTATAGAAATCTTCTTCTTTGGGCGACTCCTGGGCACGGGCCTGCAAATACAGGAGGGTTAACGCAAACAAAAGTATTTTTTTCATCAGGTATTCAAAATTATCAGCTTTCAGCTTTCAGCCTATCAGGTTCTCTGATGGCTAACAGCTGATGGCTATTGATTAGAAAATAATAGCATATTTCAGGATGTTCCCCTCCGGTTTTACCAGCAGCTCTTTCCGGTTCAGGATAACGGCATCGCGGCCTTTTTCCAGCCGGATAAAATATTTTTTGCCGTCTACCGCATAGAGGTTGACATCTACCTGTTCAATGAGGTCGCCGTTGGCAATTCTCCCGGCCAGATCCTGCCCGTTGGTTATGCTGATCTCTCTTTCCAGGTATTTGCCGTCTGTAATCCGGATTTTATCGCTTACTTTTTGTCCGGCTATCCTGTAATTAAATGTTGGAAGATCGTTTTCGTCGAGGTCGTACCCCAGCGGCCGGTAGCCGGTGCCGGTGGTGTCGCTCCAGGTTGCTGAGCCTATCCGGTTCAGCACGAGATCATGGTTAAACAGGGTGAGGCTTCCCAGGGGTCTCGAGGAACCGTCGCCGCGGTCATCCCACATGGGGGTGGCGTCGAGGAAATCGCCTTTCCACGCCTGGATGATGGCCCCTTTATCGAGGTCATACGTATAATGAATACTTTCGGGAGAACCGATGGAGATGGCATGTACTACCCGGAAATTTTTGTCTTCGGGCTTCTTTTGCCAGTCCATGAAGCTCCGCAGGTGGGTAGGAGTGGCCGCATTGACAATAATAGGATCCTGGGGCTTGGAAGCAATCACCGAGCCGGCAGAGTGGTGCGGGGTTAAGCGGAAGCCCGGTCCGGCTGACCAGAAGCCCAGTGCCGGTTTGATCCAGTTATCGCGTTTGTTGTTGAATATCTCGAAGGTATGCTCTCCGCGGGTCAGGTGTACTTTCACCGCCCGGTCGCCTGACCGCATCCAAATGTTGGGCAGCACCTCTTTCCCGTCTATCTTCAGGTAGCTGTGTCCGCCAAGCTGGGTAACAAAGGTATATTCGCCGTCTTCTTCCGCATGGTATTTCCCGTTAATAATAAACACATAATTATTGGGTTCTTTGGTAACCTCCCAGGTAAGTTCACCGGTTTTTCCCTGCTCATCAATCTTTATTTTGGAGAGATCGGCATCGTGCATATGGCTGCCGTAATACACCTTGTAGGCCAGGTCGGAAACCGTTCCCGGCTTTTTGTTGAAATTATTGATGACAATATTCCGTAAAGCTACCGAGCCGTGGTCTCCCTGGACCCGTAACGGTGCCAAGGGCACCTCGTTTTCTTCTACCGGGCCGCCGGTGGGTCCGCTTAATTCCACGTTCTCATGAATCAGCAGTCCGTTCAGCTTTACAAACAGGATTTTGGCATTGGAGATCTTCTGACCGGCGGCGTCAAAACGGGGTGCCTGGTAAGATATTTCCAGGGTATTCCAGAGGCCCGGCGCTTTGTAGGCGTTGAAGCGCGGAGCGTAGCCTTCGTACTGGTTCTGGCCGTCAGGCTTGCTCAGGTCACGGCGCTGGTAAATTCCGCCGCAATCGTAATATTTAGGATTTTTTACGCCCCAGCTGTCAAACAGCTGCACTTCGTACCGGCCCTGCAGGTAGATGCCGGAATTGGAGCCCACCCCCAGCATAAAATCCAGCGAGAGATCCATATCGCCATATGATTCTTTGGTGAACAGGTCAAATTTATCACCATACTCCTCAGATTCATGCCGGCACACCAGTACGCCGGTTCCCGGCCGGGATGTAAGGGTATTTTTTTCATTCAGGGGTGCGGTTACGTCTCCTACGATATGCCAGTTATTGCTTTTCAGATCAAAGGCCGACAGGTCATTCAGAGGAATCGGGGTTTGCGCGGGAAGCACAAGAGGTGCCCACAACAAAAAACTAGCAATGATTTTTTTCATTAAATCCGTATTAGGTTCAGGTACAAAAATAAAGAAGAATATTGCAATTCTTCTATCGGGAGTTTAAAGATGGGAAGCTTTTTGCTATTTTTGATAAAAAATTTTATTAAATAATTGAGAATGCTGTTCCGGGAGCTCCGATCGGGGAGATAAAGACCGGAGAACCATTCCAACCCAAGTATAATTATGGTACGTATTTTCTTTGTTGTGGCTTTGGCCGTTATTTCGCTTACGGGCTGCCATCCTCGGCCGGTAAAATCTCCGGCGCCCGTATTCCCGGTTCCTACCCGTCAGCAGCTCGACTGGCATCAGCTGGAAACCTATGCCTTTATTCATTTTACCACCAATACCTTTACCGGGAAAGAGTGGGGATATGGCGATGAAAGTCCATCGGTGTTTAACCCCAGCCAGCTCAATGTAGATCAATGGGTGAGCACCTTAAAAGAGACCGGCTTCAAGGCGGTGATCCTGACGGCCAAACACCACGACGGCTTCTGCCTGTGGCCCAGCGCTTATACCGATCACACCCTGGCGGCCAGCCCGTATAAAAACGGTAAAGGCGACCTGGTACGGGATGTTTCAGACGCCTGTAAGAAATACGGCCTGAAGTTCGGGATATACCTTTCGCCGTGGGACCGGAACCGGGCCGATTACGGTAAGCCTTCGTACATTACCTATTACCGGAACCAGCTGAAAGAATTGTTTGAAAACTACGGGCCGGTATTCGAGATGTGGTTTGACGGGGCTAACGGAGGCGACGGGTACTATGGCGGAGCCCGGGAGAAACGCCGGATAGACGGAAGTCGGTACTACGACTGGCCCGGAACCATGCAAATGGTACGGGAGATGGAGCCCGACATCCTCTTTTTCAGCGATGCAGGCCCGGATATCCGCTGGGTAGGCAATGAACGGGGAATTGCCGGTGAAACCAACTGGAACAACCTCACGCCCGATACCCTGTACGCCGGGAAGGCCGGCATAGAAAACCTGCTGGGTACCGGTAGCGAGACGGGCTCCCGGTGGATTCCGGCAGAGGTAGATGTTTCGATTCGGCCGGGCTGGTTTTATCATGCCGAAGAAGACGGGAAAGTAAAAACCGCTGAAGAGCTTTTTGATATTTACCTGAGCTCGGTAGGGCGCGGCTCTAACCTCCTGTTGAATATCCCTCCCGACAGAAGAGGCCTGTTTCACGAAAAAGATGTAGACCACCTGAAAGGTTTTCACCGGCTGGTAGAGGAACGCCTGGGCCACAACCTGCTGGAAAAAGCAAAAGTGAAAGCGTCTGCGGCCTATGACCGGACCCAGAAAGCATCGCGTCTTACCGATGGAGATATGCAGACTTTCTGGGCGGCAAAAGAGACCCGTACCGATATGGAAATTACGCTTCCCCGGCCTGCAGAAATTCACTACCTGCAGCTGTCAGAGCATATTGCGCTGGGTCAGCGGGTGAAAGCATTTGAAGTGGAGGCCTATGACGGCAGGAACTGGACCACCGTAGCCCGGGGTACTACCATCGGCTACAAGAGAATCCTGAAGATCACCCCGGTGAAGGCGCAAAAGCTGCGGGTGAAGATCCTGGATGCCAAGGCACCGGCGGTATTGTCGGAGATTCGGGCGAGCTAGTGTTTAAACCATATAAGGCACATAAGGCATATAAGTTTTTTTATTGCCTTATGTGCCTTATATGGTTGACCCAAGTGCTGCTAGTATCTCTGCCTGATTATCTCCACCAGGTTCATCGTCTTCCTGCCGTTTTCGGCCACGGTGCCGGTAAAATTATTCTTCATCACGCTATAGGTAAGAAGCCGGCCCGAGCGGCCTGTCAGAAACCCCGACTCGTTATACACCCCGCTCATAGACCCGGTTTTGGCAAAGACATAAGGCGTGTTGCCTGTCTTGTACTTGTTGCGCAGCGTGCCGGCTTTTCCTCCTATTGACATCAGGGAGAACAGCCGCTCCTGCGGATAGCTCCGGTACATATTATTCAGGAGATGTACCATGATCTGCGGACTGAACAGGTTGTATCTCGACAAGCCGGAGCCGTCGAGCCACCGGTAAGGCAAAGCGGTATCGTTCAGTAAACGCCCGCTCAGATGGCGGATACTCAGGGCCGTGGAGAGGGTGTCAGACAGGGTGCCGCCGGCCAGCAGGAGAAGCTGCTCGGCCAGGAAGTTATCAGACTGCTGCATCATTTTGCGGAGCACGGTATCTACAGGGTGGCTGTAGGCGGTTTTCAGCGGTTCGGTAATTTCAAAATGCTTGCAGATCACCGGCACTTTCAGGGTGTCGGCCAGCAGCCGGGCGGTCAGCTCCAGCCCGGTGCGGAAAGGAATTTCCTGGCTGAAGCGGGCGCTGCGCTGGCTGGCGGGGTTCCGGTAAAATGTATTTTCTCCGGGATTCCGGACGATCGTTCCGGTAGGGAGCAGGCTGTCTTTAAGTGAAAAGTAAGCCGGCTTCAGGGTGAGCTCACCGTTCTGCAATGCAGCCCTGACCACGTTTCCGTACACGGGCAGTGACGAAAGCTCGGGCTGGTAGTAATCGTTGTAGTCGTCCCAGGCCCATCCGGCTCCGTAGGGGGCCTGCCGGAAATTCTGGTCGGATATTACGATCGTTCCGGCCTTTTTCAACAGGGGCATGGCGGCGCTTTCGGGGAAATCGGGGTGAAGCAGGGTGGGGTCACCCGTACCCAGCAGGAAAAGGGTATCCTTCCGCATAAAATAACGAAACGCCGGGATGCTGTCGCCCAGGGTGCTCAGGCAGGCGCTCAAGGTCAGTATTTTGGTGTTTGATGCGGGCACAAAAGGCTTATCGCCTGCGTAGCTGTACAGGGTTTTACCGCTGTGGGTATCGCTGATAAGCACACCGGTAAACAGGGCCGGATCTCCGCTATTCAGCGTACGATTGATCTTTCCTGTACGGCAGGAGGCTAAAAAAATTATTCCCGTAATTAAAAGCAGGTATTTTTTCACTGGGTTTTTGTATATTTATAGCAATTTTAAACTATTCATTTGGGAAAGCAAAGAATTGTTTCACTGGATGTTTTCCGGGGGCTGACCATGATCTTAATGATACTGGTGAATAATCCCGGTGACTGGGGGAATGTATATCCTCCTCTTCTTCATGCGGAATGGCATGGCTGGACGCCCACTGACCTGGTCTTCCCGTTCTTTGTTCTTGCAATGGGAATGGCCCTTCCTTTCTCCTCTGTTGCGGGGGCGGGGGTCAGTAAGGAGCAGTTCCTGAAGATCCTGGCGCGGTCGCTCCGGCTGATTGCCCTGGGACTTTTCCTGAACTTTTTTTCCCGGATCGAATTCGGTGCATCCTCGGGCCTGACCCTGCTGCTTTTCCGGATGATGATCACGGGCTTTGTGGGCTTCCTGCTCCTGGGCAATTTTGAAACCCGGATCAAGCTGTACCTGGCCCTCGGCCTGCTGGCGGTCATGTTGTTCCTGATCCTTAGCGGGATGCCCCATTTTGCGAAAGTACGGATTCCCGGCGTGTTGCAGCGTCTGGGACTGGTTTACTTCTTTGCGGCGCTGATCTACCAGGCTTTTTCTTTCCGTACACAACTGGTGATTGCCGTGCTGGTGCTGACAGGATACTGGCTGGTGCTGGCATATGTACCGGTACCCGGAACAGGGTGGACCGGCTTTGAAAAGGGAGCCAACATGGCGGCCTGGATAGATGAAATGGTGCTGGGAAATCATGTATGGGCAAGCTCAAAGCCGTGGGACCCTGAAGGAATCCTGAGTACCTTCCCGGCCATTATTTCCTGCCTGATCGGCACCCGGGCCGGCACCATGCTGCGAAACCGGACAGACCGGCGGAACATGATATATACCGGTGTGGGCCTGGCGGTATGCGGCTTGATCTGGTCGCAGTTCTTCCCGGTTAACAAGGCGCTCTGGACCAGCTCATTTGTTCTTCTTACCGGCGGACTGGGCTTTATCCTGGTTACGGTGCTGAGCTACCTGTGCGATGATAAGCCCGTTGGAAAACTTACCTCATTCCTGGTGATGTGGGGAGTAAACCCGATCATCATTTTCTTCGGGGCGGGAATTATCCCCCGGGCGTTAAATATGATCCGGATCGGGGAAGGAAAGGCCCTGCTTTCGGCTTTTTATACCGACGGCCTGGTGCCGCTTTTTACCGACCCCCGGAATTCCTCACTGGCATTTGCGGTGGTAAACGTGCTCTTCTGGAGCCTGGTGCTCCTGTACCTGAGAAAACAAAAAATGATCATTAAGGTGTAAAACTTAATCCGTATCCCCGGCGTTATTAATAAAGGTGAACACTACTGCTGAGAGGCATTTATAAGGCACCGGGCCGAATCAGAATAAGGTTAAATGGAGTATAAGAATAGTAAAAGGGCGATTATATCGCCGCTTGCAGTGACGTTTTCCCTGGCAGTAGGGATTTATTTAGGGGCAAAATTCTTCAGCGGTGCAGGGCCTGTTGCCGCCGGTTCAGGTGGCATAGGCACGAAGTACAAGGAAGTACTCATGAATATCCGCAAAAGTTATGTGGACGATGTGAATATTGATTCCCTGGAAACATACGGACTGGAGAAAATGCTGGAAAAGCTGGATCCGCACACCGTACTGCTGCCTCCGCAGGATGCGGAGATCGCCAGCGCTGATCTGGGCACGGGTTTTGACGGGATAGGTGTGGAGTTCAATATCTTTAACGACTCCCTGTTTGTTATTTCACCGCTGGCCGGAGGGCCCTCAGAGGCCATCGGCATAAAGGCCGGCGACATCATCCTGAAGGCCGATACCGTTACCCTTACCGGCCGGGGCCTGAATACCCCCCTGGTGTATAAATCGCTGCGCGGCCCGCGCGGCTCGCTGGTAAAGCTGCTGGTCAAAAGAAGAGGAATCAGTGCACCGCTGACGTTTAATGTGAAGCGCGACAAGATCCCGACCTTCTCTATTGATGCGGCGTACATGATTGCTCCGCAAACGGGCTATATCAAGGTAAACCGGTTTTCCGAAAGCACATACGAAGAGTTTCATACGCACCTGAAGACCCTCAAAGATGCGGGAATGATCCGGCTGGTACTTGACCTGCGCGGAAATCCCGGGGGCTATATGGACCGGGCCACCGATATGGTGGATGAGCTGGTACCCGGCAATGACGTAATTGTGTATACCAAAGGAAAAGACGCCTCCAACAATTACGAAGTAAAAGCCGGTAAAGAAGGTATTTTTGAGAAAGGGAAGATCGTGGTGCTGGTAGATGAAGGCTCGGCCTCGGCCTCGGAAATTGTGAGCGGCTCGCTCCAGGATTATGACCGGGCTACGGTAGTGGGGCGGCGGACTTTCGGGAAAGGGCTGGTACAGGCCCCGATCAAGCTGTCTGACGGGTCGGAGCTGCGGCTTACCATATCCCGGTATTATATCCCGAGCGGCAGGAGCATTCAGCGCCCTTACCAGATGGGGGACCAGCAGGGATATTATGACGAGATGATGGAACGGTACAACCACCAGGAAATGTTCGTGGCCGACAGCATCAAAAATAACGAAAAGCTGAAATACAAAACCAAGGGCGGGCGTACGGTATACGGTGGCGGCGGCATCACCCCCGACATCTTCGTACCCCAGGATACTTCGTATTATACCGATTACCTGCTGGATCTGTTCGGGAAAAACCTGTTCCGGGAGTTTACGATGAGCTATTCTGAAAAATACGGATCAGCGCTGGAAGCAAAAGGGTTTGACAGCTATCTTCAGAATTTCCGGATCACCGATGACATCCTGGCCGACTTCAATGCCCTGGCGATCCGGAATAAGGCCCGGTTCAGCGAGAAGAGTTATAACAAATCCAAAAAATACATCCAGGAAACCCTGAAGGCACTTATTGCCAGGAACATCTGGAAAGGCAACGGGCTGAATAACGAATATTACCAGGTAATCAACCAGGATGATCCGATGATCCGGGCCGGGTTGAAGGCGGTAATGAAAGATTGATCTTATTGTTCTGTCACGTTTCCTGTGCCCAGCTCACCGAAGAAATCTTTCCAGTATTCCGTGACATTCGGGTTATTGATCTTGCTGGAGCTGTTAGGTGAAAAAGGCAGGATCATGTAGATTCCTGCGCCTGACAAGCTCTGTTGGGCGTATTTGCCGGCATCTTCCCTGGCCCAGCTTTGTGCCTGCTCACGGTTTTGAGGAGGCCGGGAGTGAAAGTCACGGCCTGAGCGCATGCTCTCTACCATATCTGAAAAGAAATAGGCCTTTACATCGGGGTAGGTAGCCAGGGCGGTGGCGATCACCGGAATACCTGCACTGATATTGGTCTCCGAGTTGGAGGCCGAGCTGTTTGACTCCATCAGCTTCTGCATCAGTGCGTTATAAATCATCTGCCGCTCTTTTTTGATACTCAGGTCATACGCGTTGCTGGCGGCTTCCAGGTCAGTGGGGCTGAGGCCTTCGGTGCTTTCTTTTGCGGTTCTCGACTTCACGGTCAGCGCACGGGCTTTGGAGGTGTTTTCATGAATGAAATATACCTCCAGGATATCGCCTTCTGTGCGGATGTTCTGATCTACCAGGTTTCTTATGGCCGAAGAATACTTGGTTTTCACAAAAGTGTCATTGGGATTAACACTCTGGGTTTTGTCGAAAAAGACCAGAGTGTAGGTGTTGGCCGGCGGGAGGTCGGCCTCGTTTTTCGTTGTTTCCGAACATGCGCCCAGGAGAATTCCCCCCAATAACAGAATGAATGCTTTTTTCATATATATAAAAATTTATATTGGGCTATTTGGGCCCGGTTCTCGACTTCGCTCGACGTGACAGGTGGTATCCGAACTGACATTTGGTACCCGACTGACAGGTAGCACTCGTTTTCTCGCCTACGCTGTTATTGACAAGAATGGGGGCCATTGTCACCTCGGGCGCAGACGAGAGGCGCTTGTCAGGAACAAAACGTACAAAGTTAGAAAAGTGTGATAAACCTGTGCAGGGAATGGGATGAAAAATCGCTTTTATTGTACGAACGGCCCCCGGTGCTTACGGAGCCGGCGGCCGGGCACGGGAGCTCCGAACCCGGCTGAGGGTTTGCGGTGTCATGTTCAGGAGCGAGGCCACGTAATACAGCGGGATGCGGTTACACAATTCGGGGTAGAGGCGCTCAAAAGCCTCGAGTCGCTGGAGGGGATGTTTCAGCTGAAGAATGGCGTTGTGTTTTTCGGTACGAACAATGGTCTGTTCGAATACCGCCTGGAGGAAGTGGGGCGTGGTGTTGTCTCTGGCTACCGGGATGACCCGGCACTTTTCGATCGCCTCAATAATCCTTCCGGAGGGTTCGCCGCTCAGGTAGCTGGAAGGTGAATAGATGAATGAGCCGGCACCGGCAATCTGGGTGGTGAGCTCCCGCCGGCCTTCCGGTACAAAAAACTCGCGTACCATGCCTTCTTCTATCAACCAGATCTTGTCTGAAATATCGCCTGTGTGAAGCAGGATTTGCCCTTTGGGATAAGAAATTCTTCTGAATGCAGCTACGGCTGCAGGGGGAAATAAGTTAAGCAGGGATTTCATACGAAGTTGTGTAATGTTTGGGTAAAGATAAGCAATGTAACGGAATATAAATATCACTGCCGGTTAGTATTTTGACACGAGAATTCGTTTTCTTTGCAGATTAAATCAAACCACGACCGCATGTTCAGGAAAACGTTGTTCCTCCTTTTCACCGTATCTGCCCTACGTGCCCAGTATCCATTGCAGATGGAGACGCGGGTCGGACTTATCGGCGCAACGGAGCAAACGCCTTTTTTCCTGCATAGCAACCGCTACGGCCTGGTACCGGAGAATGGAGGGGTGCTGTATCTCAATGCCAGAGTTGCTAAAGAGTACGATACCCTCCGCCATAATTTTGACTACGGCTTTACGGTAGAGCCGCATCTGAACGCCGGAAAAGCATCGCAATTCCTGCTTCCGCAGGCCTATGTCAAAGGCAAATGGAAATTCCTGGAAGTATACGGGGGCCGCAGGAAGGAGATTGTGGGCCTGACCGATACCCTGCTGACCTCAGGTTCCTATATCTGGTCGGGGAATGCCCTGCCGTTATGGAAGATACAGGCCGGGATACCGGAATACACCCCCCTGTTGAAAAACGGGCTGATTGCGGTGAAAGGGGCCATGGCCCACGGCTGGTTTGATTCGGGCCGGCCGGTGACCCGCCAGGTGAAGCTTCACCAGAAATGGATTTATATGCGGCTGGGCAAGCCGGCCTGGAAGGCCAAGGTGCACGCCGGGTTCAACCACCAGGTACAATGGGGCGGAGAATCGCCCTTCTTCTCGGTAGACGGAAAGCTGCCTGACGGCTTTGCAAACTTTCAGTATGTGTTTTTTGGGACAAGAAACCCGGACCCTAATGCTCCTATATCTGAATTTGATGGTGAGAACCGGGTTGGAAATCATTTGGGAACAATGGATCTGGGTCTCGAAATAAAAACAGAATTTGGAGGGATACTGGTGTATCGTCAGAATATTTATGAAGACGGCTCTCTTTTTTTCCTGAACAATATTACTGACGGGCTCAATGGTCTGACCCTGACGTTTAACGGCTTTCCGCTGCTTCGCCGGATCAACCTGGAATACCTGGGAACGATGAATCAGGGGGGAAGTATGTTTGTTACCGGCAAGAACGTTCCGGGGCAGCTACGGGGCCGGGATAATTATTTCAACCACGCCCAATACCGTGACGGCTGGACCTACAAAGGGCGGGTGATCGGCACCCCGCTTATCCGCACTCTCTACTACTCCTGGGATGACCCTGAATACCAGATCGATAACAACCGGGTGGAGATGTTTCAATGGGCATTGGCCGGCCGGCTGCCCCTGGAGATTGACTATGTGCTGAAAGGAAACTACAGCACTAACCTGGGTACCTACCAGTTTCCGTTCAAAGCCCGTACCCAGTCGTCGTTCCTGCTGGCTTTACAAAAAAATAACACAGCTTCTTCTGCTGTGCGGGTAGAACTGGCGTATGACCGGGGTACCCTTCTGCCGGTGAGTGCAGGGGTAAACGTTTCATATATAAAAAGTTGGTAGCTAGCACGTTATAAAAAATTTCGCTTTTTCATAAGTTGTAAATATTTCGTATTTTGGGCTGTCAGGCTTTTTATTCCGTAATACCGTTTAATAAGTTTTCCCTTTTCGGCTGGTATTTCCCCTGTTTCTTAACTACCTTTGTGCCTTTCGGTTAAGTAGTTAAAATGCACTCTCTTTTAATATGAAACACCGGTACTCCTCATTTATACCACTGATCAATATTGCCACTGACATGTTACTGCTCAACCTGTCTTATTTTGTGGCCTATTTTTATAATTACGATGACTTTAACGGTGTTCTCCAGGACCCCTACCTTTCGCTTTGGGGAGTAATTAATATTGGCTGGATGGTCTTGGTATTTATTATCAAACCGTATGTTTTTTCACGGGTGCAATTCAGCACCTCTCACCTGGAACTCCGTTTTCTTACTTTGCTGGCCGTACACGGCGCGTTGGTGTCGCTGTACATTACCGCTACACAGGGGTATTATTTCTCCCGGCTGCACCTTGCTCTCCTGTACAGTTCCTTTTTTGTGCTGGGCAGCCTCTGGCGTGTCGTATTTGTATGGGGGCTCAAGCAGTATCGCTTACACGGGTATAATCACCGCAGCTATATAGTGGTGAGCGGTACCGAAAAAGCCGAATCGCTTACCCGGTACTATGATATGCATCCCGAGCTGGGAATGAATTATCTGGGGTATTTCGGCAATAAGGTGACCTCGCCCCTTTACCAGGGTACTTATGCTGACGTCATTCCTTTTATGAAGGAATATGCAATCGATTACATTTACTGCTATGGCGGCGACATGGATACCCGGGCCTTCAAGGAAATTGCCGATGCGGCCTACGAGATGGAATCGGAAGTGAAGCTTCTGCCCGACTATATTGATATTCCGAACCGCCTGGATGTGGAATACCACGATTATATCCCGATATTCCGCTACCTGCCCCAAACCTTCTACCAGACCCGTGAGGCCTACCTGAAGCGGGTTTTTGACATCTTTTTCTCCTGTATAGTGATTGTTGGAGGCTTTCCCTTTTTTCTTTTGCTGGGCCTGGCCACCAAGATTACATCGAGAGGGCCGGCCATTTACCGGCAGCGCCGTACCGGCCTGATGGGTAAGCCGTTTACCATTTATAAATTCCGGAGCATGAAGGTAAATGCCGAGCAGCGGCATTCACTGGGCGAGACCGATGAACGCATTACGCCCTGGGGGCATTTTATGCGAAGGACCCGGCTTGATGAGCTGCCCCAGTTTTTTAATGTGCTGAAAGGAGATATGTCTATCGTAGGCCCCCGGCCTCTTGCCGGTTACGATATCGATATCCTGAAAAGAGATATGCCCGAAGGGTACCGCCTGCTGGTTTCGGTCAAGCCTGGCCTTACCTCCATAGGCCAGACCCTGTACGGCTATGCTTCGAATGCCCGGGAGATCAAGGAAAGAGCGAATATAGACCTGACCTACGCACCTTCTCTCCAGGAAGACGTGTCGATTATTTTCCGGACCGTACGGGTGATATTTGCAGCATCAGGGAAGTAGCTTTGCTGTTAAAAAGCCGGAGTTCAAATCTTAACACCCTATGAAGAAACTTCTTCTTATCCTGTTCAGCACGATCATTTTTCCTCTCGCTGCCCAGCAATGGCAGGGAGCGCTGGAGGCCCGCCTGAACCTGGATAACGAAGTTCCCTTCTGGCTGCGATCCAATCAATACGGCAGCACGCCGCTTTCCGGCGGTTCAGCCACACTTCTGGGAAGGGTATATCGCGACTATAAAGAGACAGATGCCGGGAAAAAGCAGTGGATAGACTGGGGAATAGGCCTGGAGGGCCGGGCAGACGTGGGAGAGGAGAGCCGCTTCCGTATCATTGAAGGGTACGGGAAGCTGAAGCTGGGCTTTCTGGAGGCTCGCGGAGGGCGTATAAAAGAATTCCTGGGCCTGACTGACAGCACACTTTCAATGGGCTCATTCGCTATTTCCGGGAATGCCCTCGGAATTCCGAAAATCGAGCTCCGTGTACCGGAATACTGGCCTAAAAACACCCTGATTGCTGCCCGCGGAAATTATGCTCATGGCTGGTACGGGTATATTCCTACCCGGGGAACACTGGCACAAGTAGATTCTTTATATACCTATTTTCATCAGAAATCATTGTGGATACGGATAGCCCGGCCCTATTGGAAATTGAAATTGTACGGTGGCTTTGCCGACAATGCTTACTGGGGAGATGAGTATAAGTTGCATGAATCATTTACCATGAGCAAGGCGCAGCGTTACTGGTCGGTAGTCAGTGGTAAGGTCTGGCAGGACAGTAAAGTGGGGAACCATGTAGGGAATATAGATATCCGTGCGGAATATGATGTACAAAATTACAGGATAGCCGCCTACCGGCAGTTCTTCTATGAAGTGGGTGCTCTCTGGCACCTGGCCAATATTGCAGACGGACTGATGGGGGTCATGGTACAAAAGAAAAGTGAAGGCTCCGGCCGGGTCGGCTGGAACAAGCTGCTGCTGGAGCTGCTATATACCAAAAACCAGGCCGGTGAGCCCTGGTCAAAACCTACTCCAACGGGAAACGAGAACTACCATAACCATTATCTTTACAATTACGGATGGTCTTACCGCAGCCAGGGGCTGGGTACCCCTTTTATCACTCCCCGGCACACGGCCAATGAAGGGTTCCCCTATAACGAGCTGGAGTATTTTGTGAACAACCGGCTTTGGGGCCTGCAGGCCGGTTTTGAAGGGAAAACCTATGACTGGGATACCCGGCTGAAGCTTTCTTATTCGCGCAATTTTGGTACCCGGAGAACGGAATCCCGGTTTCCCATTAGTAACCAGTTCTCTTTCTGCCTGGAAGGTCGCCGAAACCTGGCAAAGGGTTTTACTACCGGCTTTATGCTGGCGTCTGATGTGGGGGAGCTCTTGCCTCATGCTACCGGTTTAACTGTGAGCCTGGAGAAAAGATTTTGAGGGTTCACAGGATTTGCCCCACGGATCGTACTAACGTATTGCCAATCAGATCTGTATTTCCCTTACTGACTTTATACTCTCGGGGCTGCTACCCGACTGACCGAACACCGGGGTCAACCTGGACAAAACCGCATACCTGGCTGAAATAAAACGCAATCCCCGGAAAATAAATCTTCAGGCGCTTACCCTGAAATCTGCGGCAATTCAAAAACACCTTGCCCCTTACCGGGTGTCTTTTCATGCCCTCACCCTAAACGATAGGTGAAAAAATCACGTATTTTATTGCCCGCGGATACTTAACTTTTCTTTTGTACAGTTACATTTTGCACTATCATAGTGCAAATTTTGTATTTTTTTGCACCATGATAGTGCAAATTTTGTATTTTTGGATAAAATTAAAAAAATGCAATCCTTATTCGAATATTCTAATAAGCTGGTTAGTGAAACAAAAACAGAGTTTGTCAGGTATATGTTTCATCAGATTAACTGGCAAAACAGGCTGGTAGGCTTAACAGGCCCCCGTGGTGTGGGTAAAACCACCCTGGTACTTCAGTATATCCGGGAGAACCTGCCCCTGCATGAAACACTGTATGTTACAGCGGAAGATTTTTATTTCGCAGGAAACCGGTTGTTGGATTTGGCTGATTTTTTTGTAAAGTCGGGAGGTAAATACCTGTTTATAGATGAAATACATAAATATCCGGATTGGTCTAAAGAGCTGAAGCTGATATACGATTATCACCGGCATCTCAAAGTAGTTTTTACAGGCTCTTCTGTTTTAGACATCAAAAAAGGGGGTTCGGATTTAAGTCGGAGAGCCATTATTTATGGCATGCAGGGGTTATCTTTCCGGGAATATTTAGCGTTATTTCACGGGGTAGAAGCTCCGAAATTTACGCTGCAGGAGATTCTGGATCATCGGGTGGATTTGCCGCAAATACCGCACCCTTTACCTCTGTTTGCCAACTATCTGAAAAAAGGATATTATCCTTTTGCCTCAGAAGATGATTTTGGTTTGAGGCTACGGCAGGTCATCAACCAGACGTTGGAAACAGATATTCCGGTCTATGCCGGTATGAATGTATCTACAGGCCGGAAACTAAGGCAATTGATGGCAATTGTAGCAGAAAGTGTACCTTTTAAGCCTAACATGAGCAAAATTGCGGAAATACTGAATATCAGCAGAAATAACATAGCTGATTATCTTATGTATATTGAAGAAGCCGGAATGATTGCCCAGCTAAGAACGGCGACCGGCGGAGTTCGGGGCCTTGGGAAAGTAGATAAGGTATACCTGGATAATACCAACCTGGTCTATAACCTTGCCGGGGAAAATCAGAATACGGGAAACACCCGGGAAACATTCTTTCTCAATCAGTTAAGAGTAAATCACGAGATTTTCTCTTCCCCCACCGCTGATTTTAAAGTGGATAACCTTGATTTTGAAATAGGCGGAAGAAATAAGGGGTCAAAACAAATTATAAATGTTGAAAAAGGATTTATCGTAAAAGACGGTATCGAAAAAGGGTTTATGAATGTTATTCCTTTATGGCATTTCGGATTGATGTATTGAGACCCGGTCAAAACCGCATACCTGGCTGAAATAAAACGCAATCCCCGGGAAATAAATCTTCAGGCGCTTACCCTGAAATCTGCGGCAATTCAAAAACACCTTGCCCCTTACCGGGTGTCTTTTCATGCCCTCTCCCTAAGCGATATGTGAAAAAATAACGTATTCTATGAGATAATGCCTAAAATGGGTGGGGGTGTCAGAAGCAACATCAGAAGGATTGAGGAGGTACAGAAGAACAACTATTGTTTAAAGGAGAATTTTCCAATGATAAATTGATAAAAAATAGATACGTACTTAAAAATAAAATTCAATAAGAGTAGCCTACCTTTAAAAGGTCTGTAATAATAATTGTATTGAGGGAAATATGATCCTTTAAAACGGATGTAATTCCATGCTAGTCGAATTTTACTTGCGTCTTTGTCTTGTAAATGAATATATATCTGTGTGAATTTTAAGAACCGTATAAATTTATTGGAGAATATTTCAAATACATCAGACCAATAATTTATTATCTGTATTTCAACTTTAGACGAAGAATTATCACATTTTTGAAGTAAAGTATGTGATGCCAACTTTTCGCCGACAGACATTATTTTTTCCATCTTCATGCTTTTACTTATTTGTCTACATTCTTCCAGGGACAGATTTGTTTTTCGGAGGAATAGTGTCCAATCAAATAATTCTTTTAATTTAAGCCAACAACCTCTGGCTCCATGGTGATTAATTAGCATTTTAAAAAGCGCCTTATCCCCCGGTACGCGGATGTTAACATATTTATTTTGTAGCCAGCATGTATCCTCAAAAAAATCTTCTGTAGAAATTTTATATTCATGGTATTTTTCATTCACTCCCCAGTGAAAATCTACATGAATTGTTAGTCCATTAACATTTCCTTTTTCTAAAGTTATTTGTCGCCCCCATGTTAAATCGATAAAATCCAAGCCTTGAACTTCTCCTAAAATCCGGTATCCCTGGGATTTCAGAATTTCTATCCCATTCATTGCTTTGTCAAGGTCCCTTATAACAATGTCAATATCACTAGATTCCCGATAGGCTAAACCACTATTAAGTATCTGGGTGAAGTAAAAACCTTTGTAGGGCAAAGCTTCAACACCATTTTCATTCAATAGAGTAAGAAGGCGTATACTTTCCTGTTGTAGTATCTTTTCTCTTACAGCCATTTGAAAAGAAATAATTTTTAGTCTTTTTGTTACATCATCGTCTATGCCAGCTTCAACTAAAGCAAGATATAATAAGGGCCTGACTCCATGAACTGTTGCGTATTCCAGCAATGTTGTTTTTACACAACCCTTATACATAATACAAAAGGCTGAAGGATCCATTTGTAGAAAAACAACCTGGAAACCAGTTAATAGAGTTTTTATTTCATTATTCATATATAAATACAATCTCACAGAGGCTGAAAAGTAAAAACTATATTTAACGTTTAATTTCTCGAAAATGCTTTATGTATTGGGAAACAATATTGTCCCATGAGTATAACTCTTTTGCTTTTCTAAGGTTATTTGCAATGGCTGATGGCAGAGTCAATCGATTATTCGATTTTAAATGTATAACGACGTCTTCTGATTTAGAAAAATAAAATGCATCTTCTGCCAATATAGCCTTGTTAAAGATATTATCATGAGCACATATCATCGCCTGAGAGCCCATTGCTTCAAGAAGGGAAGGATTTGTTCCTCCCACCGAATGTCCATGAAAGTATAAATTAGAGTAATATCGAAGATTATTTAATACATCGATATTATAAATTCCCCCACAAAACCGAATAGAAGGCCAATGGCTAAATTTGCTTTTTAAATATTCTCCAAACGGAGTATTGTGGTTCCCTATAACTAAGAATGTTTTTTTGTCTTTTGCTAAAACTACTCCATTCAGGATCATTTCTATATTATTTTCTGACTCAAGGCGGGCAATCAACATATTGTATTGAAATGCCGTTACCTTGTATTCTGTCAATATACGGCTATCCGGAGTTTCAAAGGTTTCTGTTCCATAAGGGATATATATTGATTTAAGAGCATACTTTTTCATTAGGTATTCCTGTATACCGATAGAGTCGGAAATCCAGTGGTCGCTGAAGATTGTTGATAATTTTTCTGCCCATTTTAAAAAGAGCTGAACGGGTTTAGAATACTTTGATCGCTTCCATTCTAAACCGTCCATGTTGGTAGTAATAACGGTATTCTTACGCGGTAATAACCAGCCCCAAATAGAATTTGAAGTATAACCCAGCTGAAGAATTATGCTGAACTTTCTTTTCCGGGCGTCCCGTATACAATTCAGATCGTATATAAATTGACCGACCGTGCCCCATTTATTTTCAGGATCATTACAATGTATGATATTTACTCCCTCCCAATCGGGTAACTGATATGGATGAGCACTGGAATTATAGACCGTAACCTGATAGCCGTTTAATATCAAACCTTTTGCTAAATATTGTGCAAACTGTTCAAACCCACCGTAGAAGTTGGGAATTCCTCGTGTGCCGAGTATAGCTATGTGCATGGTCTGAGAGCTTTAATCATTATAAGGTTCAACAATAATAATTTTGGGTGTATAAGGAAGCTTAAAGCCGATTAATAATATCTTTCATTATGTTCCAATGTGTTGAAAAATTCACTTTTGAGTAAGCATAATCTCTAGCCTCTTTGCCCATTTTGCTTAAAAGGCTTTTGTTTCCCCACAAATATAACAAATGCGACCGAAGGTCAGCAACATCACCGGCTCTATGAACCAGTCCTGTTTTCCCGTGTATCACCAGCTCTGGGATTCCCCCCATATCCGAGCCTACCACTGGCTTCCCCAATAGCAAACTTTCTATAACTGAGAACGGATAGTTTTCATACCATTCAGATGGACATACAACAAATTCACTATTTAAAGTTAGTTCATAAACCATATCTTTATTTTGAAATCCTAAAAATTCCACATTACTCATAGGGCTGGCCAGCGTTATAGCTTCTTCTAAAAATGCCCCCGTTCCTGCTATTTTAAGATGTATGTTGGTATCTTTCACAGCATTCAACAATGTAATAATGCCTTTTAGCTTTTCAATTCTCCCAACATACAGGATATAAGGCTTCTTATTTTCCGTAAATTGGATTTTTTGGGCGGCAGAATCTAAAGAGGAAATATCGTAGCAATAGTTAGTCAGCAGTAATTTTTCCTTTTGAAATCCAAATTCAGTAAATTTTTTTTTAAGGAAGTAAGAAGGACAAAGATAGTAGTCTACATCGTTGTATAACCCTGAATTATGATAATAATAAGCATCAAAACTTGCTAAACAGCTAGCTAAAAATGACCCTTTCTTGCAAGAATTAAATGCGCAACTATAAAATTTACCACCTTTACACTTTTCACAAACCTTCTCGTTAGAAATGAATGTTCCTTCAGGGCAGAGAAGCTTATATTCGTGTAGAGTCCAAATAATTGGAATATTTCGTTTTTTTAAGACTTTAATAATCGCTGGTGTCACCCAGTGGTGAATAATGTGAAAATGCGCAAATTTAATTGGATATTGATCCAGTAAGCGCTCTAAATTCCGAATTGCTTCAAAGGAAACAACTGCGTTTTGAACGGTTTTATATGCGTTAGTTAGGCTTTTCTTTTTATTTAAAGCTTTGTAATCGTAAGCCTTTACAAAATATTCTTCAAAGTTATTGGGCACATTGTCATCCCGTTTGGTACTAAATGGGATGACATTATAGCCACTCTCTTTGTAAAGCCTTTCCATGTTAGCAATGTAGGTCCAGTCTCCACCAACGGGAGCCCATGCCCAGCTTACCATAAGTATATTCATTGATTATCTTTTTTAGAAGCCCTTCATGTTTTCAACTATCTTTTCTTACTTATATCTAATTAAACCCCACTGGTATGTAGTGATTTTAGCTTTCTAAATTTAAGGTTAAATAATATAAAAGTAAAAATTATAAACTGAATTAACACAGTGATAAAAGATAAACCATAAGGAATCGAAATAGCTAGAAAGATTCCTGTTAACATACTCATATACCTGGCCAGAGTCCATTCCTTTATTCTTGTAAATACACTATCACACTTATGCACCATTATGAAAATAGCAATGACAAAAGCTAAAGTTGCTATACCTGAACACATGTATAATTCCCCAAATAAAGAAAGCCTTATCCCGATATCCGGGGAACTCTCATATATTGTATTTTGATTAACTATCAAACCTATGGGATGATAATAATCATCCTTATTAAGACCCAAAGCATCAAATATCATTGAAGGGAAAAATGAGGCTATAAATGTTGGTATGAAATCATTCCCAAAATTTCTTTCTCCATATACTATTGCATGGGAGGCATGGCTAAACTCGTTGAAACTATCCGCCCATGAATATAACATGAAATTTTGAACTTCTACATTTCCATATTTTCGTAAGGTCCCGAAATAATTCACACAAGTTAAAAAAAACAAAATAACTATAATCCCACTCAAAAAATTTGAAAAAGAAAAACGAATCTTATAAATAAATGGTAATAAAACTATTATAATTGGCAAGATCATTAACAATCTACCTCCATATAGTACGAATGGAATAAAAAACAATAAATACAATAAAATTTTTAACCCTATAAAGGCCCTTGAAACTCTAATTCTAAAGATGGAGTGTATAGCTGTTAAAAGCAAGATTGATCCTATACCTCTATTCCCTTTCTCTTGCATAAGACCAATGCGGGCTTCATCAATATTGGATGATAGAATAGGAATATTTGTAAACCCTGATGTGAATAAATAAACCCCAATATAAGCGAAAATTAAAGATGGAACTATTCTGGTCAAAGCTGGGTAATTAAAATGAAGCTTAATTCTTTCCAGTTCCCCACCTTTATCCTTAAAAACATAAGTTTTTCTTATTGATAAAAAGACAAATATAGAACTTATAAATAGAAAGTAAATGGATAGCTCAACAGGACTACCTTCATTATTAATTAAGAAAATCTCTTTTAGTATCCATACCAATTGGCCAAAAATTAAATGTATAAAATATGAAACTCCGAATATATTAAGTGGTGATAAAAAAGCATATCTTTTCCCTATATTGAGAAATAGTATAAACAATATTATATTGATTATAAAGAACAAGTTTACCAAAGTCAATTGTGAAAACACTTTAGTCGATGTTTAATGGTTGTATACCCATGCTTTCTAATAGATCGTAATATTTATATATATCTTTATTCTTAATAGTATCTAGCTTGACATAATAAATAGATTCCGCACCAAATCGTAATTTCAAGTTAATCAGTACTGATGATGAAATGCTTAGAAGCAATTTAGGTCTTCTGTCGATAAAATAATCTTCTACTCTTAAATCAGCAATAATGTTAAAAAACTTCATTGGCTCCTCATAGTTAACCCTGTTTTCTTTCGGATGGGGGAAATACGATATTTTTTCTCCAAATTTATCCCGTATCTTTTCCATCATATTGATATAGTCCCGACTAGAAATTTGTTTTTGTTCAACAAACGGTTGCCCGATAAACGCTATTTCATCTGTTATTATAAAGTTCTTTTCTGTTTTAAAAATTGGTATGTGAACTGTTTTAAACAACTCATGCTCTTCATAATAAACAGAGTAATAATATGTTATTGATTTCTTAATATGGTTAGCACAAAAAATGCGGGGTAACTTACTTGTATTAATCATTGCAAGAAAGTTATATATTTTAAAAACAGATTCGATGCGAGGGCTCTCAAATTCTCTTTGATACTTTAAATTGAATAATGTCCCCAAACCATCATCTATTAATCCCAACTTTTGATACTTTATTTTCCTCTCCCAAAAGCAACTATTTAAACCTGTTAAAAATGATGCAATGAAGATCTCACATTCAAATTCAGGTATATGTTGAGTCCTCATATTATAAAGGGAAAGAAATAATTTCTTATACCCATGTAGGTCAATAGGTGAAATGAATATATAGCAATTTAAATTTTGAAATGAAAAGTAGAAACTCTCTGGTAGGATTACTAAAACTTTTTTGCTCCTAAATAAATTATGCAGTAAGTATTTCGTAATCTTAATTTGTAAATTACTTTCTACATATATAATTACGTCAAAGCGATCATTCATTTATAGATTCCTTATCTAAATTTGGTGTGATTTCAACACTGACTGAAAGAATTTTTAAGCCCCCGACCATTATATGTCTTAATTCTTTAATATTTAATAACAAATAAAACAACATAGAGGCAATAATGCTAACATAGTAATTGCAATTTATTACAAATAATGCTATACAACATATTATCGGGAGGAAAAGTGTTATACTAAATACTCTTTTTAGAAAATCAGCTAATGATGTGTATTGGTTAATGATTTGTAAACCTTTATAACTAACAAGAATGTTATACAGCAAAACGCCTAAAACAACAGCTATTGCAACCGTGTTTATTTCTTTAAAGAAGTGAAGAGATATTAGTGAAATTATAACTATGATAACAATCGTAATTACTGCAATAAATGTCATTTGCAACTCCTTTCCCCTTTGCACCATAAGTGTTGAGTATCCGTATGAATTATTAATAATTAATTGTGCTAATAATAATATTTGTAAGCACCTCATAGCTTCGGTATATTGTGGAAGAAAATAAAATAAAATTGTTAGACTAAGAAGGCTAATAAATACTATAAGTACAGTTAACGTTAAGTAATACTTTCTAATCTTTTCAATGAAAACAATAACTTGTTCATCACTTTTTAAACTAATCATGTTAATAAGTTTTGGATAAAACAAGAAGTTTAAAGTTCCCAATAGCAAAAAGACGTTATTAGAAATTGAGTTTGCAAAATTAAATAATGCAAACTCTTCTACTGAAAAGAACTTACTTACAATTGTCCTTGCAGTGAGGATAATACCATAAAAAGTGAGATTATACAACAATAACCATACTCCTCTCTCTATCACTATTCTCGCCATAGAAAAATCGGGTATTCTTATTTTTTTCAGCTCTTCAGGAAACCCCTTAAAAAAAAAGATTAAAGACAGTAAACTCCCCCCTGCATTAGCATATAAGAGCGCATAAAAAAGTGCTGTTTCCCGAAAAAATAAAACGGCTATAAGCTGAAGAAGTGGAACGATCAGGTAATAAAAGTTGATTTCCCCTATTTTCCCATGGATCCGGAAGATATTAATAAACAGGTTGTTAAAGTGTTGTAGAACAGCAATTATCACTACCCATAAAGAGTATTCGCTAAAATTATATTTAGGGAAGAGGTCAAAACCATAAGATCCCAAATAAACTATGAAAAGTAGCAGGCACGAAATACTCAATACCGTAATTGCAGACCCGGTTATATGTATTCTTTGTTCTCCGGTTTTGGTCGATACATCTGCACACATCACTGAATAAGAGTAATATACTCCAAAATTAGTATAACTAAGATATTGGAGTATCATTAATGCAAACCCATAAAGTCCAAAGTAATGGAATCCCAAAAACTTGGCGATAAGCAATGAATTAATCAACTGGATGCCAAATGCAATATATTTGAGTATAACAAATATTATAGCCTGATTTTTAAGTATTCTCTTTATCATCTACATTAATTACAAAACTCTTGCATAGCGTAATCTGTACTATCTGTATGTCTGTTACAATAAATTGATAATATCATATATGTTACCTCTTGATATTATTATTGACTCCACAAATTCTCTGAAAGCGCCTTCTCCTCCCTTCTTGCTGGTAACAAAATGAGTTATTTCTTTCACATATTGGGGCGCATTATCGGGGGCTGCACTAATTCCGACCTCCCTTAAAAGGCTCATGTCCATCAAGTCGTCGCCTATATAGGCAACATCGTTTAACTCAATACCCATCTCTTTACAAAGATCGCGTGCAACCTTTAGCTTATCAGAAACTCCTTGAAAAAGAAAATCAATTTGAAGTTTTTCCGCTCTTCTCCTAACTATTTCGGTATTTTCTCCAGTGATAATGCAAACAGGAATATTTAGCTTTTTACAAAATAATACTCCGGCACTGTCTGACGTATTAAATTTTTTCCACTCATTTCCTGTTTGATCATAGTACATACCTCCATCAGTCCATACTCCATCAATATCTGTAATTATCAGTTTAGGTAGATTCTTCACTATTCTAGCACAATATATAACTGTATTCTTTTAAACAATTTATAGTTTCTCTCATTCAAAGCAATGGCTTATCTGGGAAGCTGAGGATATAATAACTCATCAAAATCCACAATAGGGCCTTTAGACATTAATGACAATACATTTACAAACATTCTTTTATATTATAGATTAGTAGATATCAAAATGCAAATGAAATTATAGTCTTCAAGGCTATTTAAAGTACTTTTCCGGCTTAGTAACCGCTTCAAAAAGATCGCAACTAGCATCCTTCTCATTTTCAGGAATAGAAGGGCTATTAAATAACCCCAGAAGTATATTACGATTATCAATTTCTTCTTTCGACATTACAGACTCAATTTCTATTTTTCATCTATTACGATATCATATTTGGATAAATTACTTCATTTTCTGGTATTTCTGTGATAACTGTTCTCCCTATTACTTTATCCTTTTCTGCCCATTTAAAGCCATCTCCTGGGGACAATAAATGCAAATCTTCTTTCTGGATTATTTCCCCAACAGCGATTACTCTCTTTGTTGCAATGGATCGCTCAAGCTTAACTTTAGCTGTATTAACTGACGGATCAATAAATATCTCTTCCTTCCCTAAAGACTTCTCATATAGTCTGATGTCTCTTACCATCCTGTTTACTCCATCAGGACCCAGAGAACCCGCCTGATCAGTACCCTTCATTCTTCTGTCTATCGTAATGTGCTTCTCTATAATTTTTGCCCCCATTGCCACAGCTGCTAATGGGGTAGCTATCCCTATTGTATGGTCTGAATACCCAATAGTATATTTCTCATAGTTCTTTTTTAAATAATTCAAGGTATTGAGATTTACATTATCAGGGTGTGTAGGGTATTGTGATACACAATGCAAAATGGATATGTTGTTATGATATTTTGTGATAATTTTCAACGCATCATCTAATTGTTCTTTCCCTGCCATACCCGTAGAAAGAATAATCGGGATTTTGGTTTCTGCCATAGCATTCAGCAAAGGTAAGTTTGTTAAATCCCGGCTGGCCACTTTTAAATAGTCTGGTGTAAAATACTTCAATAATGACAGACATCCTATGGCACAAAGTGTCTCTATAACATCTAAACCTTTACTTTTGGCATACTTAAATACTTCATAGTGCTCTTCATCCTTTAACTCTAACACCTCTCTATGCTCTCCATACGTTTTCCCAAAAGAGTGCGGACTATTATATAGAGCTTCCATTTGTGATTTTGAAAGTTCCTGAGCCAAGTCTCTTTTGGTTAGTTTTACAGCATCCATAGGCTTCAGATCCAAATGAAACAGATCTTCCTCAATCGGACGACATACTAAATCAATTATTACCTTGGCTATATCAACTGAACCGTTATGATTCTGCCCTATTTCACCAATAATATATACAGATTGATTATTTTCTATCATAGATAGTTATTTTTTGTTAGTTTCTATAATTTTTCTCATTGACTCAAATATCTCATTATCCGCTAGGATTAATTCTCCAATTTCACTAAACGGCATATCATCACGAAAATCTCTCAACCTCCTTATTTTAATAATATTATTATAATCTTCCAATGTATCTATGGTCAATCTTAAACCTTCATACTTCTTTAATTCATTATCTAATGGTATCAGTACTACTTTAAACCGATCCGGGTTAGAATAAACGCCAATTGTAACGTGTTCTCGATAATCACCTCTTCCCGAAAAATCAGAGTAAACCTGCTTCAATGCACTAACAGATACAATTTCGGCAAATATTCCAAAATGAGATAAAATTACCGGTTTTTCTTTATAAGAAAAAGACAGGTAATCAACGTTTTCATTACAGTTTGAAAAAGCTTTTAAAAGCTCGTTAAGGTAAAAAATATTAATAAAAGGGTTATCTGTACATACCCGTATAATATAGTTGAAGCTGTATTTCTCAGCACATAATAGAAACCTGCTTAAAACATCCTTTTCACTCCCTCTTATAAACTCAGCACCCCTCTTTCTTAATTCTGCTTCTAACTCATCGTCCCGCTCAGAATTTGTAATTGCAAATAGAATCGGGATGTTCAGGTATTGGAATTTCTTCTCTATGAAAAACAAAAGTGGCTCATCATCGATTGGTAACAGGATTTTTGCTGGTAGTCTTGATGAACCCAATCTTGCTTGTAGAACAATGCCCAGTTTGCTTGAATTGTGAAACATATTTATCTCATTTTAAGCTATGTTCTTAGTTTTCGTATCTTCAGTTGTTTCGCTTTAGTACTCTCCTATAATTCTCTTTTTTAATCAAAACCGAACCAAAGCCTATAGCACCTCCAAAAATCGCAAAACCTATTGCGATAATGCTTCGTTTAGGCTTAGTCCTTTTTGCTGGCGCTAGTGGTGGTTCTAATACTTTGAATACTGGGGTTTCCTGATGTAATTTGAATTTAGCCTCTTCATATTTTTTCAACAACTCATTATAAAAAGAAGAAGATAGCTTGTATTCTGATTCAATCCGTTCACGCTGCACATCTGCACTTTGTAAACGCATATCTTGAAACTGGTCAGTATAGCGAGCTTTTTTTTCCTGAGTAGAATAGTATTTTCCTCGCGAGGTTTTCACTTGATTCTCTAAGTAATCTACGTCTTGCCGAAGTTTTTCTGTACGATAGCTTTTCACATATTCCATGAGATATTCCATAGCAAATTTTGCCACTTCGGCTGCCACTACCGGATCGGGCATCGTTGTATTTATCGTTATTACGCCTGTTTTCTTATCAATTCCTGCTGTGATCCTCTTTCGCAAATCTTTTAAACGAATTTCATTTAAACGATTTAGCACAATAATACCTTCTTCTTTCACCGGGTATATTTTTAACAATTTCTCTTTAGGTTTTTCACCTTCTTCGATTACTATATGGTAATACTTTTCAAAAGTCATTTTTTCATCTGCCCTGGTATGAATAGAGGTTTTAAACAACTCTAAGTAAAAAGGCGTACTGGTGATGACATCTGGGTATAGGTCTGGCCGAACAGCGTCGACACCGGTTCCCCCCATAGAGCTCAGGTCAATTCCAGCCAAACTGGCCAAACCGGCAAACTGACTCAGGTTCCCCGCTCCTTTACCCTGTAACTCTGGAAGAATCTTTCCCTGTGTCTCAAACTCTTCCCTAGCTAATAAAGCGTAGGTGACACCCAAAGCTGTTACTACGGTAGTGATCAGCATAATCCACCACTTTTCTTTCCATATTATCTTGAAAAGCGCTCTAAAATCTATTCTAATCTCTTCTTCCATCACAATACCCGTATTAAAGTTACAATCACCGCCATCATAGAAGTAATGGCCGTACTCATGGTTACAATTTCTGCCCGGCTCATTCTTTCTTTGTGTTTTGCCGGCACATGAATTTCCATTCCTTTTTCTGCCTTTGGATAGAAGCGCATCCCGAGGAAAGAGCGGGTACGGTCGGTTAAGCCGTTGGCGTAGCGTACGTACGTCCGTTTTATATTGGCCGAATCGGTGAATCCACCGGCCTGCTCAATATAATTTTTGAACGAGAAGCCCGGTTCATAGGCCACAGATGTGGGGTTCTGTACCTGGCCCACCAGCCTCACCACCTGCTCTTCTTTCGGAATAACCAGGCGGTCGCCTTCTTCCAGGAACAGGTTAACGGCCGATTTCTTATTGTCGAGGGCTTTTTGCATATCAAGCGCCACCAGCTTATTGTTGCGGTAGAATTTGGCGCCTTTCAGGTATGCCTCCCTGCGCAGGCCTCCGGCGCGGTCGATCAGGTCGGAGATCCGTTCGGTTTTAGACCGGATCACGTAGTGGCTGGGGTAGTTGACCTCGCCTTCTATGCTTACCGACACCTGGGGTTTGTAGTTGGCCATTGAACGGATATACACCTGGTCAAAAGGCTGCAGGGTGAAGCCTTTGTCATCAATGCTCAGGTCTTTCTGTATGGTGAGGTCATAGATCTCAACGGTAGCGTCATTGTCTTCATCGTTATAGAGCCGGCGGGCTACTTCTATCCGGTTAGGAGTGGCCCCCTCGCGGAATCCGCCTGCCAGGAAGACCAGCGAGCTTACCGTCATGTTTTCATTGAAGTCGTACTCGCCCGGCTGGTTTACCTCGCCGCTGATATTGATCTTGCGGGCTTCCCGCAGCTCTACTACCGAGCGTATGATCAGCACATCCTCGCGTTTGAGTGTCACGTCTTCACCTTCGTTCAACACTTTGTTCAGGTCCAGGTCAAGGAATTCAGGATCCAGGTTTTCGCGCTGGCGTTTCAGGATAGCGCGTCCGCGGAAAGCATCTTCCCGCAGTCCTTCGGCTTTTTGTATCAGCTGGGCAACGGTCTTTACACTTTCGTCAATAGCATACTCGCCCGGCCGGAACACGGCACCCATTACTTCCACCCGGTTGGTGTAACGGTCCAGGATAGCGCTGGCGTGCATCACATCGCCGTTGCGCAGCAGGAAGTCTTTCTCGGTTGTCGTATCGATATTCCGGATCTCCATTTCCTTACCTGTTTTTCTCTTCAGGGTCAGCTGGGCGGTATAGGCATTTTCCGTAAAACCACCGCTGTAAGCCAGGAGGTCGTTTACACTTTCACCGGCCTTCAGCTCGTATTTCATAGGGCGTTTCACCTCCCCCGTCACCTGCACAATGGTCTGTGATGCCGGTATGAGTACGACGTCCTGGTCTCTCAGGCCCACATCACCGGTGAGCAATCCTTTCTGGAGAAACTCATAAAGATCCAGGTGGTGAATCAGCCGGCCGTTCCGCAGCAGCTGGATGTCACGGAATGAGCCAATGCGGGTAGGCCCGCCCGACTGGTACAAAACATTGAAAAGCGTGGCCAGGGAGGAGATGGTATAGGTACCGGGGTTCTCCACTTCGCCAATAACCGTTACCTTAATGCTCTTCACTTTGGCCAGTGTGAGATCCAGGTTCAGGCTGCCGTTATTGAGCCCGGCAAACAGGCTTCCCAGCCGTTGCCTGATTTTGGCTTTGGCTTCGCTGATGGTCAGGCCGTTTACATAAATCGGGGCAAAGTGCTCCAGCTTTACGGTGCCTTCTTCGGTAACCAGCAGGGTATAATCTTTGGTGGCATACCCGGTAATGCCGGCACGGAGCTCATCGCCGGCCCCCAGTACATAGCCGGGGGGAGTAGGAATGCGCAGGTTCGGCTCGAAGTTCAATGCTTTGTTTTTGAAAATCGCCGCTCCGTAAAGCTCATCCTGGACAATGGGCTGCTCGGCCTGTACCTGTACTTCTGCCCGTGTGCTGAGCTCTTCGATCTGCTTCCGTACGGTAGGACTGGGGAGCGTGTCATTGACCTGCACCATACCGCTTTTGATGCGGTTGATCCGCTCGCGAAGCTTAATAATATCGGTGTCGGTATAACCGCGGGCCTTGGCCATGGTCTCCACCTGCTCTTCGGTAAAGCCCCGGGTTTCCATTTCTTTCAGGAAAGTTTCAATCTGTTTGTCGGTCACACTCTCTACCGGCGGGAGGGTTTGTGCATGTGCAGCCGCTCCAAAAAAAACAGCCAGGAAAAGAATTTTCAGTAATTTCATGCAGTCAGTTTTCGTCAAGTAAATGTCTAAGTACCAGGAAACGCCGTAATAAAAACGGCGCAAGTTAATAAGAAATTTTCGTAATTCTGTGGCATAGACCGAGAATTACGATTGATGGGCAGGGCAGTAACCGGAGGGCCGGCCCCCCTGCCTTTATCTCAGTTTTAATGTGACAATGCTCACAATTGCCAGCAGGATACCGATGATCCAGAACCGGGTAACGATCTTGGCCTCGTGGTAGCCCAGCTTCTGGTAATGGTGGTGAAGCGGAGCCATTTTCAGCAGGCGGTGCTGCTGGGCATATTCGAGCCCGTGCCTGCGCCGCTGGTATTTGAAATAGAGGACCTGGGCCATGACAGACAGGTTTTCAACAAGGAAAATCCCACAGAAAACAGGAATGAGCAGCTCTTTTCGCAAAATAAGGGCCATGGTGGCAATCACGCTGCCCAGCATCAGGCTGCCCGTATCACCCATGAATACAGAAGCCGGGTAAGAGTTGTACCAGAGGAAACCCACGCAGGCCCCCACAAATGCCGCGGAGAAAATGGCCAGCTCTCCCGAATTGGGGATCAGCATAATATTCAGGTATTCGGCAAAGATCTTGTTGCCTGACAGGAAGGCAAAAATGGCCAGCGTTACCCCGATGATGGCCGAGGTGCCGGCGGCGAGACCGTCAATACCGTCAGTGATGTTGGCCGCATTGGAAACCGCAGTAATAATAAATATGCAGATCAGTACATAGGGCAGCCAGCCCAGGCTTTCAGGCAGGTAGCCGGAAAGAATGTCGTAGTCAATCAGGTTATTCTTGGTAAAGGGCACGGTGGTCTGCAGGGAGGAAGTATCCACGTAAGCACCGCCTCCCGAAAACTGCCGGATGGTGACGTTCTTGTTATAATATAAGGTGAGACCCACGATCAGGCCCAGGCCTACCTGCCCGATGATCTTGAAACGCCCTTTCAACCCTTCCTTATTCTTTTTGAATACTTTGATGTAATCATCGGCAAACCCTATCAGGCTGGTCCATACCGTAGCCACGATCAGCAGGATAATGTAAACGTTGTCGAGCCGGGCAAATAACAGTACGGGAATCAGGAGGGAGGCCAGGATGATAAAGCCTCCCATGGTAGGGGTACCTTTCTTTTCCATTTGCCCGTGAAGGCCGAGATCCCGGATACTTTCCCCGATCTGGAGCATCTGGAGCTTCCGGATGATCCGTTTTCCGTAAATAGCTGCAATTGAAAGGGATACAATGATGGCTGCCGATGCCCGGAAGGAGATAAACCGCCAGACGCCGGCACCGGGCAGGTCAAACATTTTGTCGAGGTATTCAAACAGGTAGTATAGCATATTAACGGGGTAAAGAAAGTTTCGGCAAAATTAAGGGATATATTTCAGAAATCAGGCAGCCGCAACGGCCTACTTATAGGGCCCCCGTACGCCTTTGTAAAATATGGTACCCATTTTTACCTGCGCCGGCCTCTTTTTCTGCCGGGGGCCGGTTTTCCGGCCGGGGCTGACCTCCTTCCCGGTGCGGGCTTCCTGAGCGTTTGCCCTTCTACAGAAAGAAGCTCCAGCTCAATGCTGCGGCGATCCATATCGGTAGCCTTCACTTTCACTTTTACAGCCTGGCCAAAGCCGATCACCCGGCCGGTTTTCCGGCCCGTTACCCGGTAATTATCGGCATCGTATTCGTAATAGTCGTCGTTCAGGTCAGCCAGGCGTACCATGCCTTCGGCTCCCATGTCGTTGATCTCTACAAATAGGCCGAAGTCGGTTACACCGGAGACAAGGCCGGTGAAGACCTCGTTGCGCGACTGGAAGCTCATGTATTCCACCTGCTTGTATTTGATCGATGCTCTTTCTGCTTCAGCCGCCAGCTTTTCCTGCGCAGAGCTGTGCTCGCATTTTCTTTCAAAGTCTTCTGCCGGAAGCGACTTCCCGCCGTCAAGGTAGTGCTGCAGCATACGGTGGGCCATGATGTCGGGATACCGGCGTATGGGCGAGGTAAAATGGCTGTAATGGTCAAAGGCCAGCCCGAAATGGCCCAGGTTCTGCGTGGAATAGCGGGCCTTCGACATGGTGCGCACGGCCAGGGATTCCAGCACATTCTGGATGGGTTTTCCCTCAATTTCCAGCATAAGCTTATTCAGCGAGGCAGAGAGCTGCTGGGTGCTGCCCGTTTTTATGGTAAAGCCCATTTTGGCGGCAAATTTGGCAAAAGTCTCCAGCTTGGAGGGATTGGGCGGCTCATGCACCCGGTATACCATTGTGTACGGTTCCTGGCCGGCCGGGGCTTTTTTGTATACCCAGGTGGCTACCTGCCGGTTGGCCAGGAGCATGAATTCTTCAATGAGCTTGTGCGCATCTTTCCTGACCTTCCGGTATATGCCCAGGGGCTTACCGGTTTCGTCGAGCTGAAACCTGACCTCGTCGGTCTCAAAATTAAATGCTCCTTTTTTAAACCGGTCGTTGCGCAGGATGTGCGCCAGGTCATTCAGCTTGTGCAGTACCGGGTTGTATACTTCGTCCGGCTTGCCGTCGAGAATCTCCTGGGCCTCTTCGTAAGCGAAACGGCGGTCAGAATGCATAATGCAACGCCCGAACCACTCACTCAGCACTTCGGCCTGCTCATTCATTTCAAAGATGGCCGAGAACACCAGCTTGTCTTCGTGCGGCCGGAGGGAACAAAGGTTATTGGAGAGCTTTTCAGGGAGCATGGGAATGGTGCGGTCTACCAGGTATACCGAGGTAGCCCGCCGGAAAGCCTCTTCTTCCAGCAGTGTGCCGGGGGTAACGTAATACGACACGTCAGCAATATGGATACCGATCTCGTAATTCCCGTTTTCCAGGATACGGAAGCTGATGGCATCGTCAAAATCTTTGGCATCGTTCGGATCAATGGTAAAGGTAAGAATGTCACGCACATCCCGGCGTTTGCGGATTTCCGTGGCGGGGATCGCCTCTTTTATTTTCCGGGCTTCGTCAAGTACAGCCTTCGGGAAATCTACCGGCAGTCCGAATTCGGCCATGATGGCGTTCATTTCAGCATTATTGTCGCCCGATTTGCCCAGCACGGCCGTCACTACCCCGGAAGCCTGGATGCCCGGCGCCGGGAAAGTGGTGATATCGGCAATCACGAGGTCGTCAGAAACAGCCCCGAAAAGCTTATCCCTGGGAATGAAAATATTCTCGTGAAAGCCCTTGACATCAGGGCTCAGCAGGGCGTAATTTTTAAAGACTTTGATCTTCCCCACCACGTTATTCCGGGCGCGGGAGATCACCTCTACTACGCGGCCCTCGGGATTTTTATCGCCGCGGCCCTGTTTTTTGGTGATGAGCACCGACACGGTGTCGCCATCCAGCGCCCCGTTCATGTCGTCGCGGGAGACGTAGATGTCCGACTGGTTGTCGTCATACCGTACAAACCCGAAATTGGGATTGACAAAATCTACTTTTCCGGTGATCCGCCCGCTGTCGGTTTTTTCAGCCGAGAAGCGGCTCCGGCCTGCATTGTGCAGTTTGCCTTCGTCAACGAGGTCTTCCACCATCAGCCTGACAAACATTTTATCCTGCTCATCGTATACATCCAGGTGGTTGTACAGGTCATTTAAGGTATAGATACGGTCGGTATTATTTCGGAAGAAAGTCAGTATCTCATTCTTCTGAGACCTGATCTGCGATTTTTTTATTCTTTTTGTCATACAAGGAATCAAATTTAAGTATGCCCTAAAGCAAGAACCAGCAAACCAAAGGGTTGGAGGCAGGCAGAAGAGCCGAAGAACGTACTCTTTTGCGTGGATAAAAGTAACTGATTTATGGAGAAGTTCAGTTCGAGTGTCCGGATTTCATTAGAGAGGTTCTGTAGTATCAACAGTTTTTCTCCGGGGTTCGTTCGTATGAAAGAAATGAGGGTATGGTCATCAATGCCCGATTCTTCCAGGTTGGCCGGGGTGATCTGCGCCAGGGCCGGGTGGGCTTTCCGGAAGCCGATCATCCGGCGATAATGGGAAAATACGGAGCTATGGTCTTCCGATTGCACAGCAAGCGGCCGCAGGCGGAGGTCATGGCTGTAATGGCCCCTGATCCAGCCGGTGCGGAAGAGGTCGTTATGCCGGTAGTTCCACAGGAAGGGCTCGCGCAGGCGCTGGTCCGGCTTTTTCCCTTCTGTGGCCAGCTCTTCGCCATAATACAGGAAAGGATTGCCCGGCAGTGTCATAAGAAGGTTAACCGCCGCCATCAGCTTCCGGGTATGGTTCTGCAGCACCGAGGCAATACGCTCCTGGTCGTGGTTACCGAGAAAAGTGGCATCTGTAAACCCGGGGTTTACGGCGCTGTAGATGCGGTAGCTTTCAAGCAGCTTGGCCACCAGGTTCCGGGTATCATGCTCGTGCAGAAGCACATCGCGTATATCATAACAGAGCTCAAAATTGAAGCTGGCGGTCAGTCCGCGCAGGAAAGGCGCTACCTGCTGGGGGGCAGACCACACTTCGCCCACAAGGTATACTTCGCCGAAGTCTTTTTCCAGCTCTTCGCGCAGGGCTTCCCAGAAGCGGGTATTTCTTTCCGTGGGCAGCCAGGAAGGGTAGAGGTGCTTGGCGGCGTCCAGCCGGAAGCCGTAAACCCCTTTCCGCATCCAGAAACGGGCAATTTCGAGGATTTCAATGCGGGTAGGAAGGTTTTCAAGATTGAGATCGGGCATTTCTGCGGAGAAGATGCCGTAATATTTCTCCGTATTCCCGGGAGCCTTGTGCCAGGGCTTCCGGATGGCGGTATCGGGTGTGGCATGGCGGGTGGCAAGACCCAGGTTCCGGATGATCGCCGGTGATTTCCAGATATAATAATCGCGGTAGGGGCTGCCGGGCGAGCTTTGGGCCTCCCGGAACCAGGGATGCAGGCGGCTGGTATGGCTGACCACCAGGTCAAGCAGGATTTTTATTCCTTTCCTGCCGGCGGTTTCTACCAGCTCATCGAAATCGGCCATTGTGCCGTATTCCGGATCAATGCCGTAATAGTCGGTTACATCGTATTTATGATAGGAAGGAGAAGGAAATACGGGAGAAAGCCAGATGCCCTCTACGCCCAGGTAGGCCAGGTAATCAAGCTTATGAATGATGCCCCGGAGGTCACCGATGCCGTCGCCGTTGCCGTCTGAAAACGACCGTACAAAGATCTGGTAGAACAGGGCAGGTATCAATGTTCAGGAATAATTTTATGCAAAATTATCCAAATATGACCGGTTTTGACGACTAAAGGTGAAAAAAACAGGCATACGGTTCCAACCTTTTTCAACCGGAACGGGTCTATAGTAAAAAGGGTAAAGGGTGTAATTGAGTGGCGGGTTTCGTTAAGGGCCCGCTGCTCTAATTCTGATAATTAGTTCCGGGTGTTTAGTGACCGATAAGGAGTTATTAAACAAGTCGACTTGCCCACCCGGAACTCACTACCCGACACTCGCTATCCGGAACTAACATATACCAATGAAAAAGATTACGTTGATCGGGCTCCTTCTGGGTGTGCTGGCATGTGCTGATTTGAGAGAAGGGATGATGGATGAGAACCTGTCGTTGAATGGGGGACCCCAGGGCCCTGCCGGTTCTGCCGGAGACTTTGCCGGTGATTACGGGTATCTGCCTGCCCGCGAGTGGAAGCTGGACGCTTACGAAACAGGCAGGGTAAGCAAAAATACGGTGCTGGAATTCAAAACCCAGCGTAACCTGGCCGGAAATTACATTCTCAGTGGCCTTGGTGCCGTTAATTTCTACGAGGCAGGATATAGCCTGACGGGGAACAATACCCTGAAAATCGTTAATCTCTCCATGACAGAGATCGGCGGCTCAAAGGAGGACATGGCCTTTGAGAAGGATTATTTCGAACGGCTGGCCTCGGTGAATGCATTTTCATTTAAAGACAACCGGCTGACCCTGAAAAACGGGAAAGGACAGGAAATAATATTTAAGTAAGCAGATAGTGAAGAGTTCGGGACAACAGTGTCGGTTCTTGACTACACCCGGTTCCCGACTACGCTCGGTTCTCGACTACGCTCGAACTGACAGAGGGTACTCTTACCCGGAACTAATATATTTTATGAAAAAACTAACATTATTCATCTCCCTCGCGGTATTCACCGCCTGTACGGATAAGCATGTTCCGGAGGCGGCCAGTGTAAATATACCGGCCGGGTTTTCGGCAAAAACCACCTCGTTTGCCATGGATTTCTGGAAAACCTACGAACAGGAAAACGGGGGAAGCTATTTCCTTTCCCCGCTGAGCCTGAATATAGCGCTGGGAATGCTGGTGAACGGCACGGAGGGAGAAACCCGGGAGGAGATCCGGCAGGTGCTGGGCTTTAGTAACGCTGACCTGGCCGACATGAACATTTCGTATGCCGAGCTGATCGATAAGCTGCCCCGGGTAGACCCGGCGGTGACCAATACCACGGCCAGTTCGGTATGGTATGAGAAAGACTTTACCGTAGAAAACGCGTACCTCGAAACGCTGAAAAAGAGCTTTAACGCAGGCGTTTATGCCGAAAATTTCAGTGATCCCGCCACGGTAGATAAGATCAACCGCTGGGCGGCCGCGCAGACCAATGATAAGATCAGGCAGGTACTGGAGAAAATTGAGCCGCACCAGGTACTGTTTCTGTTGAATGCACTTTACTTCAAAGGCGACTGGACCGAGAAGTTTGACGAGAAGAATACGGTGAAGGCGCCTTTTTACGGGGCCACCCGTGAGGTCAGCCAGGACTTCATGTCTGTGCAGAAGGATTTCGCCTATACCGAAAACGGGTCGTTCCGGATGGTGGAGCTGCCCTACGGGAATGAAAAATATGCCTTTATTGCCATGCTGCCGGTAAAAGGTACCGCTGATGAAATGATCAGGAACCTGACCCGGGAGCAGTGGGATGCGGCACGGGCCGGCCTGGTGAAGCAGAAAGTAGCCGTAACCTTACCCAGGTTCAAAATGGAGTTGAGTAAAAACCTGACGGGCGTGCTGCAGGCTATGGGTATGAAGAGGGCATTTACCGACAGGGCAGAGCTGGGCGGCATATCGAAGTCGGGCCGGCTGTTTGTAGACTTTGTAAAGCAGGATACCTACCTGTCGGTAGACGAGAAAGGATCAGAGGCAGCAGCGGTTACCAGTATCGGCGTCGGGGTTACTTCTGCGCCCATGTATACGGTTTTCCGTTGCGACAGGCCCTTTGCATTTGCGATAGTGGAGAAGACTTCTGACACCATCCAGTTTATAGGAAAGGTGAATGATGTGGAGTAGGGATGGTGTCAGCCCTTCTCCGCTTCGTAAATTTTTGCATCTACCAGGAACCGGAACCAGAAGCCTTGCAGGAAATGAAAGATAAGGCCTTCTTTCCCGTCTCTGAATCCCATTTTCAGGAAGTAGCGATAGCCGAAATACAGGAATACCCGCCAGAATTTCGGATAGGAGTAGTATTTAAGCCGTTGATACCGGCGAACCTCCATGGGGTTCCCGTTCTTATCGGCTTTAACGGTTTTTTCGTTGACTTCCTGCAATAGCCGGATGGCATCCTGGGCTTCTAAGGTAGCCCATTTGTTGTGGCGGGCCGTGAAGGTGGTGAGCGATTCGGTGATGATATCGATCACGTTGCCTTTCAGCACTATCGCCTCTCCTTCAATAACAAAATGCTGGTCGTATTCTTTGTGCTCACAGTAGCCGAAACCCTTCCGGAAGATAATGCCGTGATAGACGGGATAATGTCCGCCGTGCCGGATCCACCGGCCGAGGAACATGGTCTGGCGTGAAGCCATAAACCCGTTTATTCCCACGGAAATTCCCTTGCTGAAGTGCGCAATGAGCTCTTCTCTGAGCTCAGGGGTTACGCGGTGGTCGGCATCCAGGTTCATGATAAATTCATTGCGGATAGCCACATGTTCAAAGGCCCAGTTCCGCTGTACCGAATAGTTCACAAATTCGTGCTGATGCACCTGCACACCGGGGTAACGGCTGATCAGCTCCAGGGTGGCGTCAGTGGAATACGAATCAACAACAATTACCTGGTCTACCCACGAAACCAGGCTGTCGAGACATTCAACGATGTTTTTTTCTTCATTGAAGGTCAGAATGATGGCAGTTAAAGGAATTTTCATGCCGTGCAAAGTTCCGAAAAAAAGTGTATTTTTCTCACGGAAAGGGGTAATTTCTCACAGATTGTAAGGCTTTGGAAAAAGGGAAAACATTTGACCACTTCGTGGTTACTGTACGACTTTTTGGACACCCCTGTTCTGAAAAAGCAGCTGTCAGATGGAACCACACAGATTCTTAATAGCTATCAGCCGCGGCGGGAGGCATATCTCCGGGTGTGCCCGGTTTCTAATAGCTGGAGGCTGACAGCTTGTGGGAGAAATCCAGGTAGATTTTATCCGTGAGAAATTTTGGATAACTAAACGAAAACCGGTACCTTTGCATTTCCAATTGAGGAACGGTTTCGTGGCCGAGAGGCTAGGCAGAGGTCTGCAAAACCTCGTACAGCGGTTCGAATCCGCTCGAAACCTCGAAAAGCAGGCTTTAGGGCCTGCTTTTTGCGTATACAGGGCATTCGGAAATTTCCGGAAACGGCTTAAACAACAAAGCCCGGTAATCTGCCCGGGAAATAAATAAACCTGAAGAGGGAACGTTTTTGAAGAGCGGAAGACGGGTCTCGAACCCGCGACCTTAACCTTGGGAAGGTTACGCTCTACCAGCTGAGCTACTTCCGCGTATTGAAACGGCCGGTGAACGGCATTTTGTTCAGTACCGGGGACGGGAATCGAACCCGTACGAGGGATAAGCCTCACAGGATTTTAAGTCCTGCGTGTCTACCAGTTCCACCACCCCGGCCTCTGTTTTACAGAACACAGACAAAAAAAGCTCCCATTTTCATAGGAACTTTCCTGCTGTTGGAGCGGAAGACGGGTCTCGAACCCGCGACCTTAACCTTGGCAAGGTTACGCTCTACCAACTGAGCTACTTCCGCATTTCGGAGAATCTCTCCCGTTCAATGTGGGTGCAAAGATAGAAGGAGTTTTTTTTCTGTCAAAATTTCTGAACAAAATTTTATCAGTTTCTTCAATTCAATCACTAATATTGTACTCAGTTATGACAAGAGAAGCAGACTTTTCAAAAGGGCTGGTACCGGCCATTGTTCAGGATCACCTTACGGGTAAGGTACTTATGCAGGGATATATGGATGCAGAGGCCCTGCAGCATACCCTGAGCACCGGGAAGGTAACTTTTTTCAGCCGGTCGAAAAACCGGCTCTGGACCAAAGGAGAGGCCTCCGGAAACTACCTTACCTATATAAGTCACGCGGTAGATTGTGACGGCGATTCTCTCCTGATCCAGGCGCAACCCGCCGGACCGGTGTGCCATACCGGAGCCGATACCTGCTGGGAGGAACAGAATACAGGGAAGGTGGCGTTTATACGTTACCTGACCGGGATTATCCACGACAGGAAGCTCAATCCTTCCGGGCAGTCGTATACCGCTTCTCTTTTTGCAAAAGGAATCAATAAAGTTGCCCAGAAAGTGGGCGAAGAGGCGGTAGAGCTGGTCATCGAGGCAAAAGACGACCATAAAGACCTGTTCCTCGGGGAGGCTGCCGACCTGCTTTTTCACTACCTTGTGCTATTGGAAGCCAAAGAGGTGGAGCTGGATGAAGTACTGGATGTTTTAATTAAACGACATAGCTCATGATCAATTATGCAATACGCCTCGTACTGACCGGGGCGCTGGTTTACCTGATGCCCAAATTATTCAGCGGCATTACGGTAGATACCCTGACCACAGGGGTTATTGTGGCTTTCGTGATGAGTATCCTGAATACGTTTGTAAGGCCGTTGCTCGACCTTATTTCGTTTCCTATTACTTTCCTGACGCTGGGGCTTTTCTCCCTGGTCATCTCGGTGGCCGTGGTATATCTTTGTACGTACCTGGTAGACGGCTTCCAGGTGAGCGGTTTCTTCACCGCCCTGATATTCAGTTTTCTTTTATCTATTGCCAACAGTATTGTGGGCAGCTTCCAGGACTAGTTATGAAGCCAGGATTTTTCGTACTCGTTTTTTCTCTTTTTCTCACCGGGTGCTCCTATTCTGATCCCCTGGAAATTCCCGGGCTGGACGGGGCCGCTTTCAAAGCCGACCGGGCCGGATGTAACGGTGCGCGTGAGCGGCAGATTGAGCTTCTGAAAGAGAACAAAGACCGTTTCCTGGGCATCTCCGAGAACGAGATTGCCAAGGCTATCGGCCGGTATGACTACCAGGTGCTGGACAGGAAGAACGAAAAGATTTTTGTGTATTACCTGGAGCCGGGCCCTCAGTGTGAGCAGATACAGGAGCCTACCAACGCCGAAAGCCTGGTGCTTTACCTGAACGCCGTAAAGCTGGTAAAAGAGGTGATGATCCGGAAAGGCGGACATGTTGTGGAACAATCAAATTTATAAGTTTTATGCGCAAAGCAGAAATGGTAACCGACAAGGGTACCTTACTCATTGAATTTTATGACGATGACGCCCCTTTGGCGGTGCAGAATTTTATTGACCTGTCAAAGAAAGGGTTTTACGACGGGCTGAAGTTTCACCGGGTGATACCGGGGTTTGTGGTGCAGGGCGGATGTCCTGACGGAACCGGTGCCGGCGGACCGGGCTATACCATCCCCTGTGAGCTGGACGGCACCCGGCAATACCATGACCGGGGAGTGCTTTCAATGGCGCACCGGGGAAGAAATACGGGGGGATCGCAGTTTTTTATCTGCCACAACCGCCAGAATACGGCTCACCTCGACAGGAACCACACCTGTTTCGGAAAGGTAGTGGAAGGACTGGATATCATTGACGAGATCCGCCAGGGCGATACGATTCAGAAAGTAACCGTTATTGAACCGGAAACCGTATAGGCGGTTTTGCGTTCCTGATTATGTTGGGTTCCCGGCTTCGCCCGGTTCTCGACTACGCCCGCCTGGTTCTCGACTTCGCTCGAACTGACAGGTAGCGCTCGTGGCTCGTCAGTTCGAGCGTAGTCGGGAACTTAAAGCCTGACCCCGAAGCTGAACGCCTGCATGTCTTTCGGAATGGCCTGGTTGCTCCGGAAGAGCTCGCTCAGGTCGTAGCGGAAAAACAGCGCAGCCCCGTTTTTATGCCCTATTTCAGCGGTGAGCCCGTATTTCAGGTCGTTCAGACCCAGTGACTCGTTGTATTTCTCTTTACTCTTGCTGTCTTTGTAGACCACTTTGGTATACCCGCCGATGCGGTATCCCACATACCCGCCCAAACCCAGCCGGAAACGCTCTTTTTTAAGCCCGATGTTCAGCAGAACGGGGAAATTCACATGCGGTACCACGAACTTGCTTTTCGACAGGGGCTTGCTGCTTTCGGTAAACAGGGCCTGGCCGTTTTCGTACTGCAGGGTATGGCTGTTGATCAGCATAAAGTTATGCCAGGCAAACTCGGGTCCGTAGCTCAGCACCAGGTGCGTTCTTTTGGTGTTGGCCAGGGTGGCATTTCCCCGGAAGGAGAGAGCCACGTAGCGTGAGGGCCATACCCGCAGCTCGCTCAGGTTATCCGGGCTGATATCGGCCTGGCCGGTATAGCTGTTCAGGCCCAGGTAGATGGCGAAGTCGGTTCGTGAAAAAAAGCGGCCGCTGTAGTAATTCCGGGAAGGCCCCGAGCCGTCAGCAGAGATCTGTACGTCGAAATCTCTTTTGGGTTCGTACGAGACGATCTCATCGTCAGGTATTGCACCGGGGAGGTTCCGGGTAGTGACCGTGATGCGGTCGCCGCTGCGGCTCACCGTTACGAGGGTATCCCGCGTATTCCGGCTCCTTTCAAGAAAGACCCAAACCCGCTCTCTTTCGGTTGAATCCACATCAAAGGCCTTCAGCACATGATGGATGTTCAGTGTGCGCGGGTAGACCACATTCACAGATTTGTCGCTTTTTACCTTGATCTTTTTGTGAAAGACGTTGTCGTTATACTCGATAATAGTAGTATCTGACTGAAAAGCAAACCCTTTGGCGCTTAACAATAACAAGAGGAACAATAGCTTTTTCATATTAATTTACCTGAATATTTCTTTGAATTTGTGAAACCCTTCTTTGATCTGGCGGGATTCATTGGCCAGCAGACCGTTTTGGTTATGGGCTAAAGTGGTAGCTGCCGGTTTAATTCCTGCCCGGTCAAGGTCAGGTCTGTCGCCGTTAGCTACGTATTTCACCTCCCGGACCACCTTCACCAGCAGGGGCGTGGGCTTCTCCGGTGCCTCTGCGAAAGAAGAGGTTTCGGGGATTTCCAGATCCAGCGGGCTGTGGGTATCCAGTATGGCAAAGTCTGTGAGATCGGGGTTATGGTACCGGTAACTGATCTCGGGGTTCAGGCTTTGCAGGTCTGAAAGAAGCTTTTTAGCAGGCCGGGGAGCGTTTTGTTCCTCCGCCAGGCCGGGAGAAGGTTTTGCAGCAGGCACCCGCACAGGGGCCGGTGATGAAGACACCGCTGAAGGAGGGGTTTCCCGTACCTCTTCTTCCTGTTCCTGTTGTATGCCGGTTTCTGCCGGTGCGGTGGCTGTCTCCTTCCCGGTGATTATCTCATCGGTGGTTTTCGGAAGCACAGCGGTACTATCGGCCTTCATGACGTTCTCGTTCAGGTGTAAATAGAACAGGAAGCCCAATGCGACCAGTACGGCGGCTGCCGTGGCAAAATATTTGCCGGGCCGTTTTTCTTCTTTTTGAGGGGAGAGCTGCTCCAGCCTGCTGCGGAAGAGCTCATTGGCCCGCTCGGAAGGTGTTATTTCCAAGTCTCTCAGTTTTTTCGAAAAATGTTGATCCATCATCCTTAAAAATTAGAGGTTAACTGTAATTCATTTAATCGTTCCTGCAGAACGGCCCGCGCCCGGCTGAGCTGGGATTTGGACGTTCCTTCTGAAATGCCCATCAATTCGGCGATCTCGGCGTGTGAATATCCTTCAATGGCATAAAGGTTAAACACAGTACGGTAGCCGGAGGGCAGCTCATGAATCAGCCGCAGGAGGTCTTCTGCTTCCAGGAGGCTTTCGGCACTCCCGCTGGCCTGATGCGCTTCTTCTATCCCTGTTTCCAGCATTTTGTTGCTTCTCAGGTAACCCAGCGCCTGGTTGACCACCAGTCTTTTGCTCCAGCCTTCAAAGCTTCCCTGGAAATCAAACTGGCTGCTTTTTTCAAAAATCCGCATCATGCTTTCCACCATGACATCTTCAGCGGCCATGCGATCTTTGATATACCGGCAGCAGATAGCGAGAAATTTCCCGGAATACTTTTCATAGAAAGCACGCTGCGCGTTTCCGTCGCCCCGGATGATCGCCCGGGCCAGGTCATGCTCTGTTTTGAAAAGAGGTAATATTCTTGCCATAAAACTGGTTTTCATATATAAGATGCGGAAACCGGGGACCGGGGTTGCACTGCCGGGTAAAATATTTTTAAGTTAAAGGTAAAAGCTAAAAGGTAAAAGTGGTGGAACATTCTTTAATAATTAAATACGAAATGTACCCTGACTTTTAGTTTTTCACTTTTAGTTTTTCACATCTTCCCTTGAAACTCCACTATCTTTGCACCATCATGACCATTTTAGATAAAATAATAGCGAATAAACGGATTGAGGTAGCAAAAGCCAGGGCAGAAGTGCCGGTAGAAGCCCTGAAAGCATCTGCCGGTTACCACCGGCCTACCCTGTCGCTGAAGCAACGCTTACAGGAAGAAGCCGGCATCATTGCTGAATTCAAGCGGAAATCGCCTTCCAAAGGAGAGATCCATCCGGGGGCGTCTGTTGAGACCATTGTGCATGATTACGGCATAAATGGTGCCGCAGGGGTCAGCGTGCTGACCGATACCGTTTTTTTCGGAGGAAGTAAGGAAGACCTGGTAAAGGCCCGGCAGGCCAACCCGTTCACTCCTTTGCTCCGGAAAGATTTTATGGTGGATGAATACCAGCTGCACGAAGCACGGGCGTGGGGGGCAGATGTGATCCTGCTGATTGCGGCCAACCTTACACCGGAGGAAATTCTGCACCTTAGCCGGAAAGCAAAGGAGCTGGGCCTGGAAGTGCTGCTGGAGATTCACGATAAGGAAGAGCTGGACCGGAGTCCGCTGGACTTTACCGACATCATAGGGGTGAATAACCGGAACCTGAAAAACTTTGCCGAGAACAATGTAAATGCTTCGCTGAACCTGGTCAGGTATTTACCGGAGAACCGGGTAAAAATATCAGAAAGCTGTATCAGCCGGCCGGAGACCGTGCAGGAGCTGGCGGCAGTGGGTTACCGGGGCTTCCTGATGGGAGAAAACTTTATGAAGACCGCTAACCCCGGCGAAAGCCTCAGAATGTTTATTGAAGAAGTAAAAAACAGGAAACAGAATTGAAAATCAAGGTGTGCGGCATGCGGGATGCCGGGAATATCCGTGATGTGGCGGAACTGGCCCCCGATCTGATGGGATTTATCTTTTATGACCGCTCGCCGCGGTACGTAGGAGAAGATTTTGTCATGCCAGCACTACCGGATACGATAGGAAAAACCGGGGTTTTTGTCAGGGAGCCGCTGGAAAATGTGCTCCGGCTGGCCCGGCAATACGGCCTAAGCTACGTGCAGCTGCACAGCGATGAGACACCGGAATATTGTGCGGAGGTCAGAAAAAACGGGCTGAAGGTGCTGAAGGCCTTTGCCGTAGACGCGGCCTTTGATTTTGAGCCGCTGAAGGCTTTTGAAGGTCAGGCAGATTATTATTTGTTTGACACCAAAGGCGACGGTTACGGAGGGCACGGTATTGCTTTTGACTGGCATATCCTGGATAAATATACCCTGGATACCCCGTTTTTTATAGCCGGCGGTATCTCTAACCGTACCATCGGGAAGCTCCTGCAATATGAGCATCCCCGGTTTAGCGGAATTGACGTAAACAGCAGGTATGAAATTTCACCGGGGGTGAAAGACAGGGAGGCGCTGGAGGAAATGTTTGTTAAGTTAAAAGTGAAAAACTAAAAGCGAAAAGTTATGGAACAGGGCAGTCTATAAATATATATAAATTGAATGCACCGCAACTTTTCACCGCAGCGGCGGACCGCTTTTAGTTTTTAACTTTTCACTAATTTACGGCTTCGTAAAAATCGGTAGAGCTAACATATAAGGAGATGACAAAATATACAGTAAACGAGCGTGGGTATTACGGCAACTTCGGGGGGGCATTTATTCCTGAAATGCTTTATCCGAATGTGGAAGAGCTGAGGCAGAATTACCTGAGCATCATGAACGACCCCGGCTTCCAGGCAGAATTCAGGCGTCTGCTGAAAGATTATGTGGGCAGGCCCACGCCTTTGTTCCTGGCGGAAAGACTTTCGGAAAAATACGGTACCCAGGTATATTTAAAGCGGGAAGACCTGAATCATACCGGTGCACATAAGGTAAACAATACGCTGGGGCAGATCCTGCTGGCCGGGCGACTGGGCAAGAAGAAGATCGTGGCAGAAACCGGTGCCGGGCAGCACGGCGTAGCTACCGCCACCATGTGTGCCCTGAAAGGACTGGAGTGCATTGTGTATATGGGAGAGGTAGATATTGAACGCCAGGCACCCAATGTGGCCCGGATGAAGATGCTGGGCGCAGAGGTAAGGGCAGCCCGAAGCGGATCAAGAACATTAAAAGATGCGACCAACGAAGCCATGCGTCACTGGATCAATAACCCGGTGGATACCCATTATATCATTGGATCAGTAGTAGGGCCACATCCGTACCCGGATATGGTGGCCCGGTTTCAGTCGGTGATCTCCGAAGAAATCAGGACACAACTGAAAGAACAAACGGGCTCGGAAACTCCTGACTACGTAGTTGCCTGTGTAGGCGGCGGCTCCAATGCGGCCGGTGTTTTCTATCATTTCCTCGACGACGAACCGGTCAAAATTGTGGCAGCAGAAGCGGCAGGGCTGGGTGTTAAGTCAGGAAAATCAGCGGCAACCACCTTCCTGGGAAAACCGGGGATTCTTCATGGCAGCAAGAGCCTTTTGATGCAGACCGATGACGGGCAGGTTGTAGAGCCGCATTCGGTTTCGGCAGGACTGGATTACCCGGGCATAGGGCCGCTGCACGCTCACCTCTGGGAAACCGGCCGGGCAAAATTTATGGCCATCACCGACGAGGAAGCCATGCAGGCCGGTTTTGAGCTGGCCAGGCTGGAAGGGATCATCCCGGCGATAGAGTCGAGCCATGCGCTGGCGGCGCTGGCGTATCTGCATGCAGATCCTTCTGAAAAAGTGGTTATCGGGCTTTCGGGCAGGGGCGATAAAGACCTGGCTACGTACATGAAGTGGATGGGATGAATCAGGGAAGAATTCTTTTCCCTAAATCTGTTTGGGCGGATTTCAGCCATTTAATTCGAACCATTTTTCCATTTGCAGTTTCAGTGTGTGTTCGTCAATAGTATCATTTTGTAAAGATTCGTTGATTCTGGATTCAAGTTTTTGAACAAATAAAAGCCGCTCAATAAGCTCATCAATAGAAAGCTCATCAGGAAACTGGTCAATATATTCGCGAAGCTTTTCTTTGGTTATCATTAATGCGCGCATTTTGTATATTCAAGTTACAAAAGAAAACAAATTACCAACCTTCTAAAATCGCAGAAATTCTATAAATTGCTTGAAATATTGGTAATATCTTGCTAAAAAACCTTTTATTACGTGGTCCCGCCTGGGTCACCACGCTTTTTGCTGCCGTGGCGGCTTTCAGCACCTACCTGTGCTTTTACCCGTTCAGGCGGGCATATACTGCGGCTACTTATGATGACCTGTATTTTTGGGGTGTGCACTTCAAGATCCTGATTATCACGGCGCAGGTGCTGGGCTTTGCCGTTTCAAAGGGTATCGGCGTAAAGATCGTGTCGGAGATGAAGCCGCAGCACAGGGCCAAAGGGCTCCTGGTGTTTACCGGTATTTCATTGCTCAGCATGTTCCTCTTTTCCATCACCCCGGCGCCCTATAACCTGGTTTTTGTGTTCATAGCCAGCCTCCCGCTGGGATTATTCTATGGGGTGATCCTGGGTTTCCTGGAGGGGCGGAAGAGTACCGATATCCTGGTGGCAGCGCTTACGGCATCGTTTATTGTAGGATCGGGGTTTGCCAAAACGGTGGGAAACTGGGTGCTGGGAAACCTGACCACCGATGAATTCCGGATGCCTTTCCTGGCCGATGTGATCATGTACGGCCCCTTGCTGATTTGTGTAGGATTCCTGGCCCAGGTGCCTCCTCCGGGCGATGCCGATAAGCGTGACCGGGCCGAGAGGCTGCCGATGAGCCGGGAGGAGCGGAAAAACTTCATGAAGGAGTTCGGGCTGGGCATGGTATTGTTTGTGGTATCGTATTGTATTCTTACCGCCTACCGCGAATTCAGGGATAATTTTATGCCGGAGATGTTCCAGGAGCTGGGCTTTTCGGGTAAGCCGGAGCTGTTTACCCAAACTGAGATTCCTATTGCCGTGGCAATCCTGCTGATCATGGGAGCTATGCAGCTGGTAAAAAACCACCGGAGAGCATTCAATATCATCCAGGGGCTCCTGCTGCTGGGAGCGGTAATTATTGCGGCGGCCACATTTTTATTTCAAACCGGAAGCATGAGCGCTATTGTATGGCTGGTGGCAGTGGGTTTCGGGGCTTACCTGGCCTATTCCATGTGTAACAGCATCTATTTTGAGCGCATGCTGGCCAGCTTTAAGTATGTAGGCACGGTAGGTTTTATGATCACGCTGGCCGACTATTATGCGTATTTCGGTAGCCTGGGGGTACTGTTTTATAAGAATTTTTTTCAGCATTCCATCTCCAACCTGAATTTCTTTATCGCTATTTCGTATGCGGTGAGCGCGGTGTATTTTGTGCTGGTGTTGTTTTCGGTAGGGTATTTCAGACGGAAGAGCAAAGAGAACCCTACCTCGGCGATTTCAGGATAGTCAGCTTCTTTTTCAGCAGGGCGCGCTTGCTTTCTGAAATTTCAAGGGGCATGCTCTCTCCTTCGAGAAACAGCTTTGAACCCCGGATCTCCACCAGGTAGTCTTCATTAATGATCACCGATTGGGTTATGCGAAGAAAATTTGCCGGGTCCAGCAGCTTCTCAAAGTATCCGAGGTTTATACTGCTCATGATGGGTTCAGGCCGGCCTTTGATGTGTATAATGGTGAAGTTCTTGTTGGCGTGCAGGTAGATCACCTCCTTCAGATTAACCCGGTAATAAGTGCCCCTGTCGTAAACAAAGAAGCTCCCGGGTTGTTTTTGCGGTATTTTTTTGCCGGCCAGCTCTACCTGGTAAACCAGGTCTTCATCGCGGAACGGCTTGGTCAGGAACGCAGAAGCCCCGTTTTCAGTAGCTTTCAGGAAGGTCTCGCGATCGGTTTTCCCGGAGAGGAATACTACCGGGATCTGGGCATTGATCTCTTTGATCACTTCTACACCGCCCATCGAAGCATCGCCCAGCTCAATGTCCATGATGATCACTTCCGGGAAGTGCTCGTTTATGGCGTTTATGGCTTCAGGAACGGTAGCAGCCACACCGGCCACCTCATGGCCGGCCCGGGTCAGGCATTTCCGGATGGATTCGGCGGTAAGGATGTGGTCTTCAACGATTAATATTCTCATGGATAAAAACGTTTACCTGTTATGAACAAGATAGTATTTAGCTTCATGTTTTAAATATAACAGTTTTGATTCTGCCATTCATTTCAAATACCGTACCTTCCTCAAAATAGAACCGGTAGCTACCCTGCATCTGTTTGACCAGCAAATCTACCAGGTATAAGCCGAAGCTCCGGCCTGAAGCTTCGGCCGGGCTGGTGCCGTTATCACGGAAAGTGAGCTCCATGCGCTCACCGGATAGGCTCATCCGGATACTAAGTACAGGGTCAGGGGTGCTTTTAAAGGCATATTTACAGGCATTGGTAGTGAGCTCGGTGATGATGAGGTTCAGCAGGAGGGCATCTTCGGCGTGAATCTCAGCGGCGGGCAGGTCATATTGTGTTTTTACGTGCGTCAGGTTAAAGGCCCTGAGGCTGTTGTCTACCACTTCCGGGATCATTTGAGAAAGCGGTACACTCACCAGCTTATCTCCCGAATACAGCTGTTTCTGCAGGGCGGCAACAGACTGGAGCAAGAGCTTGCTTTCGCCGAAAACCGTTTTGGCCTCCTGGATATCCAGCTCTTCTGATTTGAGGGTGAGCAGGTCTGATACAGCCTGCAGGTTATTATTGAAGCGGTGGTTCTGTTCCTGCACCAGGAGAGCGTTTTGCCGGCTGATCTGCCGGTTTTTGCGGTTAAGGAGAAAGAGCAGGACGACGGTAGCGCCCAGGAGCAGGATAGAAAGTGCACCAAAGAAGAGGATTTTGTCCTGGAGCCGGCCTTTTTCCCGCTGAAGCTTCAACTCCATTTCTATCAACTCTTTGGCAAGGGTCTCCTGCCCGGTTTTGAAGCTTTTCTCCAGGTCGCTGATCTCCCCGTTTCTTTCCCGTACCAGGAGAGCATGGTCTTTCTGCCTGAGCTCTTTCAGAAGGGAGTACGCTTTCTGAAAATTACCGGATGCCTCATAGTAGTCAATATAGGTCATCAGAATACTTTTTTCCAGAAGCGGACTGAAGGAGATACGGCTATAGGCCTCTTCTGCAGCGGCAATCTGCGCCCGGGCTTTTTCGAGGTTACCTTCCCGGGCGTAGCGCTGAGCCAGGTTAAGGTGTGCCACCGTTTTCACTGAGCTTTTTGCAAGCTCAGGCCCGATTTTTTCCGTTTCCTTCTCCAGGCCGGCCGTAGGCATGTCTTCTTTAAACAATTTTATAGTCTCCAGAATTAAGGCGCTCCTCCCTTCGGGCCGGGCATATTTTTCAGCTTTGGCCTGGTAACAGGCAGCGCTGTCTTTGTTAAGGTATGGGCTGAGCGCCATGGTTTCGTTCAGGTGAGGGTAAGGAAAGGCCCGGGGAGAATAGAAAAGCGATAATGACCAGTACGCCTCGGCCATTGTGTCTTCATCTTGGGTAGCTTCAGCCGCCCGGATTCCTTTTTTATAATAGGTAAGGGCTTCCTCGTAATTTTTAAGGAGCAGCTCATTCTGGCCCAGGCGGAGATAGAGGCGGGTGAGCTCAAACCCGGGTTTTCCTGTTTCCAGTATGGACAGCGATTTTAAAAACCAGAGGCGGGCTTTCAGGTAATTATTCGGAATACTCATCTCTATTTTTCCGTAGAGGTAGTACGCTTCGGCCAGCAGCAGGGAATCATTTTTAAGAATGGCCTTGCGGTGAACCCGGTTTGCCCATTCTTTTCTCTCTTCCACCGTTTTGGGGGTGTTCTGTGCAGAAGAAGGAAAGACCGTAAAAAAGAGCAAAAAGAGTATGAGCCTGAACATCCTATGGAACGGGTAAAATGAGTAGCTTATCAAAAGTACCGATTACCGTGAATATAGCCTAATACAGGCACCATATTTTCTAAGAGCGGGCAGGATGACGGTATTTGTCCGGCAAAAGCAGGCGTTCATCCGGGATTTTCCACAACAGGGCCCCGGCCGGTTGATTTTTGCGCAAATAAAGTTCAGATTTGTGGAATAGCTGGAATATCCGCTCGGCGGCCTGGTGGCCGACCCGAAAAAATATAAACAGACCCCTATCCACTAATCAATTCCCGGACTCCGGCAGGGAGAATTCCGGCCCTGAAGGGGGCCTGGGCGAAGTTCTGCCAGAGTAGGAACGCGCCGCGCGGCGTGTTCCTGCGGGAGGAGGCCTGTTCTTACCGGTTAAAGAGGCTTTCTACAAAGGCCATCTTGTTAAATACCTGCAGATCTTCCATTTTTTCACCTACACCGATGTACTTCACCGGGATTTTGAATTCATCCGATATCCCGATCACGACTCCCCCTTTGGCGGTGCCGTCGAGCTTGGTGATGGCCAGCGAGTTCACGTCGGTTACCCGGGTAAATTCACGGGCCTGGATCACGGCATTCTGGCCGGTGCTGCCGTCGAGAACGAGCATTACTTCGTGAGGCGCTTCGGGCAGCACTTTCTGCATGACCCGTTTGATCTTGCCCAGCTCGTTCATCAGGTTAACCTTGGTATGGAGACGGCCGGCGGTGTCAATGATGATGACGTCGGCTCCTTTTTCCACCCCGGTTTTAACGGCATCATAAGCTACAGACGAGGGGTCGGTATTCATGCCGTGGTCTATAACTTCCACGCCCACGCGCTCTCCCCAGAGCTTCAGCTGGTCTACCGCCGCGGCACGGAAGGTATCTGCTGCGCCGAGCACCACTTTCTTCCCGTTTTGGGTGAAATTATGGGCCAGCTTGCCAATGGTGGTGGTTTTGCCTACGCCGTTTACGCCTACTACCATGAGTACGTAGGGTTTGGGCAGGTCTTCGGTCTCAAAGCTGTTGGTGACATCACGGGAGTTGTTTTCCTGGAGCAGGGCGGCTACCTCTTCCCGCAGGATACGGTCAAGCTCGGCCGTAGAAGCATATTTATCGCGTGCCACCCGGGCTTCAATACGCCGGATGATCTTCACGGTGGTTTCCACACCTACGTCAGAGCTGATGAGAATTTCTTCCAGCTCATCCAACACTTCTTCGTCTACTTCCGATTTGCCTGCAATGGCTTTGGTGAGCTTATCGAAGATCCCGGTTTTGGACTTTTCCAGTCCTTTATCTAAAGATTCTTTTTTCTCCTTACTGAAAAAATCAAAAAAACCCATTATTCGTTAAATTGAATTTAGTACAAAAGTATTCAGTTTAAACCACAAAGTCATAGGAGCCCTATAAGAAATTCAATTATAAAAACTTATAGGGCTCCTATGACTTTGTGATTCAGACCTTACTTCTTGTCTTTCACCGCCGGTTTTACCTGCGCGTTTTTGTCTTCCACTTTTTTACCGTCTTCGAGGCGTTTGGAGACTTCAATGAACGGCCCGGTGATCACCTGCTCACCCGCTTTCAGGCCGGAAGTAATCTCGATGTTCCCGGTGGTGATATCGGTGATGCCGGTGGTTACTTCCCGCTTTTTGGCCACACCGTTCTCGTTTACGAAGACAATCTCTTTCGGTTTTTCTACCTTGGTGTGGTCTTCGGTGACGGCTCCGAAGCGCTCGTTATCTTCGGGTTGCTCTGTCTTCTGAACGCGGGTGGTCACCGCTGAGATCGGGATGGTCAGCACCCCGTTTTTCTTTTCGGTAATGATATCTACCGTAGCAGTCATGCCCGGTTTGAAGGGATATTTTTTACCGAGAGAGTGGTCTACCAGGTCGCGGTAGGATTCAGGCAGGATCTTGATCCTTACCTCGAATTCGGTCACCGATTCGGTGCTGTTGCTGGCGGTGGCCGTGAGTGATCCGCCTGAACCGATGGCGGTATTGGCCACCCGGGTTACTATTCCTTTGAATTTCTTATTCTGGTCGCTGTACGCATCTACATCTACAATAACGGTATCGCCCATATCTACCCGGATGATGTCGTTTTCATTCACATTTACCCGTACTTCCATGTTGTTCAGGTTGGCGATACGCAGCAGCTCGGTACCGGCCATCTGGGAGGTACCTACTACTCTTTCTCCCAGCTCTACGGCCAGCTTGGAGACAATGCCGCTCACGGGAGCGTATATATTGGTTTTCCGGAGGTTTTCCGATGCATCTTTCAAGGCAGCTTCCGAGCTGTTGATCCCGAAGCGTGCAGCCTCGTAGTTAGCCCGGGACGAAGCCAGGTCCTGGCGGGCAGCCAGCAGGTTGGCCTCTGCGGTCTGTAAGTCGGACAGGGAAACCACTTTATCTTCATACAGCTTTTTCTGACGGTTGAACTCTGCCTCCATACGGGCCAGCTGCGACTCTGCCCGGGCAATAGCCGCTTTGGATTGCTCTGCCGAAGCTTTGCTCTGGTTTACCCCGGCTTTGGACCGTTCTACCAGCGAGATATAGTTTTCAGGCTGGATGCGGAGCAAGAGCTGGCCTTTCTGAACCGAATCGCCTTCTTTTACATAGAGGGCAATGATTTCTCCCGGTACATCAGGCGATATCTTGACTTCCACTTCGGGCTGGACCTTGCCGGAAGCTGAAACCGACTGGGTAAGATTGGCCGTGGCCACTTTGGTAATCTCTACCTGTGTGGGTTTTTCGGCACCGATCCACCCGGCTTTTTTCCCGATAATCAGGAACAGCACCAGCACAGCCAGCAGGCCCGATATCACCCATATCATTTTTTTAGACTTCTTTTTCATATATCTGTCGGTTTAGAATTCAAGCGGTTTGTTTTGATAAAAATCTAATACTTTGGTCCGGAATATATAATCGTATTTCGCAATAATAAGATTGGTATTGGCCCGGTCAAGGTTGGTTTTGGCCAGGTTATAGTCTACAAAAGTACCGGCCCCGGCATTATATCTTTTCTCGGCGGCAATAAACGCCTTGTTCAGGGCCTGCGCCTGGGTCAGGGTGGCGGCATATTTTTTCCGGGCATTGAGCATATCAATATAGGCCTGGTCAATGTTCTGCTTAACCTGGATCTCGGTAGCTTTGTTTTGCAGGTCTACCTGCTTTTTCTGAATCTCTGCCGACTGGGTCTGGTATTTCACGTTGAACCGGTTAAATATGGGGATATTGACCGACATACCGAAGCTCAGGTTCTGGTTGTTGCCCAGCTGGTTAAAGTAAGGAATATTCTCCATGGTGTAGCTGCTTTCGGGCCAGTTAATGACCAGGGGAATGGTTTGTCCCTGGAACTCGGCAGAGATAGGGATCTGCCGGGACGACGAGGTCATGCCTGCAGCCCGCCTGGCCACGCTGGAGTACGCCGTACCCCAGTTGGTGCTGAGGGAAACGGTTGGATATCCCAGGCTGCGGGCAATGGCGATATTCCGGTCAGCCGCATTCATCCGGATTCTTCCTGCTTTAATTTCGGGGAGAAAACCGAGGGCCGTCTGGTAAACGGCGGCGGAAGAGGTTGCCGGCTGAAGCACTTCAGGGTCAGGTACCTCACTTTTCACTACGCTGAACATCATCTCCAGGGGAGCGTTCATGGTTCTTTTGAGGGCAAGAAAGGCCGACTCCCGGCTGTTTTCAGCGTTGATGAGCGACAGCTCGTCATTGGCTTTCTGGGCGTCAAGGTCGTACAGGTTGGTTTCCGGGAGGGCGCCGCCTTCTACCAGCTTCTGTGTGCGGTCGTATTGCAGGCGGGTTACCTCCAGCTGCTTCTGGGCCACTTCAATCAGGTCTTCTGCAGACAGTACATTGAGGTAGGCCACGGCTACCTGCAGACCGATATTATTTTTCTGGGTCTGGACATCTGTCAGCGAGGCTTCCAGCGACAGCTTGTCTCTTTCCACGGCATTTTTGAGGCGGTTTCCCTGGAACACCGGCATGTTTAGCCCGATGCCCATATTATTGGTTCCGATGGTCTGGGTAACGATACCGTTGGTGAAAGGGTCTACGTTCCGGCCCGTATTCCCGTTGCCGCTGAGGAAACCGGTTATGGCAGGCAGGCGCTGGGCCTTTGACTGGTTCAGAACATTATCACTGTTTTCAACCGCCGCTTCTGACTGCCGGATGGTAATGTTATTCTGAAGAGCATATTCTATGCAGTCGCGTAGGGTAAGTGAATTCCCGCTCTGGGCAGACAAACCCTTCGATACCACCAGGAAGAGAAGAATATGTAGGTACTTCATATCAATTAAAAATAAGTTAACAAATCCGGAAAGTGCTTCAGGAAGCACATTGCAATTTTACTACAATATAATCTGTGGAATCTTTATTTTTATTTGAACGGTCAAAAACAAGGGTAGGGTGAGTTTATAATTGACAATGGACAATTGACAATGGACAATTACGCTTTCTCACATTGTCAACTGTCCATTGTCAATTGCTTCGGTGTTTTTCCGTATTGCTCTTTAAAGCTTTTGATAAAATGGGATACGGAATCAAACCCTACGGCTTCGGCCACTTCTTCTACGGTATTCAGCTTGTTTTTGAGCAGGAAATGGGCATGTTCAAGCTTTTTTGCCCGGATGCGGGCAGCGGGCGGCTCGCCGTATTTCTCCGAGAATTCTCTTTTGAAGGCGGAGAGGCTTCTTCCTGAAATCTTTGCCAGGTCATGGATGGTCAGGTTTTTCAGGTAAAAGGTATTGATCACGTAGTCGAGATCTATTTTTTTGCCGGAGAAGTTTTCCAGGAGAAATTTCCGGAAATTCCCGTCGGTATCGGCATTGATCAGGTGCAGGAGCAGCTCCTGGGCTTTCAGGCGGAGAAAGTGCTCCAGGTAGCGGGTGTCGGTGCGGAAATAAGGAAGCACCGATTCTACAAATTTTTCAAACGATTCGTCGGCGGTCAGCTTAAGCACCCAGGAGGGCGATTGCCGGGGCGGGCCTTCCTGGAGGATCCCCGTATTCTGGTTGACAAATTCGCGGATGAGGGGGCTGTCAATAAAAAAAACCAGGCTTTTATAGCCCGCATTGGTTGATTCGGAATAGAGGTAGTATCCTTTCCTGACAAAAAGCAGGTCGCCTTTTTTGACATTGAATTCTGTTTTTTCGGAACGAAAGATCTTATCACCTTCCAGGATATAAATGACCGTATTTTCTTCAAAAAACACCTGGTTATTGAAGGGGTAGAGATTGCTCCGGAATGCCACGAACGTATTTTTCCTGAACTTCAGGGACTCAAACGGCTGAGAGGATATTTCGGATGGAATTCTGAGCATATGTTCTGTTACGCGATTTAACCACATAGATTTTATAAAGAATGTGACTATGTATCTACTGTGGTTTGATAATAGTACGCAGTATCAACTGCTAAGTTAGCGGATAGTGTTTATGAATTCAAGGAAGACAGCACAAGATATTCGGCCAGAAGGGCCTTGTGATGGATATCGGAGCGCCAGAATATCTGGTAAGCGGACTTCTCAGACCATTTTTTGAGCAGGGGGTGTGCAAAAGGGGCGAAGGGAGCGCCGATAAAGGTATGAAAACCGTTGAAGGTTACCCGCGAGAGATCGAGGGGCGGCCTTTTTTCTCCCAGCTTAAGCAGGGCCGATTCCATGAGGAGGCGGTTCATGAAGACCTTTTCCTGTTCAAGGGCTTTGTAAAGAGAAGCCAGGATAAGGGGTTTTGTGTGATCGAGAGGTGAAGCAAACCGGCTCATAAAACGGCTGTAATGGTACAGAATCAGGGCCGGGGTGGCGTAATGCCGGGCAATTTCAAAAGGGCGGCTCAGTGCTTCGCCGGCCTTTTCTGCAAGAAAGGAGATTGTATCGCGGTCGGTGCGGGTGAGCGGCAGCTCAAAGGCAAAGAAAAGGTAAAGCAGGTTCAGCAATGCGCATACGTCCTGTTCTTTCGGCATATTTTTCCCGTACCAGGTAGAATAGACCCTTTTTCCTGACGGGAGGTCTTCGGCGAAGCCTTCGGTCAGGTCTTTCAGGGCCTGTACCTCTTTGGGAGAGGCCTGCCGTGTAAATGTGATGAGGGCGGTGTCGTCTATGTCGTCAGGCAGCCGGAAGTGGTCGAGGTGCTGCATGATATACCCGTTCGGAAAATGCCGGGAGGGGCGGGTAGGATAGAAGTTATAGGTCATCCGCCCGTCTTTATTCTGAAACCGCGGGTATTCGCGGGTGATCAGCCGGGCAATCTCCGCGGCTTTGTGCTGGTGCTCAGGGGAGAGCCGGGGTTCCAGCTCGCGCAGGATGAACAGGGCGGACGCCAGGGAAAAGATATTGTTCTCCTGCCGCCGGTAGTGCCAGAACGGGGTAAAGCGCGTGGCCCATTGGTCACCATGCGATCTCAGCGCGGTCTCTATTTCCGAAATTATTCGGCAAAGCATTTTTTTAAGGTAAAGATAAGATCCGTATATTTGTCGTTCAGATTTTTACAAAAGTAAGCAAAATGGAAGTTTCAGGAACCATAAAGGTGATTAATCCGGAGCAGCAGGTAAGCGCTTCATTTAAAAAGAGAGAAGTGGTAGTGACTACGGATGAGCAATACCCGCAGCATATTCTGATAGAATTTACGCAAGACAGGACCGACCTCCTGAATGCGTATAATATAGGCGATGCGGTAAAGGTGTCTATTAACCTGAGAGGCCGCGAATGGGTGAACCCGCAGGGGGAGACCCGTTACTTTAACAGTATCCAGGGATGGAGAATTGAGCGGGCGGGAGCAGATGCCCCTGCTACGGGGATGCCTGCATCGGGTACGCCTGCCGCCGGAATGCCGGGTGGCGGATCGCCGGCAGCACCTACCCCGGTACCGGGATCGCTGGAGGGAGAGGACGATCTGCCGTTTTAAGGATTACGCAGGGAACGCGGAGATCCGGGCGGGTCTTACCGGAAAACAAGACGGTAAGGGCCGCAGGGATGCAAAGAGAAGAGGTAGGAGAAGCAGCTGTTAAAGGGTTTTCTCCGGGGCTTGAAAAACAGTCAGATTTTTTTCGATAAAAATTTGGTGAGAATGAAATAAAGCTCTAATTTTGCAACTCCTTAATAAAAGGGGCGCGTTCTTTGAAGATAGGGGGGTGTACCAGAGTGGCCAAATGGGGCAGACTGTAAATCTGCTGGTGTATGCCTACGGTGGTTCGAATCCATCCGCCCCCACACAGAAAACAAGCGGGAGTAGCTCATTTGGTAGAGCGATAGCCTTCCAAGCTATAGGTGGCGGGTTCGAGCCCCGTCTCCCGCTCGGAATTCCATCAAGCCTTTGTAGCTCAGTGGTAGAGCACTTCCTTGGTAAGGAAGAGGTCGGCAGTTCAATCCTGCTCAAAGGCTCTTTTGGTTTTTTAAAGGCGGCAGGAATTTACAGAACTCTGAAAACTTTTAGGGTTCATTTTTTGTTGATACCTGTACGTTTTTTAATTTTTTAGTAAATAGTTTGAACAATATAAAAATTCATTAAATAAAATGGCAAAAGAAAATTTTGACCGTAGTAAACCTCACGTTAATATCGGTACTATCGGTCACGTTGACCACGGTAAAACTACTTTGACTGCTGCTATCTCTTCTGTTCTTGCTAACAAAGGTCTTGCAGCTAAAAGAGATTTCTCGTCAATTGACAATGCTCCTGAAGAAAAAGAGCGTGGTATCACTATTAACACTTCACACGTAGAGTACCAGACAGAAAATCGTCACTATGCGCACGTTGACTGTCCTGGTCACGCTGACTATGTGAAGAACATGGTTACAGGTGCTGCTCAGATGGACGGTGCGATCATCGTGGTGGCTGCTACTGACGGTCCTATGCCACAAACCCGTGAGCACATCCTTCTTGCCCGTCAGGTAGGTGTACCTCAGCTGGTTGTATTTATGAACAAAGTTGACCTTGTAGATGACCCCGAGCTTCTTGAGCTGGTGGAAATGGAAATCAGAGAGCTGCTTTCTTTCTACAAATTCGACGGAGACAACATTCCTGTAATTCAGGGTTCTGCTCTGGGTGGTCTTAACGGAGAGCCTCAGTGGGTAGCCAAAATTGAAGAGCTGATGGATGCAGTAGATAACTGGATTCCACTTCCTGCGAGAGCTACTGACAAGCCGTTCCTGATGCCCGTAGAAGACGTGTTCTCTATCACAGGTCGTGGTACTGTAGCTACCGGACGTATCGAAACCGGCGTTATCAACTCAGGTGATCCTGTAGATATCCTGGGTATGGGTGCTGAAGGTCTGAAGTCTACCGTAACCGGTGTGGAAATGTTCCGTAAGATTCTTGACAGAGGTGAAGCCGGTGATAACGTAGGTCTGCTGCTGAGAGGTATCGATAAAGACCAGATCCGTCGTGGTATGGTAATCTGTAAGCCAGGTTCTGTTAAGCCTCACACTAAATTCAAAGCTGAGGTTTACGTTCTGTCAAAAGAAGAAGGTGGTCGTCACACTCCATTCTTCAACAAATACCGTCCTCAGTTCTACTTCAGAACCACAGACGTTACCGGTGAAATCTTCCTTCCTGAGAACGTGGAGATGGTAATGCCTGGTGATAACATCACTATTGAAGTGCACCTGATCAACGCTATCGCGATGGACAAAGGTCTTCGTTTCGCGATCCGTGAAGGTGGACGTACAGTAGGTGCCGGACAGGTAACTGAAATCATCGAGTAATCACGAGATTGATTATATAAGGAAAGCACTCCGAAAGGAGTGCTTTTTTTGTTTGCGGGCTTCACCGTTTTTAACCATATAAGGCATATAAGTTCATATTAGTTTTTTCTTATACGGACTTATATGCTTTATGCGGTTTATATATTTTTGTACTTTTAAGGCAAAAATGACCTTATTATGAAAAGAGCTTTTCTTGTGCTGTGCACGTTGGCTATGGTTTTGCCCGTTCGGGCGCAGTTGAGTTCAGCTGAAATTGATGCGCTGGTGAACCGGACCCTGAAGACCTTTGATGTGCCGGGCATTGCTGTTTGTGTGATCAAAGACAAGAAGATCGTTCATGCCAAAGGCTATGGTGTGCGCTCGCTGAATACCCGCCAGCCCGTAGATGAAAATACCTTATTCGGCATTGCTTCCAATTCCAAGGCATTTACGGCTGCAGCGCTGGGTATGCTGAAAGAAGAAGGAAAGCTGACCTGGGACTCGAAGGTAACCGACTTCATCCCGGAATTTAAGATGTATGATCCTTATGTGACGGCCGAATTTACCATCCGTGACCTGCTGACGCACCGTAGCGGGCTGGGCCTGGGTGCAGGCGACCTGATGTTCTGGCCGGACGAGAACAATTTTACCAAAGAAGATATTATCCATAACCTGCGGTACCTGAAGCCGGTGAGCTCGTTCAGAAGCAAGTACGACTACGATAACCTGCTGTATATCGTGGCCGGGGAAGTGGTGAAACGTGTCAGCGGGATGCCCTGGGAAGAATTTATCCGGAAACGTTTTTTTGAGCCTATGGGTATCCGCACAGCCGCACCGTCTTTTGCCCTGCTGAAGGATAAGTCAAATGTGATTGACCCACATTTTTATGTTGACGGTAAGCTGCAGGTGATTCGTCGCGACTGGAGTGAGAATGCCAATTCGGCCGGCGGTATTTATGCTTCGGTATCCGATATGTCGAAATGGATGCTGACGCTGCTGAACGGGGGAAAATCGGGGGATAAGCAGCTCTTTTCTCCGGGCACCCTTCGCGAGCTGTGGAGCCCGCAGACGCTTCTGCCCCTGAGCTCGCCGGGGCCCTACAATACCCAGTTTGCCGCCTATGGCCTGGGTTGGGTGCTGAACGACGTCAAAGGGCATAAGCAGGTAAGCCACACCGGCGGGCTGGCAGGAATTGTGACCCAGACCATCATTATTCCTGATCTCGACCTGGCTATCCTGGTGTATACCAACCAGCAATCCGGGGCCGCATTCAATGCCATCTCCAATACCATTAAAGATGCTTACCTGGGAGGGAAGGCCAATGAAGACTGGGTAGAGTTTTACCGTAACCGGGTAAGTGCCGCAAAGAAAGAAGCCGATGAAATACTGGCAAAAGCCGATGAAGAGGTCAGGAAGAATGCCTCCGGGGTGAAAGCACCTTCATTCGAAGTGAAAGGCGTATATGCCGATCCCTGGTTTGGAGAGGTGGAAATTGCAGAGAAAGGAGGGCAATTGTGGTTTACGTCAAAGCGTTCGGCACGTCTCAACGGCCCGATGTATTACTACAAAGGAAATACGTATATAGTACGCTGGACAGACCGGTCGATGGATGCCGATGCCTACCTGGTATTCAGCCTGGATACCGAAGGTGCCGCCCGCGGAATTAAGGTCAGCGCTATCTCTCCGCTGACCGATTTCAGCTTTGATTTCCAGGATCTGGATTTGAGAAAAAAATGAAGAAGACAATTCTCCGCGTCTATCCCGGTATGCCGTCAGGGTTTTCCTTTTATAAGTCAGATTGTTATTTATACCTGGATTAATTATAAATAATCTATATTTGCAGGGTATCAATAATAGTGGCTTTTATCCTGGTTTTCCAAGCTACTCCGGGACAGATGGCCTGTAAATGGAGTTTAAATGAGCAAAGCAGAGGTATTTGAAAATGAAAGAGCAACGGGCTACAACCGCTTTGTAGAAACGTGGATACCCGGTTACAATTACTTCCTGGATGGTTTGCCGGGGCTGTTCGGGCAGGTAAACCAGAAAGACCTGCTGGTGGTGGGATGCGGAACAGGAAACGAGATAGAACGGTTTGTGCAGGCACCGGAAAGATGGATGGTAACGGGTGTTGACCCTTCGCCTGAAATGATTAAGCAGGCGCGGGAAAAGCTTCAGGAATACGATAACGTAACGTTAATTGAAGGATTTGTGTCGGATATCGATAGGAAATACAACGCAGCCACCCTTCTGCTGGTTTTGCATTTCCTGGATGATAACGGTAGTAAGCTGGACCTGCTGAAAGATATTGCAGACAGGTTGGTGCCCGGTGCCACCTTCGTGATGCTGGACATAACGGGCGGTAAAAATCAGCTCCGGCAGAACCTGGAAGTTCTCAGGCTTCTTTTGCCGGCAGGCTTAGAGCAGGATCAGATAGATAACCGGCTGAACAGGATAGAAAATGAGCTCTTTCCTGTTTCGGAAGAAAGAATATCGGAGTTATGTACAGCAGCAGGGTTTGAGCCGCCGCTCCGTTTTTTCCAGTCGTCTATATATATGGGTTGGATCATGAAGAAAAACGGTGCTGCCTTTTGAAGCCTTACCCGTGGATAAAGCCCAGGGTATCGTCTTTGTATTCTTCCCTGTCAAGCTCCAGGAATTCTTCCCAGAAGGCATTTTCGGGTACAGGCGCCTTACAAAGCACGGGCTCTTTCTTTACCGGGTGGATGAAGTACACCCGCCGGGCGTGAAGAAAGATAGAGCCGTCGTTATTTCCCTTTGCGGCACCGTATTTTACATCGCCTTTGATAGGAGTACCCATAGAAGCCAGCTGTACCCGGATCTGGTGGGGCCTCCCGGTAATGGGACTGACCTCTATCAGGTGGTGCTTGTTGATGGTTCCGAGGTAACGGTAATCAAGATCAGCCCGCTGCGAACCGGCTACCTCCTGCTCAAACGCTTCTGTTTTGTTGGCCACCGGGTCTTTCCTGAGCCAGTGCGTGAGGCGACCTGATTTTTTTTCCGGTTTCCGCTGCGTGATGGCCCAGTAGGTTTTTTGTATCTGTCTTTTTTTGAAAAGCTCGTTCATCCGGGCCAGGGCTTTGGAGGTACGGGCAAAGATGACCACGCCGCTTACAGGGCGGTCAAGGCGGTGTACGGTACCCAGGAAAACCTCACCGGGCTTGTCGTATTTCTCCTTAATGTATTCCTTAACAAAGTCTTCAAGGGTTTTATCTCCCGTGCTGTCGCCGTGAACCAGTACCCCGGCTGCTTTATTGACAATGATCAGGTGGTTGTCTTCGTATAGTACGTGAAACGGTTTCATATTATTTTTTCGAGGGCTATTCTCCTCGTTTCGTGATCGGTTTCCATATAGGTTTCCAGGTCGGGCTTTGCTACCAGAGACACTTTCCCGAGGCAGTACTCGATCAGGTCGGACATCCCGGGAAAGCTGATCCGGTCTTTCAGGAAGGCATCTACAGCCACCTCGTTGGCTGCATTCAGGATGCAGGGCATATTCCCGCCTTTCCTGAGAGAGGCGAAAGCCATATCCAGGTTCCGGAAGGTATTCAGATCCGGCTTTTCAAAGGTAAGGCTGGGATACTGCAGGAAATCAAAGCGGGGGAAATCGTTTTTCAGCCGCTGCGGGAAACCCAGTGCGTATTGAATGGGCAGCTTCATGTCGGGCAGGCCCATCTGGGCTTTGAGGCTTCCGTCTTCAAACTGAACCAACGAATGCACGATGCTCTGGGGGTGGATCACCACATCAATCTGGTCGGGCCCGAGGTCAAAAAGCCACTTGGCTTCAATGACTTCCAATCCTTTGTTCATAAGGCTGGCCGAATCAATGGTAATCTTGGCGCCCATGTCCCAGTTCGGGTGCTTCAGAGCCTGCGCTTTGCTGACGGTCTTCAGAAACGCGGCGTCTTTGCCCCTGAACGGTCCGCCGGAAGCGGTCAGGATGATCTTCTCGATAGGGTTATAGTACTCGCCGGTCAGGCACTGAAATATGGCCGAGTGCTCCGAGTCTACCGGCAGGATGTCTACCTTATGTTTCACGGCCAGTGCCGTGATGATATCGCCGGCTACGACCAGTGTTTCTTTATTGGCCAGCGCAATGGTTTTGCCGGCTTCAATGGCACGGATGGTGGGCAGGAGCCCGCAATACCCCACCAGGGCGGTCAGCACTATATGAATACTTTCGCTCTGTACTACCGAATTCAGGGCATTCTGGCCGCAATATACTTTGATGTCCAGGGGATCCAGGGCGCTGTTTACTTTATCGTAGAGGCTCTCTTCACCAATAACCACCACATTGGGCCGGAACCGCACCGCCTGCTCAATCAGGAAATCTGCATTTTTCCAGGCGGTCAGCACCTCTGCCTCAAACCGGTCGGGATGGGCCGCGATGACTTCCAGCGCCTGGGTACCGATAGACCCCGTAGAGCCGAGCAGAGCAATTTTTTTCTTCATCAGAACTGAAACAATCTGCAAAAATAGGGCTTTTTGAAGGAAAAATGACAGATACTCTTCAGAAGTTATCGTAAAAGAGCAGAAGGCTTTAAGAGAATCCGAAGGATTCAAATGTTTATAGAAAAGGAAGCCTGGGCTCTGGTACGACCCCGATGGGGTCGAATAGGGGTTTTTACGCCGTTGGAGCTATACATATTTGACTACTTCGTGGTCAGATATAAATGAGGCCACATGGGGATTTGATGTTATTTAGGCTATACATATTTGACCACTTCTGAAACAATCTGCAAGAATGGGGCTTTTGAAGGAAAAATGACGGATACTCTTCAGAAGTTATAAGGATAGGTACACCACCAATATAGGGTAGCCCCTGTCACCTCGAGCGAAGTCGAGAGGCGCCTGGTTCTCGTCTTCGCTCGAACTGACAGTGGCTCCCCCCTCGGAACTCCCCACTCGGAACTCATCTCACCGCCTGCCGTATCTTCACCAGCTCTGTCAGCAGCTTTTCCAGGTTATCCAGGTGCAGCATATTGGCGCCGTCAGATTTTGCATTGGCGGGGTCTGGGTGGGTTTCAATGAAGAGGCCGTCGGCTCCTACCGCTATAGCCGCTTTGGCAATGGTAGAGATCATGGCCGGGTCTCCGCCAGTAACGCCGGAGGTCTGGTTGGGTTTCTGGAGGGAATGGGTGCAATCCATGATCACCGGGACCCCGAATTTAGCCATCTCCACCAGGTTCCGGTAGTCGACCACCAGGTCAGAATATCCGAAGCTGTTGCCCCGGTCGGTCAGCAGCGCCGGCGCATCCGGGTTTACCGACCGGATTTTTTCTACGGCAAAGCCCATAGAGGCCCCCGAAAGGAACTGCCCTTTTTTGATGTTTACCGCACAGCCGGTGCGGGCAGCGGCCTCCAGCAGTTCGGTTTGCCGGCACAGGAATGCCGGGATCTGCAGCACATCTACATATTCTGCGGCCATTTCGGCTTCAGCTGATTCGTGAATATCGGTAACTACGGGTACCCCGAAAGTATCGCTGACCTCTTTCAGAATGCGCAGCGCCTTCTCGTCGCCAATGCCCGTAAAGCTGTCGGCTTTGGTGCGGTTGGCTTTGCGGTAACTTCCCTTGAAAATGTACGGAATTTCAAGAGTACGGCAGATTTTATCAATTTTACCGGCAATGCTCAGGGCAATTTCGCGGCCTTCAATGGCGCAGGGGCCGGCCATCAGGAAAAAGTTGCCCGAATCGTATTTTTGTAACTTATCGAGGAATAATTGCATTATTTCTTTTTGTTTCTGTTTTGAAAATACAAATATGCAACCTATCTTTAAGCTGGAAAAACACTTAATCATTTTGTTGGTTCAAGTTAATTATTTTTCTTTGTACCGTTTTTAACCAAAATACATTTTCAAATGTCTGACGTTGCATCAAAAGTTAAGAAGATTATCGTTGAGAAATTAGGAGTAGATGAGGCTGAAGTTACTACAGAAGCTTCTTTCACAAACGATTTGGGAGCAGATTCCCTGGACACAGTAGAATTGATTATGGAGTTCGAAAAAGAATTTAATGTTTCTATTCCTGACGATCAAGCTGAAAATATCCAAACAGTCGGGCAGGCTATTAGTTATTTAGAAGAACATTCGAAATAATTATTTCGCTCAGACGAAGTTCAATATTCTATTGAAAAATGTTTAGGCATTTGAGATTGGGGTATTGAACTTTTAATTTTTTAGAATATGTCATTTAAAAGAGTAGTTGTTACCGGACTAGGAGCGTTAACGCCCATAGGAAATACGGTTGAGGAGTTTTGGAACGGACTTTCCAACGGAATAAGCGGATGTGATTACATTACGCGTTTTGATGCCACTAACTTTAAGACCCGTTTTGCCTGCGAGGTTAAGAATTTTGAGGTTAACGATTTTATTCCGCGGCAGGATGCTCGGAAAATGGACTTATTCACCCAGTTCGGGGTGGTGGTGGCTGATCAGGCCATAGCTGATTCGGGACTTACCGAAGAAAACATTGACCACAACAAGGTAGGGGTTATCTGGGGTTCAGGTATTGGCGGCTTAAAAACCTTTGAGGAAGAAATGACCGGCTATATCCAGGGCAACGGTGTTCCCCGGTTCAACCCGTTCTTTATTCCCAAGATGATTGCTGACGGCGTATCGGGGCAGATTTCTATCCGTCACGGTTTCCGCGGACCGAATTACGTAACCGTTTCGGCGTGCTCGTCGGCCAACAATGCGATCATCGATGCCTTTAACTATATCCGCCTGGGCCGGATCACCGCCTGCGTTACTGGCGGTTCGGAAGCTTCCAACACCCAATCGGGTATTGGCGGGTTTAACGGGCTTAAGGCGCTTTCCGAGCGGAACGACGACCCTAAAACGGCTTCACGGCCCTATGACCGTGACCGCGACGGCTTTGTGCTGGGCGAAGGCGGCGCTGCGCTGATCCTGGAAGAATACGAACATGCCAAAGCACGGGGAGCCAAGATCTACTGTGAGCTCATTGGCGGAGGGTTTTCTTCAGATGCCTACCACATTACTGCGCCGCACCCGGACGGCTACGGGGCCTATCTTTCCATGAAAGACGCGCTGGACGATGCCGGGATCACTACCGCTGAAGTAGATTATATCAATACCCACGGTACATCTACCCCGCTGGGTGACCCGCAGGAGATCAAAGCCATTGAGCAGCTCTTCGGGGAAGATACCTACAAGCTGTCTATCAGTTCTACGAAATCTATGACCGGTCACCTGCTGGGTGGAGCCGGGGCTGTGGAATCGGTAGCGTCGGTGCTGGCCATTCAGCATCAGATGGTACCCCCAACGATTAATTTATTTAACATTGACGAAACTATCGATCCGCGGATCGATCTCACTCCCAATGTGGCGAAGAGCCGTAAGGTAGATGTGGCGCTGAGTAACTGCTTTGGTTTTGGCGGACACAATGCTACATTGATTTTCAGGAAGTTGTAAGAGAGGTATTGGATGAATATAGGGAGGTTTTTTGGACGGGATAATAAATTCAAAGACTTTAACAGGGCCATTGAGTTGATTGTGGGTTCAAAACCATCCAACCCGCTTATTTACCAGCTGGCCTTTCGTCATACCTCTGCTTCCAAGGAGAGCTCTTTCAAAGGTTTCCGGGAATCGAACGAGCGCCTCGAGTTCCTGGGCGATGCCGTTCTGGGCCTGATAGTAGGAGAATATCTCTTTAAAAAATACCCGTTCAAGAATGAGGGCTTCCTGACCGAGATCCGTTCCAGGATTGTGAACCGGGAATCGCTGAATAATATCGGGCGGAAACTGGGCCTGGAAAACCTGATCGAATCAGACGGAACCAAAAACTACCACCGGACCTCCCTGCTGGGCGATGCCATGGAGGCCCTTATCGGGGCCATTTACCTCGACAAAGGCTATAAATTCACCCGGAAGTTCGTCGTATCCAAGCTTCTCTCCAATCATTTTAACCTCGACGAGGTCATTTCCAACAACACCAACTACAAATCGTCTATCCTGAGCTGGGCACAGTCGGAGGGTAAAAAAGTAGAATTCGTGATTGTAGAAGAGAAAGGCAAAAATCACAGCCGCGAATTTGTAGCCCAGGTGCTGATCGACTCGGAGATCATCAGCCACGGAAACGGCTGGAACAAGAAAAAGGCCGAACAGGACGCCTCCCGCCGCGCCTGCGAGATTCTTAAAATTTAAATTACGGCAGGACGCTTTCTACCGGAAGCCGGACAGGCCTGAACCCGGCTCCCAGGCGTAAGCCCAGGCTCAGATAATATACGGGCGGAAAACTTTCCCAGCCTTTGGGAGAATCGAGGAGGATATTGTCATAAGGCATATTCCACCCACGATGTTCCTGAGGCGTCCAGCCTTCTGTGGCTTCTATAATTTTCAACAGCTTATGGTGCCTGATTAAACCCAAGCCGGATATATTGATGGCTTTGATCGTTGTAATGCAAATCTTTCCGGAACAGGAAGAGAAGAAAGCGTGTGATGAAAGTTAGTTTACGGCCGGAAAAATAGGGGTGTCCCAAAATCAAACACTTTTTGCGTATTTGTATTTTTGTAATCTACTAATTGTCAGCAAATTGTAAATTCTGTAAAAATCTGCGCTAATTTTCGGCCATGGATAAGGAAATAAGCACAGACAGGATCAAGGGGCGCCGGATAAAGCGGGGCCTGTACATAGCAGGCGGGATAGCCGCCATTTTAGGAGCCGTGTGGCTTTTCAGGCAATTGCTGGCGCCCTCGGTTAAAAGGAGCGAGCTGGTAGTAGGCGAAGTGCGGGCGGGAGAAATGGAAAATACCGTTTCGGCCAACGGCACGGTAGAGCCTTCATCAGAGATTGTGCTGGTAAGCCCGCTCTCGGCCAAGATCCGGAAGATTGTGACCGAAAACGGCACCCGGGTGCAGAGTGGTGAGGCGATCCTGATCCTGGATACCGAATATTCGGAACTGGAATACCAGCGGCTGAAAGACGAGCTGAAGCTAAAAGACAACAACGTAGTACGGTTAAAGCTGGAACTGGAGAAGAATATCCGGGATATTGAGCTGGATGACCAGGTGAAAGACCTCCAGGTGAAGAATTTCGAAGCCCTGCTGTCTGATGCCCGGCGCCTTCAGGCCATTGGCGGCATGACACAGGAAGAAGTAGACAAAGCCCGGCAGAACCTGTCTATCGCTTTGCTGGAAAAAAAGAAGCTGGAAAATGAGCTGAAGTACCGGAAAGAATCGATTGCCTCGAGTGTGCTGAATGAGCAGATCCAGTCGTCTATTCAACGCCAGCGGCTTGATGAGCTGGCAAAGAAGCTCCGGAATGCAACGGTCAGGGCGGAAGTGCCCGGCGTCATCACCTGGCTGGATAACCGGATCGGTACCCAGGTGCAGGAGGGCGACCCGTTGGTACGCCTGGCCAATATTTCTTCCTACAGCATTATGGCGCAGGTATCCGACATGCATGCCGACAAGATCAGCCTGGGCCAGCCGGTGCAGGTGGAGGTGAATAACACCGTGGAAATGGGAGAAATTGAGCAGATCCTGCCGGCGGTGGAGAATAACACTATACAGTTCAAGGTCCGGCTGCGAAAGGCAGATTCAGACAAGCTGCGGCCCAAGATGAAAGTGCCCGTGCGGATTGTCACCGGCACCAAACAGCAGAGCATGTATATTCCGAACGGCCCGGGTATACTGGCGGGGAAATCGCAAAAAGTCTTTGTGCTGCAGGGAGATAAGGCAGAGGCCCGGAACGTGGAGCTGGGTTTCCGCACCAGCGACAAGGTGGAGGTGATCAGTGGCCTGAAAGCGGGCGACAAAGTGATCCTGTCTGATATGAGTGTATATGAAGGGAAAACGGAAATACGGGTGAGATGAGAAAGAGAGCAGATAATTCCGGGTTTTTTCTAAAGGGAACAGTGGCAATCCTGTTTTTAGGGTTTGGTTTTTCACTTTTCACGCCGAAAGCTTTTGCGCAATCCGATACCCTCACCCTGTCCGATGCCATTTCTATTGCCCATGAGCATTCGCTGAGTGGCAGGAAAGCCCGGATGGAATACCGGGTGGCGCAAAACCGGGTGCTGTACAGCAAGGCAGAGATAAAGCCCCAGGTGGGCCTGGGCGGAACCCTGCCCAACTTTTACAAGACCACATCAGCCATTACGCAGCCTGACGGTACCATCAGTTTCCTGCCGGTTTCACAGGATAACAGCAGTGTAAATCTTAACCTGACCCAGCGTTTGCTGAATACCAATACCTTATTTTTTGCGGAATCAGGATTAAGAAGGTACAATGATTTTACAGAAAACGGGGTTCAGAATTTTAACTCGGTGCCCTTCCGGATCGGGATCGAGCAACCGATAAACACCTTTAACACGCTGAAATGGAACCGGCGGTTTTACCTGCTGGAAGAAGAAATAGCCAAAGCCGGCCTGGATATGAACAGGGAACAGATATCGGGCGAGGTCACAGCGGCATTTTTTGAGCTGCTGGCAGCCCAGGTAAACCACGAAATTGCGCTGACCAATACGGGGAACAGCGAGAAAATTTACCAGATTGCCCTGGAACGCGACAAGCTGGGGAAGATATCAAAAAGTGACCTGTTGCAGCTGGAGCTCAGCCTGAACTCGGCCCGGCAAAGCGCAGTAAATGCCCGGAGAGAAGTGCTGAGAGCCAATGCCGAGCTGAAAAAAGCCATGGGCTGGGAAACCGCAAACGACCAGGTGTATGTCTTGCGGTCGCCGGAGAGCCTTACCGCGGCAGCACCAGACCCCGCAGCAGCGGCACAAAAGGCCTGGATGAAGAGGCCCGAACAAAAACAAATGGAAAAGCTGTTACTCGAAACCGAAAGAGCACTGGAGCAGGCCCGGAAGAACAACGGCTGGCAGGGAAGCCTGTCGGCTACGTTCGGCTGGGTCGGTACCGGTGCCCGGTTTCCTCAATCGTACCAGCTGCCCCAGGTAGAGAACTTTGTTCAGCTGACGCTCCGGATACCGCTGCTGGATGGCGGTAAACGGAAATACAGTGTCAATGCGGCCCTGGAACAGCAGCAATACGCAGAGGCAGAGAAAGAATTCACCGAGCAGACCTTTAAGCAGAATGTACGTCAGCTGGCCCTCCAGTTCCGGGAGCTGAATGAAGAAGTGGAGCTGGGGGCGAAGAGCCTGGAGATTGCCCGAGAGCGTTATGAAATTGCCAACCGGCGCTATCTTCTGAACGACATCAGCATTACCGACCTGAGCATTGCCTTTAACGAGAGAGACATGGCCTGGCGGAATTACACGGGCCTGCTGCGGGCCTATTGGGTAACCTATTATGCATTAAGACAATTAACATTGGAAAACTTTTAAAACACAGATTATGATAGAGCTGAAAAACCTGAGTAAGTCGTATTACACCGATGTGCTGGAAACAGTGGCGCTGAACGACATCTCCCTGAGCATCGGGGCAGGGGAGTTTGTATCCATCATGGGGCCGTCTGGCTGCGGTAAATCTACCTTGCTGAACATGATCGGCCTTCTTGACTCGCCCACCCGCGGTCATGTGAGCATTAACGGGGTGAACCTCGAAAACCGGAAAGAAAACGACCTGGCAAAATTCAGAAACGAGAACCTGGGCTTTATTTTCCAGAGCTTTCACCTGATCTCCGACCTGAGCGTGATTGATAACGTGGAGCTGCCCCTGCTCTACCGGGGTGTAGGCGCCAAAGAGCGGAAACGGCTTTCAGAAGAAGCCCTGGAAAAGGTAGGGCTCCTGAACCGGAAAAATCATTATCCCAACCAGCTTTCCGGCGGACAGCGCCAGCGGGTGGCCATAGCCCGTGCCATTGTGGGTAAGCCTGCGCTGGTGATGGCCGATGAGCCCACCGGTAACCTCGACAGTGTGCTGGGGAATGAGGTGATGCAGCTGCTCCTGGATCTCAATGAGCAGGAAAAAGTAACGGTGGTGATGGTTACTCACGACGAAAGCATGGCACGAAAAACGCATCGCGTGATCCGCTTATATGATGGAAGTTTAGTTAATTGACAATTGACAGTTGACAATGGACAATTATCATATTGCCTCATTGTCAGTCGCCAATTGTCCATCGTCAATTGAAAAAAATATGTTAAAAAATTATTTCAAAATCGCAATTAAAGTACTCCGTCGGAATAAGCTGTACACGTTTATCAGCCTTTTCGGGATCAGCTTTACGCTGATGGTGCTGATGCTGGCATCGGCAGTGCTGGAGAATGAGCTGGGGGCCAATCCGCCGCTAAGCAAAAAAGACAGAATACTGTTTTTGCCCAGCTTTAGCGGGCAGGGCTTCGAACGGGAAAAAGTAACGGCCTACGATACCACGGAGGTTGACGGTGTTATGAAGATCGACACCACGGTAACCACCAGGGTCATTGAAGGGAAGGTGGCCTCCAATTCGAGCTCAAGCCTCAGTTATAAGCTCTACAAAGACAAGCTCAGCAAAATGAAAACACCGGAGCTGAGCAGTGTTTTTGTCGATTATGCGCCCCTGGATGTTTACCCGCAGGGACAGAAGCTCACGCTCAACGGGAACCTCACCGACGCCAACTACTGGAAGATATTTGACTTCCGCTTTAAAGAAGGCGGGCCGTTTACCCGGGAGGCAATCGATAACCAGGCCAATGTGATCATTCTCAGGGAAAGCGCAGCCCTGAAATATTTCGGGAAACAGGCATCGTACCTGGGGAAAGAGCTGGTATGGGGGCTTAAGGGGCCGTTTAAAGTGGTGGGCATCGTGAAAGATGCCAGTACCTCCAACCGGTCTGTAATGGCTGATTTTTTTGTCCCGATTTCCTGGGCCGGAGAGAGTGAGCTGAACTACAACCAGGAATATTTGGGGAGCTGTGTGGTAGCCCTGCTGGCTAAGGAACCTTCAGACGTGAGCAGGATGGAAGAAGAGCTGAGAACCCTGGAAAGCAGCCTGGAAAAAAGAAATGATTTTGACCGGTACATTATCCATGAAAAAAATGCGGCAGATATCTATGCCTGGCAGTTTATGGGTACCCAGGCCACCCGCGAAGGCGGGAATTTCCTGAAAATAGTTTTCGGGGTACTGGCCTTTTTCCTGGTGATCCCTATCCTGAACCTGGTGAACCTGAACGTTACCCGAATTTTTGAGCGGTCGTCAGAAATAGGGGTCAGGAAGGCATTCGGGGCAAAAACAAGCAACCTGCTGGTCCAGTTCCTGTTTGAAAACCTGATCATCACCTTCCTGGGAGGCATCATCGGTATAATTCTGACCGTTCTGCTGATGAATGCATTGAATCATGCTGAGGTATTCGGAACAAGCAGGCTTACGTTTAACTTCCCGGTTCTTTTTATAAGCATCTTTATCACTTTTGTCTTCGGCATTTTATCGGGTTTTCTTCCTGCATGGAGGATTTCCCAAACCCCGGTGGCCGGAGCTTTAAAAACAGGAAAGCTATGATTGCACATTATTTCAAACTGATATGGAAACGCAAAGGAAAAAACGCCTTCCTTTTTGTTCAGCTGATATTTGTATTCTGGGTGGTTTTTGCCGTGTTCTCTTACGGGATATCCAAATTCAGGTACTACTCGTCGCCCCTGGGCTTTGACTGGAAAGACATGTACCGGGTATATCTCAGCATCAATACCGCTGACTCTACGGCGGCCGGGGTGACGATAGAGTCGCTGAAGCACGACCTGAAGGCGCTGCCTGAAATAGACCAGGTTTCCTACAGTGTAAACGTAGCGCCTTACCTGGGAAACACCTGGGGCAACGGCAATGATAACGACGGGTTTAATTTTAACAGCCGCTATATGTATGCCGATGAAGATTATGCCAATACCTGGAAAATCAAGATGAAATCGGGGCGTTTCTATACCAAAGAAGACCTGGCCGGGAAGTATCTGCCGGTAGTGGTTTCGCAAAAATTTGTGGAGAAGTTCATGAAAGGGAAAGAGCCGATCGGGTTCCGTTTCCGGTTTTTTAAAGAAAAGGAGGTGGAGATCATCGGGGTTGCAGAGCACTTTAAATTCCAGGGTGATTTTACGGAAGAAGACCCCTTCATCTTCCTGCCCTTAACGTTTTCGTCGATTGACCTCTACCAGGCCATGAGCATAAGGGTGAAACCGGGTACGGGCCCGGACGTGGAAAAGAAAATAAACGACCTGGTAGAGCAAACCACCAAAAGCAGCGATTTCGGTATTGTTAAAATAGAGGCCGGCCGGAAAAATACCAACAGCCGTACCTATATTCCCCTGGCAGCCATGTTTTTCTTGGCGGTTTTCCTGATCATTAATATATCAATGGGGCTGTTCGGGATCCTGCGGTACAACATTGCCCGGAGAATTCCCGAGATCGGTCTCCGGAAAGCCATAGGAGCCTCTTCAGGGGCCATTCGCCGCCAGTTTACAGGTGAAATGCTGGTTTTGGTAACGCTGGCGTTTGTTCTGGCGGCTGTTTTTGCCGTACAGATACCGTTTATCGCTTCTTTGCCTATTGAGAAAGATGCGTACTTTATGGGGATGGGGGCCGGTGCCCTGGTTATATTCGGCATCGTATATTTGTGCAGTATATTCCCCAGCCACCAGGCAGCGGTAACCCTGCCCGCTAAAGCATTGCACGAGGAGTAGATTTAACCTCTTCATGTTGATGGATAATTTAAGGGAAAGTGATTTAAAACATGAAAGAGTGAAGGAAATAACCTCACTTGCAAATGAATATTTTAAGAACCTGTCCGGGTAAATGGTTTAATGTAAAATATGGATTCCAAGCTCAAAATATTGATTGCAGATGATGACCGTACGGTATGCCAGTCGTTACGGCTGTTGTTTCTTACCCGGGGTTTTGAGGTGCAATACCTCATAAACCCTTTCAATATCATTGATTTTATTGAGAGCTTTAAACCAGACGTACTGTTACTGGATCTAAACTTTAGTATTGAAACCACCGGGGAAGAAGGCTTGCAGATCCTGAAGGAGGTGCGCCACGCCTATGCGGACCTACCCGTGGTTTTACTCACGGCCTGGGCTACGCTTGACCTGGCCGTGAGGGGAATGAAGACCGGGGCTTCGGATTTTATTACCAAGCCCTGGGACAATGAGGCGATCGTATCGGCCGTAAACACTCACCTGAAGCTCAACGCGGGCCGGCAGGCGGCGGTGTTGCAAAAGCTGGATACGATCATCGGCGGGAGTGAAGCCATGCAAAAGGCAAGAGCCTTGCTGCTGGGAGCGGCCCCTACCGATGCCTCGGTGCTGATTACGGGCGAGCAGGGAACAGGCAAAGACCTCGTGGCGGAAACGTTGCATGACCTTAGCCAGAGAAAAGAATACCCGTTTATCAAGGCAGATGTGCCCGGGTTTCCCGGCGCGCTGCTGGAAAGAGAGCTTTTCGGTTACCGGAAGGGCGCTTTTGCGGAAGCAGCTTCTGATTATAAGGGGCTGCTTTCGCGGGCAGAGGCCGGTACGATCTTCCTGGATGAGATCGGGGCCATGCCGTTGCCGCTGCAAAGCAAGCTGCTCCGGATTACGGAAGAAAGGGTATTTGAGCCTTTGGGCTCAGGCCTGCCTGAAAAACTGAGGTGTAATTTTATATCCTCATCGCGTTCAGACGCCGGCCGGCTGGTTGCAGAAGGGCATTTGCGCGAAGACCTGTTCTACCGGCTGAGCCTGGTGCATATTCATTTGCCTGCACTGGCCGAAAGGCCGGAAGACATCCCGCTGCTGGCGGCCTATTTTGCAGAAAACCTGAACCGGGGCGATAAGAAAAGAAAGCTGGAAGACCGGGCGCTGGAGTGGTTAAGCACGCAGGCGTTTCCGGGAAACGTACGGCAGCTGAAACGCCTGATCGAAAGAACCTGGCTGCTTTCAGACAACTACAGCATCACCATTAAAGAGCTGAAGAAAAATCTTTCGTCCGACTCCACCCGGCAGGAATCCGGCATGACCCTCGAGGAAATGGAAAAAAACATGATCCAGAAGGCCATTGCCCTCAAAAAGGGGAATATGAGCGAAGTAGCCAAAAACCTGGGCATCACCCGGAGCGCACTCTACCGGAGAATGAGTAAATTTGGGCTGACCAATCCCGGTGACCATGAGAATTAAATGGCAGCTGTCTCTTCTTTTCGGTATTCTTTTCGTGATTTCAGGGGGCCTGATCTTCCGGCTGCTCCGGGATCACCCCGCCCGGCTTATCCCGGCAGAAATCATCCTTTTCCTGGCACTTCTTTTATTTTTGTGGATACTGGGCCGGATTCTCCGGCCGCTGGACCAGATCACGCTGGGACTGGATTCCCTGAAAGACCAGGACTTCTCCGGGTATATGCGGCCTACGGGATCGGGAGAAACAGACCGCCTGGTGGAGGTATACAACAAGATGCTGGATAACATCCGGAAAGAGCGGAGGTTTCAGCAGGAGCAGCATTTCTTCCTTCAGAACCTGATCGAGGCGCTTCCTGTGGGGCTCATTATCCTCGACTTTGATGATCAGCTGAAAGAATATAACCCGGTGGCCGGCGAAATTTTAGGAATCAGGGAAGCAGACAAGGGCCGGAAGCTGGCCGGGACCTCCCTTATGCTGCGGGAGGAGATCCTGAGCCAGGAAATTCAGCAGCCGGAGACCTATAAGATCAATGGTACGCGGTATATCCGGGTGTACGTAGACCGGTTCCGGAACCGGGGCTTTTACCAGAAGTTCGTGATCCTGGAGGAGGCCGGCGACGAGATCCTGAAGGTAGAGAAGCAATCGTACGGAAAGGTTATCCGCATGATGGCTCACGAGGTCAAAAATTCGGTCGGGGCCGTAAACAGTATCCTGGAGACCCTGGCGGGGGTCCATGAATTAACGGCAGAAGAAAGAGCGGAATACCTGCAGATCGTGATCGACAGGAATAACCGTTTGAATGCATTCATGGAAAATTTTGCCCGGGTGGTGCGGCTTCCTTTACCGGGCAGGCAGGCTTTTAATCTTTCGGAGACCGTACGTTCGGTCTATCACCTGATGAAACTGAAGTTCCGGCATTTGCCGGTAGAATTCACCGTTGATCTGCCTGCCGGGCCGGTGCAGGTTACCGGCAGCCAGGAGCAGATAGAGCAGGTAGTGATCAATATTGTGCTGAATGCCTTTGAAGCCATACCCGGAGAAGGGAAGGTACACCTGCAGCTGACCCCGGATACCCTGACGGTTACTGACACCGGCACCGGCATTTCTGAAGAAGCCAGAGCCGGTCTCTTCACCCCGTTTTTCTCCACCAAACCCACCGGCCAGGGCGTAGGGCTGACCATGGTGCGCGAGATCCTGCACAACCACGGATGGGGATTTGAGCTGGGGTCAGGGGAGGGAATGACCAGGTTTGTGATCAATTTAGGCAGGAAGCACATTCAGTAACACCGCCCTGAAAAACAATCTCCACTGCAGGGAGATGCGATACCTGCTTGTTTTATAGAAGAAAAAGTTGGATATTGTTGTCTGATCGGTTAACTTTGTAAAATGAAAATCACACGACAGGTTATAGCATACAAACGGTATTTTCTGGATTTTTATGAAGGCCAGCCGGACGAAGTGCAACGAAAGATTGAATGGACTTTACAGCTTTTAAGAACAATCGATAGAATACCAAAAAAGTATTTTGACCACATAACGGGAACAGACGGGCTTTTTGAGGTTCGGGTTGAGTTTAGTGGAAATATCTTTAGGATATTCGCATTCTTTGATAGGGGGAGTTTAGTTGTATTAGGCAATGGCTTTCAGAAGAAATCTCAGAAAACACCCGGAAGCGAAATTGAAAAGGCATTAAAAATAAAAAAGGAGTATGAAAACGAAAAATAATATCACCACCTTTGACGAGATTCTCGACAAAAAATATGGTCAACGGGGGGAAGAGAAAAGAGAACATTGGGAACAGGAATTTGAAGCATTCCAACTTGGGGTTTTGCTTGAAGAAGCGAGGCTTAAATTGGGGATGACCCAGCAGGAACTTGCAGAAAAATGCGGGACTAATAAATCGTATATTTCACGTATTGAAAACAATGCGAGTGATATCCGGCTTTCTACCCTTATGAAAATTATTCAAACAGGCCTGGGAGGGAGCCTGAAACTTAAGCTACACTTATAATCCTCCCTCTTTCCGCCCGTATTCCGACGGGCTCACCCCAAACAGCTTCTGAAAAGAAGCCCGGAAGTTTTTGAGGTCTTCCATGCCTACCATCATGGCCACTTCCTGCACGCGGAATTGTTTGGTGGAGAGGAGCTGGGCGGCCCGCTTCAAACGTACATCTTTGATAAATTCAATGACCGACTGACCGGTGAGGTTTTTCAGGCGGCGATAGAAAGCCGACTGGCTCATGCCTGATTCCCGCACCAGCATCTGTACGCTGAAATGCTCGTTGGTCAGGTTATCTTCAATGATCTGCATGCTCTTTTGAATGAACAGCCGGTCGGCATCAGGGATAACCGCTTCGGAGGGCTCTACCAGGATCTGGCGATGGAAATACTCCTGCGCTTTTTTACGGTTGTTCAGGAGAGAAAGAATTTTGGAATGCAGGATCTTAGGGTTGAAGGGCTTGACAATATAATCATCGGCCCCGGTTTCCAGCCCTTCCAGCTCATGCAAAGCAGCGGCCCGGGCCGTCAGCAGCACCAGTGGGATATGGGCCGTGCGGGGATTGTTCTTGATCTTTTCACAAAACTCGAGGCCGTTCATCACCGGCATCATGACATCGCTCAGGATGATATCCGGGTGAATGAGCCCTGCCTTCTCCAGCCCTTCGCGGCCATTGGCGGCAGCGTGGGTCTCAAAATGGCCATGAAAAAGGCTGACCAGGTAATCGCGCAGGTCGTCATTATCTTCCACAACCAGCAGCTTATACTCCCGGGTAGAGTCAGGGATGTGCACCTCTTTTGAGGGTTCGGGAACCACCACTTCCCGGCTTTCGGCCGGAAAATCACCCCTTTCTCCGAACGGCAGCTGTACGGTAAAGACCGAACCCCGGCCGGGAGCGCTTTCCACCCTGATTTCTCCCCGGTGCTTTTTGACCAGCTCATGTACCAGTGAGAGCCCGATGCCCGTTCCGGTGGTTCGGTTGCTCCGGTGCTTGTAGGCCTGGTAAAACGGCTCAAAAATATGGCTGAGCTCGTCTTCGTGGATACCGGTTCCGGAATCTTTCACGCGGAGGGTAATATACCCGCCTGAAGCGGGATCTTCCGTACAGTCGGCCTCTACCTCAATGCTGCCGTTTTCCGGGGTATATTTGAAAGCATTGGAGAGCAGGTTGGTCAATACGATCTCCAGTTTTTCCGGGTCAAAATTCACCCAGACGGGCGAGTCGGGCAGGCTGAGGCTATACCGGATATTTTGTTCGTCGGCCTTGATTTTAAAGATCAGGAAAATTTCCGTGATAAAAGGCACGATGTCCAGCGTTTGCAGCTGCAGCGCCACGTTCCCGGTTTCTACCTTCCGGAAATTCATCAGCTGGTTGACCAGGTCGAGAAGCTTATGGGCCTGCTTATGCACCAGCTCGGCCTTCCGGCGGGCTTCACTGCCCGTTTCTGAAGACTGGATCAGGTATTCAGACGGACTCATGATCAGCGTGAGCGGCGTGCGGAGCTCATGCGATACGTTGGTGAAGAAGTTAAGCTTAAGATCGGCGAGCTCTTTTTCCTTTTCCTTCGCCACCTGTTCCAGGGCAATTTTGTTTTTCAGCTCGCGTTGCTTACCGGTTACCCGTTTGTACCATAGTACGGCCGAGGTTACCAGCACAGCGTAGATAAAATATGCCCACCAGGTGCGGTACCAGGGCGGCAGAATGCGGAGCTTCAGGCTGGCGGGCTCATGGGTCCAGACACCGTCGCCGTTGTCGGCTTTCACCAGGAAAGTGTAGTTACCGGCCGGCAGGTTGGAGAATCCCATCAGGCGCTGGCCCGGCGGCAGCGAGATCCAGTTTTTGTGGTATCCTTCCAGCTTGTACTCGTAATGCTGCTTGCCCGGGTTAATGTAATTCAGCCCTACAAACTCGATGGAAAAATCATTTTCAAAGGCTTTTATCGTAATCTCATTGTCGGGAGAAAAAGGGCCGGAGATCAATGCTCTCGGGTCATTTTTATGGGTAGGAGAGTAGGCGTAATTGAGTATCCTGACCTGGGTGATCTGCATTTTCGGGGGGTGCGGATTGGTAGATACGTTCCGGGGATCAAAGTAGGTTACCCCGCCGATCCCGCCGAAATAAAGAATGCCCCCGTTACCACGGGCGGCTGAAGCTACCTTGAACGAATTGCTTTGCAGGCCGTCAGCCACATCAAAATGCAGGTAGGTTTTATGGGCCGGATCAAGGCGGTACAGGCCGTTCCCGCCGATCCACAGGTCGCCGTTATCGTCTTCCAGGATAGACTCCACATCGGTTTCGGGAAGCCAGCGGTCGTAACGTTCCACCCGCAGGCTTTTCCCGTCTATCCGGTGCAGTCCGCCGCCGATGGTACCCACCCACAAATCTCCGTTCCGGCTTTTGGTCAGGGGCCAGATATAATCGGTTTTGAGTCCCTGCGGATGGAAAGAGAAACGTTTCTCCACCACCAGCTTGTCGCCCTGCAGCTTCAGGAGGAAAAGGCCGGCGTCGCGGGTACTCAGCCACATGGCCTGCTGTTCCGGCTCGTTGAGCAGGAAGGTCAGCTTGCCGGAAAGCAGGGAGCCGCCGGCTTTGCTGAACGAGTGGAGAAGCCTCCCTTCCTTATTGTAAATATGCAGACCGTCATAAAAACAGGCTACCCAGATATTCCCGCGTTGGTCAGCGGTGATGGCGATGGGCTCGGCAAGCTTCCATTCTTTTTGTCCGGGTATTTCCGGTAAGCGGGCAAGCTGCTGTGTTTTTTTGTTCAGCAGATAAATGCCATGAACGCGGGTGGCTACCCATAGTATGCCGTTTCCTGCGTCATAAATAGAAGTAACATCGATGCCGGGGGCATTGCGGAGGTTTTTTTCATCCAGGAATTTTGTCACCTTCCCGGTAGAGATAGAATACCGGGCAAAGCCGCTGCGGGTACCTATCCACATCACCTCCTCGTCCTTATCGCGGCAGATGGTGTTCGTGTAGTCGTTGGGCAGTCCGCCAACTTCTTTGGAAAGCCGGTAAAAAGGCTTGGGCAGCAGGTTTACTTTGTTCAGTCCGCCGGCAGAGGCCGCTATCCAGAGATTGTTGAAGCTATCTTCCACCATATTGTGAATAAGGTGATAGTTCAGGCCGGAAGGGTTCGAATCGTCGGGCGCAAAATGATCTGTGGTACAGGTGATGCGCAAAGGGCCCGGGTGGATGCGGGTGATCAGGTACAGGCCGGTGCGGCTGCCCACCCAGAGCCGCCGGTAGGAGTCTTCGAGCAGGGATGTGATGTAGCTGAAATGATTATCCAGGTAACGGAAGGTCTGCCCGTCTTTTGATTCTATCCGGATCACTTCTTCTTCCGAGGCCACCCAGATATTGGTATCGTGGCTGAGGGTAATGGCGCGAATGGTTGTTGCCCCCCAGGTAGTAAAGGCATGCGGTACATAACCCGCCTCGCTTTTGGTGAGGTACCAGAGGCCGAGGCCTACCGTGCCTACCCATACCCGACCGTTCCGGTCAGGAGTGATGGCAAAGATCAGGGCATTCTCCCCGTGAAACGGGAAGGGAATCTTTTGGATGTGCTTCACGGAATTATCCCGGTTAAAAGTGACTGCGTAAAGCCCGTTGGTGCTGGTGCCGATAAACAGGTCTCCGTTGGGGGAAGTGCTGAGCGACCGGGCCGTGAGGTTCCGGAGCACCTCAGCATCTTTCGGGTCGGTTGTTCTGTCTGCCAGGTTCTTGAAATCATCCGATTCAGGGTCGTAATAAAATATGCCCTGGGTTTCCGGAACCACCCAAAGGGTTTTATCGGGTGAAAGGTGAAGCCCGAGCACCCGGTTGGTGTATTGTCCGTTGACATTGCGGTAAGGCAGGCGATAGTTTTTAAGCGTATAGCCGTCGTACCGGTCCAGCCCCTTATTGGTGCCCACCCAGATAAAGCCGTCCTTGTCCTGCACCACAGCCATGGCATCGCTGTGCGACAAGCCCTCGTTGACCGTAATATGTTCAAACTTGAAGATGTTCTGGCCATGACCAGGGGTCCAGAAAATCAGGAGCAGGAAAAATATGGCAATTCTTGGTGTCATGATGCCCTGTAAACGGCAGGTATGGGTTAAGGTTGAAACCTGAAAATTCGGTAAAAAAGCAGAAACTAACAAGCAGATCATTCTAAAAACGGGCGGACGGGCACGGAAAGCCGGTAAATTGTGTATTAATAACGCTTTTATACCCTGAGGAGACGAATTTTGCAATCCTGATTGACGAATTTTACCCCCCTGCAAGTGGAAAACGTCTCCTAAATTTGCACTATTCCAATGATTAATGGTGTTGGGTTTAATCCTGATTAAATAAGATATAAGCATAACACCATTAATCAGATCGATTAGTCAATTGTTCAACTCTTAAGTAAATGTATGAAAAGTAGTTTTACACGATTACTCATTTTCCTATGGATCCTGAGTAGTGGTATCCCGGCTCTGGCAGGAGTTTTTGATACCGAAATCAAAGGGCAGGTTACGGGTTCAGACGGAACGGCTATTCCCGGCGTATCCGTTACGGTGAAAGGAACCAACCGCGGCGTTCTTACAGACCAGGAAGGCCGGTACAGCATCCAGGTGGCAGACAGAAATGCCGTTCTGGTATTCCGGCAGGTGGGCTACACGCCGGTAGAAATAACGGCAGGTACCCAAACCGTCATTAACATATCGCTGGAAGAAGACATCCAGGCGTTGGAAGAAGTGGTAGTGGTAGGTTACGGTGTGGTAAAGAAAAGCGATGTAACCGGTGCCATTGCCAAAATAGGCCAGAAGGAGATGGAGGCCATGCCGGTGCAGAATGCCTTGCAGGCCATGCAGGGCAAAACGGCCGGGGTAGACATTACTTCCAATGAACGGCCGGGTGAGATCGGATCTATCCGGATCAGGGGAGAAAGGTCACTGACCGCTACGAATGCCCCTCTCTACGTGGTAGACGGAATTCCGCTCCAGGGAACAGGCATTGAAAACCTGAATCCCGGCGATATCGAATCGATCGAAGTATTGAAAGATGCATCGTCTACGGCTATCTTCGGATCACGCGGGGCCAACGGGGTCATTCTTGTGACCACCAAAAGAGGAAAGAGCGGAAAGATGTCGGTGAACTATTCGGGCACATTCTCTTCAGAAAGCATGCACGACCGGATGGAAATGATGAATTCTGCCGAGTGGCTCGATTACAGCCGTGCCGCTAAAATAAAAGCAGGTACCTATAACGGCTCGAAAGTTATTTCGCTTGAAAACGACCGGAAAGTATACGGTACCGATCCTTATGCCTTTGCCCAGATTGAGCAGGGCTGGCAGGGCGGCAGCTGGGACGGCAGCCGGGTTCCAACCTATAACTGGACAGATGCCGGTCTGCAAACTGCGCTCACCCAGATTCATACGCTGAGCGCCAGTGGCGGCACGGAGAAGCTGCAGTCGTATGGCTCTTTCGGGTATATGGACCAGCAGGGTACCCAGCCCGGCCAGGGATACAAACGCTACACCGGGAAATTCAGCGCCGACTTCAGCGCCACCTCCTGGCTGAAGCTGGGCGGAAACATCAATGTGACCTGGGGAGACCAGGAGTACGGCTATAACTTCCGGAAGAGCACAACCGGTGCTTCCAACCTCTACTTCGCCCTGCAGGGAATGCTGCCCTGGACCGTTCCCTATACGCCGGACGGAGAATATATCCGGAATCCCGGTGGTGACGTGAACATCATTAACCCCATTCGCGAGGTGGATTACAGCCGCAACCAGCGGATCAACGTGCGCACCATGGCCAGCCTGTATTCCGAAGTGAACTTCGGTAAGATCTTCGGTTTCCTTGACGGCCTGAAATACCGTTTCCAGTTCGGGCCCGACTTCCGGTATAACCGTAACGGTATAGCGGATCAGGCAGCCTCCATTAACGGTGACGGTAATAACCTGGTGCAATACAACACGGATCTACGGAACTCCTGGACGCTGGATAACCTGATCTACTATAATAAAAACATAGGAAAGAACTCACTGGGAGTGACCTTGTTGCAGAGTGCTTCTGCCTATAAATCGGAAGGAAGCAATATCCGTTCTTTTGTGAACACGGCTGATGAGCTATGGTATAACGTAGGCTCTCTGGCCAGCATACAAGGCTACGGGTCTTACCTGACCGAGACCCAGCTGACCTCGTACATGGCGCGGGTAAACTACGGTTTCGACGAAAAATACCTGCTGACCGTTTCCGGGCGGTGGGACGGCGCCTCTCAGCTGGCGGAAGGCTACAAATGGGATTTCTTCCCGTCGGCCGCACTGGCCTGGCGTGTAGACCAGGAGAGCTTCCTGAAAGAGGTGAACTGGGTGACCCAATTAAAGCTGCGCCTGGGTGTAGGGGTAACGGGTAATGCGGGGATAGGCGCTTACGGAACCAAAGGGGCCGTCTCCAATAATTTCTATCACTGGGGTGAAATTGTGGCACCGGGTATGGTAGCCTCTGACCCTTCGGCGGCATCGCCCGTAGTAATGGCTAATACAGCTTTGGGCTGGGAGAAAACGGCGCAATATAACCTGGGGATTGACTTTGCTATCCTGAAAGGCCGTATCGACGGAACCATTGACCTATACAAATCAAAAACCAGCGACCTGCTGATGGAAAAAGCGCTGCCGGCGCTTACAGGTTACCTGAGAACCTGGGATAACATCGGTAAAACTGATAACAAGGGGATCGACATCTCCCTGAATACCGTAAACGTCAAGACCAAAGATTTCCGCTGGGCTTCCACCCTGACGTACTCGGCTGACCGCAGCAAGATTGTGGAACTGGCCGACGGCAAGATTGAAGACATCGCCAACGGCTGGTTTGTGGGGCGGCCTATCGGTTCGTACTATGATTACGTATATGACGGCGTCTGGAAAACCAGCGAAAAAGACGCAGCGGCCAAATACGGTCGTGAACCGGGGATGATCAAAGTAAAAGACCTGAACGGAGACGGTGTGATTGATGCCAATAACGACAGGGCCATAGTAGGCAAGTCGCGCCCCGACTGGTCAGGCGGTTTCCTGAATACCCTGAACTATAAAAACTGGGAGCTGTCGGCTTTCCTGTACGGAAGATTCGGGTTTACCATGAGAACAGGCTCAGAAACGCTTTCAGGCCGTTTTGCTATGCGTAAGCTGGATTACTGGATAGAAGGCGTGAACGAAGATGCGGAATACTATGCACCGGGTGTGGGCGGTGAGAACGGAGACACGTTCAAGGGCGCACAGGGTTATAGGGACGGTTCCTTTATCAAGCTGCGTAACGTGTCGCTGGGCTATAACTTCCGGCCGGGTCAGTTGAAAGTGCTGAAAGTTCAGAACGCTAAGCTGTATGTTCAGTGCATGAACCCGGGCCTGGTATACTCAAAAATAGATTTCATAGATCCGGATCTGGGCGGCTCTACATTCAACAGGAGCTTTGTGTTTGGTGTTAACTTAGGATTTTAAAAATTTACTTTTATGAAACTGAAACATATATATCTTGGCTTGGGAATGACGGCTTTAACCTTCGTTTCATCCTGCAAGCCGGAGTTCCTGGACGAGGAGCTGATCACGTCAGTAAGTACCGAGTCGTTTAAAACCAAAGACGGTTTGGATAAGCTGTCGGTGGGAGTTTACCGGAACCTGGAATTTCACTTTAACTACGAGTGGTCCTATACGTTATGGCAGTACGGAACCGATGAAATGGCGGTAGCCAATGACGGTATCCAGGAGCCCTATAACAGCTATACATCGGCTTTTGACCCGGCCCGCGGTGACGGCATGGGCTCGCTATGGGATAACATGTACTCGGGAATTTCCTCTGCAAATACCCTCATACAAAATGTGCCTCTGTATTATGGAGAAAGCAATGCCAGCTACAATACCCGTCTGGGTGAGGGCTATTTTATGCGGGGATTCAACTACTTCCGGCTGGTTCAGCAGTTCGGCGGGGTGCCGCTGATCACCGAACCGGTAGTAGGAGCCTCTACCGACTTCGCGCGGAACTCCATCCAGGAAACCTATGAGCTGGTCATTAACGATTTGAAAAAAGCCTATGACCTGCTTCCCGCTACAGTTACAGAGCGCGGCCGGCTGACCAAATGGGCCGCAGCCCACTTCCTGGCCAAGGCTTCGCTGTTCCGGGCCAGTGAGCTGTACAGTGACTGGAACGGGGCCACCAAAACCCAGGATCTGGAAAATGCCGTGAAATATGCCAATGAGGTGATCGGGGCGCACCCGTTAGCCGCTAACTTTTCAGACCTGTGGAACTTTACTACACCCAACGGGGCAAACGAGCGGTCTACGGAAGTGGTTCTGGCCGCCCAGTTTTCTAACGATGTCCCATCCCGGGGCCGTTACGGAAACCAGGTACATCTCTACTACCCCTCTGTTTACCAGAACATGGCGGGCCTGAAAAGGGATATCTCCGGCGACCGGGAATTCTCACGCCTGAGAACTACCGAATACGCGCTGGACGTATATGACCGGGTGAACGATTCCCGTTTCTGGAAAAGCTTTATTACGTCCTACCGTTGCAATAACCCCGGTGCCGCACCTAAGTGGGGCGAGTACGCACCGGCCGGGAAAACTGCTGCCGACTTTAAATTTGTCGGGGGAGAAGAGGGGATCCGGTATATTGTGAACAGTGCGGGAGACGACCGGTATACTTCAGCAAACCTGAATTACCGTGCACCGCACATGTTTGTCAGGTACTTCAAGGGAGAAACCCAAAAGTATATCGGCGAACATGGAAACAGCGGTACCTATGCCAACAAGAGCCGCTATGTGGCCCTGAGTAAATTCAGGGACGGCTCACGGACAACGGTAGCCGACCAGTTTGGCACCCGCGACGGTATCCTGGCGCGTTCAGCCGAAGACTACCTGATCGTAGCCGAAGCGCTGGGAAGACAGGGCAAATACGCAGAAGCGCTTCCTTACATTAACAAGCTTCGTGAAAGAGCCGGCTATGCACAGGGAGAAGACCGCAGTGTCAACATCGACGGCGGGCAGGCGTACAAGACCAACCCGGCCGGCAGCGGCAGCGGGAATGCCTTTGCCGCCTATTCGGAAACCAATACCTACTATGAATCGAATAACGATATGGCAGTAACTACTGCGGCCACCAAAACCAACCTGCAGTTTGCTTCGGTCAATGAAATCCTGAGTTCCTCAAAAGAATTCTACGATGTACTCGGGGCTGCTTCAGATGCCGACAAATTCCTGGTGTTCATCATGAATGAGCGTTCAAGAGAGCTTATGGGTGAGCTGATGCGCTGGCCTGACCTGGCCCGGACGAAGCAGCTGGAAAAACGGTTTAAAACATTTAATGACGGTTCGGTGATCACCGGTTCTGCATTTAATGCCGGAAAGCATTATTTTCGTCCTATCCCGCAGTCGTTCCTGGACGCTGTAACCAGTGGAGGCAAGGCATTGACCAGTGAACAAAAGCAGGGAATGCAGAACCCCGGGTGGTAATCATGGGGGCTCGAGAGAGGCTGAGGCTCAAACCCATTAATTCCTTTGTGTACTTTGTGCAATATACTTTGTGTTCTTTGTGAAAAAAGATATAGCACAAAGTACACAAGGGAAATGCAACACAAAATATTCTCTTTCTTTTAAAACCAATGATGAGAAATATAATTTTCATTTTATGGCTATTGTGCGTATGCTCAGAGCTTGGGGCGCAAACCGCCTATGACTACACCCGCCTGAAAAGAGAAAAGCCGGGCAGAGGGCTGGTAGTGATCAGAAAAGACCCGGCGGTAAACGTCATCACCTGGCGTTACCTTTCTGCTGATCCGCAGGATATAACGTTCAATCTTTACCGCGACGGGAAGAAGATCAACAAGGCACCCCTGGCCGGGGCAACTTTCTTTGAGGATAAAATTTCATCGGACAAAGCCCTGACTTACACCGTTAAAAGTGTGGTAAAAGGGAAGGAAGAAACCTTACAATCGTATACGCTTCCGGCTAACGCCCCGGTAGGATACATCAATATCCCCTTAGACGTGCCGCAGGGCGGAGTATCGCCTTCCGGCGAAGCCTACACCTATTCACCGAATGATGCGAGCATCGGGGATGTGGACGGAGACGGTGAATACGAGATCTTCCTGAAATGGGACCCTTCTAATGCCCACGATAACTCGCATAAAGGATATACCGGAAATGTGTTCATTGACTGCATTAAGCTGGATGGTACCCGGTTGTGGCGGGTAGACCTGGGGCGGAATATCCGCGCCGGAGCCCACTACACCCAGTTCATGGTATATGACCTGGACAATGACGGAATAGCGGAAATGGTAGTGAAAACAGCTGACGGCACCGTGGATGCCAAAGGCAAGGTGATCGGCGATCCGAAAGCCGACTACCGGAATGAAAACGGCTATATTATTGAAGGACCGGAATTTCTCACGGTATTCAGCGGTAAAACGGGAGAGGCGCTCCAGACCGTGGATTATGTGCCACCGCGCGGCGACTGGCAGGCCTGGGGCGACAATTACGGCAACCGCGTGGATCGCTTCCTGGGCGCCATTGCTTACCTTGACGGGGTGAATCCCAGCGTGGTCATGTGCCGGGGCTACTATACCCGTACCGTACTGGCGGCCTTTGACTGGAAAGACGGGAAGCTTACGCAGCGCTGGATTTTTGACAGCGATACGCCGGGCAACGAATCCTACCGCGGCCAGGGAAACCATAACCTGCGGGTAGGGGATGTGGACGGTGACGGGAAAGATGAGATCATCTACGGTTCCTGTGCCATTGATGACGACGGCACCGGCCTCTATAGCACCGGCCTGGGCCATGGCGATGCCATTCACATGACTATCTTTGACCCTTCCCGGAAAGGCCTTCAGGTGTGGGATGTGCACGAAAATAAGAAAGACGGCTCCACCTTCCGCGATGCGGCTACCGGCGAGATCCTGTTCCAGGTGAAATCCAAAATCGATGTGGGCCGGGCTATGGCTGCCGACATTGACCCCACCCACCGGGGAGTGGAGATGTGGTCGTGGGACTCCGGCGGAATCCGGAACATCAAAGGAGAGATCACTACCGACAAGGTGAGCGTGCAGGCCAGTCCTACCGACAGCCTGGCGGAGGTGCTTTCGGTGAATATGGGAGTCTGGTGGGACGGCGATCTTTCGCGCGAGCTGCTGGATAAGAACCGGGTGACCAAATACGACCCCGAAAGCCAGAGCATAAAACTGCTTTTCAGGGCAGAAGGGGCGGCTTCCAATAACGGAACCAAAGCCACCCCGGCCATCCAGGGTGACCTGCTGGGCGACTGGCGGGAAGAGATTCTGCTACGCACGGAAGACAATAAAAACCTCCGGCTCTATGTTTCGCCTTACCCTACGCGCTACCGCTTTCATAGCTTTATCGAAGACCCGGTGTACCGCATCAGCATGGCCACTCAGAATGTAGCCTATAACCAGCCCACCCAGCCCGGCTTTTATTTCGGAACCGACCTGGAGCATATCTTCCCCGAAAAAGAGGTAGTAATTAACGGGACATCCGTAACGCTGGATGCAGGTATGCCGGCCGATGCCTACCGGTGGTCAGTAGGAGGAACGGAACGTACCCGTACCCTTACCACAGCGGATATTCCGGCAGGGAAAAAGACAAGAGTGGAACTGACGCTGGCCTTCCGCGGGTACAAATTCAAAGATCATATATATATCACACTCAAACCGTGAAGGAGCAGTGAGCGGTGAGCCCTGAGTGAAAAGCTCATCGCTCAGGACTTATAGCTCACAGCTAAAAATTACAGAAATGAAAAAAAGACATTATTTAGCCGCTGCACTATTGCTGAGCCTGAACTGCACCCGGGCCCAGGTAAATGATTTTACCACGCCGCTTCACCTTTTACAACCGGATTATGACACGCCCTACGGGGAGCTGAGCCCCGAAAAGGTCAAAACTTCACTCGACAAGGTGCTGAAGTTCCTGGACGAATCCACGCCGGCCAAGGTGATCGATTCGTCTACCGGTAAGGAGCTGAAAGATTACTCCGGTATGGATGAAAACACCCGCCTGCAGCAGGGCTCGTTCCGGCTGGCCAGCTACGAGTGGGGCGTGACCTATTCCGGCATGCTGGAAGCGGCAAAAGTGACCGGTGATGACCGCTACTTTAAATACGTCAATGACCGCTTTAAATTCCTGGCGGAGGCCAAGCCCCATTTCATAGAGCAGTTGAATGAATACGGGGTGATTGACCCGCAGATGCGGCAGATGCTGAAGCCGCACGCCCTTGACGATGCCGGGGCCATGTGTACGGCTATGATCAAATTTGAGCAAAGCAAGCCCGGTTTTAATCTGAGAAGTGTGATAGACCACTACATGAACTACATCATGTACAAAGAATACCGCCTAAGTGACGGCACCTTTGCCCGCAAGCGGCCCCAGCTGAACACGCTATGGCTCGACGATATGTACATGGCAGTTCCGGCCATTGTGCAGATGGGGAAGCTCACCGGCGAAGCCCGATACTTTAACGAAGCTACCCGGCAGATCCGGCAGTTTACCGAGCGGATGTTTGTGAAAGAAAAAGGGCTTTACATGCACGGCTGGGTGGAATCTTCGGATCAGCATCCGGCCTTTTTCTGGGGACGGGCTAACGGCTGGGCACTGCTCACCATGACCGAGGTGCTGGATGTTTTACCGGCAGGCCACCCTGACCGCGAGTATGTGCTGAACCAGTACAAAGCGCATGTTAAAGGCCTGGTGCAGTATCAGTCGAAAGAAGGCCTCTGGCACCAGCTGCTGGACCGGAACGATTCCTACCTCGAAACATCGGCTACGGCCATCTATACCTACTGTATCGCCCGGGGCGTCAACAAAGGCTGGCTGGACCCCGTTGCCTATGGCCCGGTGGCCTATTACGGCTGGAATGCGGTAGCTACAAAGATCAACAACAAAGGCCAGGTAGAAGGCACCTGCGTGGGTACAGGCATGGGCTTTGACCCGGCGTTTTACTACTATCGTCCGGTGAATGTATACGCGGCCCACGGCTACGGCCCGGTGCTGCTGGCAGGCGCAGAGGTGATCACCCTGCTGAAAAATTTCCATCCGCGTCTGAATGACTCGGCCGTCCAGTTTTACCGGCAGGAACAGACCTACCCTTCGCCCATTTTCAGTGTCAGCACCCGTAAAAACGATACGCCTCCCGGCAGCTCCCGCAAAGGTAAAAACCCGGTGGTTTTCCTGATCGGTGATTCCACCGTTAAGAACGGAACAGGTGAGGGCGATAACGGCCAGTGGGGCTGGGGCAGCTTCTTTGAAAACTACTTCCAGACCGATAAAACCACCGTAGAAAATCATGCGTTGGGCGGGCGGAGCAGTCGCACCTTTATCACAGAAGGCCTGTGGGAAAACGTCTATAACGAGATCCGGAAAGGCGATTACCTGCTGATCCAGTTCGGGCATAACGATGGCGGTCCGATGAACACCGGCCGGGCCCGGGCCTCGCTGAAAGGCACAGGGGAAGAATCGGAAACGGTGATTATGGCCGGTACAGGCGGACCGGAAGAGGTGTTTACCTTCGGGCATTACCTGAGAACCTATATCCGCCAGGCCAAAGCCAAAGGGGTTTATCCGGTGGTGCTTTCACCTACCCCGCGGAACATCTGGAAAGACGGTAAGATGGAGCGGATGAACGAAACATATGCCAAATGGGCGAAAGAAGTAGCCGATCAGGAAAAAGTACCGTATATTGACCTGAATGATCTGGCGGCCAGGAAAACGGAAGCCTTGGGCGAAAGCAAAGGGAAATCCCTGTTCTTTGATGCGGCCCATACCAACCGCGAAGGCGCGGTACTAAATGCGGAAGCGGTGGTAGAAGGGATCCGGTCGCTGAAAGGGAATTCGCTGAATAAATATTTGAAATAGCTTTAAGCAATCAGCTGTCAGCACTCAGTCAGGTGATGAACATGAGCAGTCCGCCACAGGGCTGACAGCTGATTGCTGAAGGCTGAAAGCTTTTATACATATGAAAAGACAGTCCTTCAAAATGTTCCTCAAACCCGGTTTTGAGGCCGAGTATGAGAAAAGACATAACGAGATCTGGCCGGAGCTTCAGGCCCTGCTGAAAGAAGCAGGCGTGGCCAACTACAGCATTTTCTGGGATAAAGAAACCAACACCTTATTTGCCTACCAGGAAAATACCGGTGCGGATGGCTCCCAGGACCTGGGCAGCACGGCTATTGTTCAGAAATGGTGGGCCTACATGGCCGATATCATGGAAACTAATCCGGATAACTCGCCGGTATCGATCACATTGCAGGAAGTTTTTCACATGGATTAAATACCGTCTGATGAGAATATTTGCCCTCCTTTTCACTTTTCTGCCTTTCATAGCGTCTGCCTGGCAGCAAACCGATGAGGCCGCCATCCGTGCCGTGGCAGACAATATACTCAAACAGCCCGTTACGCAGTTTACAGGTGTTACCACTGGTAAAATCTATAACTCGACCCGGGAGATTCCAAAGGGTGAAGACGTGAAATTTGCCAGTCCGCTGGCCGAATGGCATTACTCTAACGGGGTGCTGGACATGAGCATGCTGCGCCTGGGAGAATACCTCGGGGATACGCGGTATACGAACTACGCCATGAACCACGTGAAATTCGGGTTTGATAATTACGCCTATTTCAAAAATACGTTCCGGAACGACCGTAAGCACTGGTACTGGCCGTTCGGGCAGCTCTGGAATTTTAAGGAACTGGACGACTGCGGGGCCATGGGAGCAGCCGTAGTAAACGTTTACCAACGGGATCAGAAGCCGGAATATAAAACCTATATCGACAAGGCAGCCCAACATATCATGAAGGGCCAGGTACGTTTGGCCGACGGCACGCTAAGCCGTACTTTTCCCCGTGAAATGACCGTATGGGCCGATGACGTATACATGAGCGTTTCTTTCCTTTCCCAGATGGGGAAACTGACAAAAGAAAAACAATACTTTGACGAGGCTGCCCGGCAGATCATTCAAATTGCCCACTACCTGTGGGATGATGAAAAGCAGCTGTTCTATCATTGCTACTACACCGATCTTAAGCGAAACGGCGTGGCCTGTTGGGGCCGGGCCAACGGCTGGATCACCGTTTCGCTTTGCATGCTGCTGGAAGTGCTGCCGGAGGATCATCCGCAAAGGGGAGAGCTACTCAGCTGGCTCGACAGGCAGATCGTGGGGGCTTCCCGCTACCAGAATGCAAACGGCATGTGGAACCAGCTCCTGGACAAGCCGGAATCGTACGACGAATCGTCCATCACCGCCATGTATGTATACGGAGTGGCCAAAGGCATTAACCACGGCTGGCTGGACCCGAAATACCGGTCGATCGCCATCACCGGGTGGGAAGCGCTGAAAAAGACCCAGATCACCGAAGAAGGGCATTTTAGAAACGTATGTGTGGGAACAGGCATTTCCGATGACCTGCCGTTTTATTACAACCGGCCCGTGGGTGAAAATGAAAAGCACGGCCTCGGGCTGATCATTGAAGCCGGTATAGAGATCATGAAGCTGAAGAAAAAATGAGGGAGCTGGTCATCATCATGATCTTCTGCGTTTTCAGCGCCCGTGCACAAAACGCCCCGGTGATACTGAAAGCTAAAAACAGTACATCGCAGATCGTGGCAGCATCGCATCCCGGCTTTAGCTTTTTGTTACCCGAAATGGCCGGGAGCCTGGAGTTCGGTATTATTCAGGGGGGAAAATCGAAATGGCTGAAAGATTTTGCCGGAACAAAAGTCACGGCTGACCGGCGAAGCATAAAATATATCCTACAGGGAGAGACGTCCGGAGAGCTCGTGATAGAAGCCGTTTCCCTGCGGGTTACCGACGGCCTGGTTATACAGGTCACGGCCCGGGACTTCCCGGCCGGAACGCAGCTCTTCTGGGCGTATGGTGGCGCGTCGGGAAAAACAGGGTCAAAGCCCGAATTGCTTCCCGAATACTGCAAGTACAATGTCTTCAGTGTGGAAGGCACGGCATTTACCGCCTACTACGGCGAAAGCATGAAGCTGAAAGTCATCCAGGGCGTGATGCCGCCCGCGTCAGTGATCCGGCTTTCTGATGCCTTCCGCCAGGATACGCCGCTGGCCTTTTTTGAGTCAGGCAAAAAGACCGATGCCCCGTCTCTGGCTGCCGTTTTGTTGCTGGAAAAGGAACAGTATTTTTGTATTTACCGGCAAAACGCCGCGGCTGATTATAATTATTTTATGCTGCCGGAAGTTTTTGCGGAAGCGAAAGCGCAGAGGTAAGAAAAGTGAATTATTTGTTTGAAAATATTATAGTCACGTAAGAGAAATAAATAGAATGTACCTTATCTCACAAAATAGTCCGTCTGTAAAATTTGATTTACAAAGCGATTGTTTTGTGGTACTGTGCTGGTAATCAAATTTTTCAGGAGGACATTATTTTGTGAATGTTTTTTACGGTCGGCCGCTACCGCTTACTTTTTTTGAAAAAAAGTTAAGTCTGTCTGAAAGACAAAATAATTAATCAAAAAAGTTCTTTTCAATATAATTCAGGTATTGTATAATGGTGGCATTTTTCTATGACTCTTTTGGATTAAGTGTAGCTTTATCTTCCAAAATGTCTTCTACAGTAATTGTAATTGTTTTGTTTTTGAAGAGCCTTTTTATTGCTTCAAGGAGATTATGATCTATTTCATTTACATGTAATGTGAATGTAGCTTTCATTAGGATGAATAATATATGTAAAAACAACAATAAAAAAGGTAAAAATAGTTCTAACATTTTTGAATGGTGTAATAATTAAGAGATTTCGAAATGTGGTATTGTTCATGAGAATTTGTATATTCATATTTTTGACTTTAACGACATTTAAAGCCTACCCCCAGGTATATAACGTCCGTGACTTCGGCGCAGCCGGCAACGGCACCACCCTGGACTCCCCGGCCATCAATGCCGCCATTGACGCCGCCGCCCAAAAAGGCGGCGGAACCGTGCTACTGCCTGCCGGTATCTACCTCAGCTACTCCATCCGTTTGCAAAGCAATATTCACCTTTACCTCGATGCCGGCGCAGAAATCCTGGCCGCATTTCCGGGAAAAGATTCAGGATACGATGTGGCGGAAGAAAACCCGCATAACCGCTACCAGGACTTCGGCCACAGCCATTGGAAAAACAGCCTGATCTGGGGCATCGGGCTGGAAAATATCAGCATCACCGGTTTCGGAAAAATCAACGGAGCGGGCCTTACGCGTGAGGAAAGTCGCCTGCCGGGCGTGGGTAATAAGGCCATCAGCCTCAAGCTGTGCCGGAACGTGACCATAAAAGATATTTCCATGGTCAACTGCGGGCATTTTGCCCTGCTGGCCACCGGTGTGGATAACCTCACCCTGCATAATATAACGGTAGATACCAACCGCGACGGATTCGATATCGACGCCTGCCGGGATGTTAGGATTTCCGACTGCACGGTGAATTCTCCCTGGGACGATGCCATCGTTCTGAAAAGCAGCTATGCCCTGGGTTTTGTGCGGGACACGGAAAATGTGACCATCACCAATTGCTTTGTCAGCGGGTACGACAAAGGCTCGGTGATCAACGGCACCTTTCAGCGCGATGAACCCCAGGCACCCGACCAGGGATTTGTGACCGGCCGGATCAAATTCGGAACCGAATCGAGCGGCGGCTTCCGGAACATCGCCATTTCCAACTGCGTGTTTGAGCGCTGCCGTGGCCTTGCCCTCGAAACCGTAGACGGGGGCTTCCTGGAAGATGTGGTCATCAGTAATATTACTATGCGCGATATCGTGAATGCCCCCCTGTTCCTCCGCCTGGGCGCCCGGATGCGCAGCCCGGAAGGTACGGCTGTGGGGCGGATGGCCCGTATTACCCTAAGTAATATCAACGTTTACAATGCCGATTCCCGTTATTCCTGCATCATCAGTGGTATCCCCGGGCACAATATTGAAGATGTAACCCTTCAGAACATCCGGATTCACTTCAAAGGCGGCGGTACCCGTGAAGACGGCCTCCTGACCCCGCCGGAAAACGAAAAGCTATATCCCGAGCCCTGGATGTTCGGCACCATTCCCGCCTCCGGGTTTTTTATCCGCCATGCCAAAAACGTAGCGTTAAATAATGTGCAGCTTTCTTTTGAGAAGGAAGATCTCCGGCCATCCCTCTGGCTGGAAGATGTGCAGGGGATACGGGTAGGAAATTACCGGACACCGCTGCCTACGGGGGTTAAACCGTACCTTCTGAAAAATGTGACGGGTTTTGAAGTGAAGGGAAGTGATTTTGAAATGAAAAATTAAGGATATATGTTACATACTATTGTCCAAACCACAATAGATACATAGATTAAAGAGATTTCATCAGGACATGTAAACCTGTTTCACATAGCTATGCGATGGAAATGGATTTCCCTAATGTCTCCTTTTCTTTCTAAAATCTATGTGGTTAAATCTATTTCACGAAATGCGTAACATCAGTTAAGAATATGCTTCAGATGGTTTTTAGCTTACTCAAATGGTTTCCTTCTATCGCTCATGCCCTTCGACAAGCTCAGGGTGACAGTTGCGACAAGTGTGTAACCATTGTCACCCTGAGCTTGTCGAAGGGCACAACACTAAAATTTACCCACTTGGGCAGATGGAGCGCACTCTTCCTCCTCCTCTCCCTCTGCAGCTGCACCACCGCCCCCATCACCACCTCCTGGCCCGAAATCACCACCGAAAGTAAACCCCACACCCGCTGGTGGTGGCTGGGCAGCGATGTAGACTCTGCCGGCCTCACCTATAACCTCGAAGCCATGAGCAGGGCCGGCATAGGCGGGGTAGAGATCACCCCCATTTACGGCGTGAAAGGCAGGGAGAATCACTACCGCAATTTCCTCTTACCGTCCTGGATGCGTATGCTGGCATTCACTCAGTCAGAAGCAAAACGCCTGGGCATGAACGTAGACATGAACACCGGCACCGGCTGGCCGTTCGGCGGGCCGGAAATCAGCCTGGAAGATGCGGCGAGCAAAGCCGTCTTCGACCGGTTTTCCCTGAAAAAAGGCGAGCTGATCGTAGAAAAATTCGACGCCCAGGGCGATAAAAACGCCCGACTCAGCAAGGTCATGATCTACCTGGCCTCAGGGCAGGTAATAGATGCCACCCACCAGGTGGGCGAAAGAGGACTTTTCAGCTATACCCCGCCGGAAGACGGGCAAATGGTGGCCCTGTACGTGGGCAAGACCCTCCAGAAAGTGAAACGGGCGGCCCCCGGCGGACAGGGCTATGTGTTAAACCATTTCGATAAAGAAGCCGTAAAACGTTACCTGGCGAAGTTTGATACCGCTTTTCAAACCAGCGGAGCCCCCTACCCGAAGAACTTCTTTAATGATTCTTACGAAGTATACGGGGCCGACTGGACCCCGGACTTCCTCCGGGAATTTTACCGGAGAAGAGGCTATAAGCTGGAAGAGCACCTCCCGGAGCTCCTGGATGACGGGCGTACGGAAACCTCCGTGCGGGTCATCTCCGACTACCGCGAAACCTTGGGCGAAATCCTGAAAGATAATTTTACGGCCGTCTGGACCGACTGGGCCCACGGGCATGGTGCCGCTACCAAAAACCAGGCCCACGGTTCACCCGCCAACCTGATCGACCTGTACGCCGCTGTGGATATCCCGGAATGTGAGACCTTCGGCATCTCTGATTTCGATATCCCCGGTCTGCGGAAAGATTCCATCCGTAAGAAAAACGATGGCGATCCCACCATTCTGAAATATGCCTCTTCTGCGGCCAATATCACCGGCAAGCCCCTTACTTCGGCCGAGACCTTCACCTGGCTCACCGAGCATTTCCGCAGCTCTCTGAGCCAGTGCAAGCCGGAGATCGACCAGATGTTTACCGCCGGGGTGAACCATGTGTACTTTCACGGAAGCACGTATTCCCCTCAGGATGCCGCCTGGCCGGGATGGAAATTTTATGCCTCGGTAGACATGTCGCCCACCAACAGCATCTGGAAAGACGCACCGGCATTTTTTAACTATGTGACCCGGGTGCAGTCGTTTCTGCAAAGCACAAAACCCGATAACGATTTCCTGCTCTACTTCCCGGTTTACGACATCTGGGCGGGGCAGAGAGGCAGCATCTTCACCACTTTCGCCATTCACGGCATGCGTGAGCGCCTGCCCGAATTCTGTGACCTGGCTGAAAAGATCATGCAGAGCGGCTTTGACCCCGACTATATCTCGGATACGTATATCAAAACCACTACGGTTCAGGACGGACAGCTGCAGACGCAGGGCGGAAGCCGTTACAAGGCCATCATCGTACCGGCTGCCAAGGCCATTCCCCCGGAAACCCTGAATCACCTGCTGAAGCTGGCAGAAGAAGGGGCTACGGTCATCTTTACAGACCATTATCCGACCGATGTGCCAGGTTTACAGGATCAGGCAGAAAGACAGGCTGCTCTGAAAGCGCTTTTGGCCCGGCTTCCTGAAATCTCCCCGTTCACTAAAACGCAAACCCATACTTTCGGAAAAGGGCGGATCATCACCGGATCCCGGGATTTTCTGGCGGATTTTTCGGAAGGAAAAGAACCGTTCAAGACCGACTTTGGCGGGCAGCTTATCCGCAAAAAGCACAGCGAAGGACACCTGTACTTTATGACCCTGCTGAAAAACACCACGGTAGACGACTGGGTTTCTCTCAGTGTGGCGGCTACCTCCGCACTGATCTTTGATCCCATGACCGGAAAATCAGGCCGGGCGGCACTGCGAAAAAACAAGGGCCGCACCGAGGTATACCTGCAGCTCAAACCGGGGCAGTCGCTTATCCTGAAAACCTTTTCCACGGACAGAGTCAAAGCCGAAAACTGGCCGTACTATGCCCCCTCCGGCCATGAAACGGAACTGAAAAACGGCTGGGAGCTCAGTTTCCCGGAGAGTACCCCAGAGGTAAAAGAGCATTTCAAACCTGATAACCCGACCTCATGGACAGCATTGGAAAATGAAACATTGAAAATCAACACAGGCACAGGAAAATACGCCGTAAAATTTGACTTTCACAAAAAGCCAAACCGGGAATACCTTCTGAGCCTGGGCGATGTACGGGAGAGCGCTCGCGTGCGGGTCAACGGCCGGGATGCCGGAACCCTCTTCTCCGTGCCTTTTGAAATAAACATTGGCCAATTCCTGGAAAACGGAGAGAATACCCTGGAAGTAGAAGTGACTAACCTCCCTGCTAACCGCATCCGCGACTATGACCGGCGCGGCGTGAACTGGCGCATATTCCACGAAATCAACTTTGTGAGTATCACCTACAAAAACACAAAATTTGATGAGTGGGAAGTTATGCCTTCCGGGTTGCTGGGGCCGGTGGTGATTCGGGAGATGGAGAGGGTGAATCCGAAGTAAAAACATATCCGCCCGATATCCACAATAAACTATCCGGAACTGAAATTGTAAAAAGATGATAAGAATAGTCGCGGTCACTGCATGGGTATACCTGCTTGCCCTTCCGGTATCGGCCCAGAAATATGAAACTGTAAACGTAAAAGCTCCTTTTAAAATGGAGCCGATCCGGGTTTTTGTGTTCCCGGAAAGAGATTTCCCCATCACGGATTTTGGTGCAGTGAATGACGGGAAAACCAGTAATACCCGGGCCATTGCCGCTGCTATTGAAGCCTGTAACAAGGCTGGCGGCGGACGGGTGGTGGTACCCCCGGGAACATGGCTTACCGGCCCGGTACACTTTAAAAATAACGTCAATCTCCACCTGCAGGAAGGAGCTGTATTGCGGTTTTCCGACAAGCCGGAAGACTACCTCCCCGCAGTGATGACTTCCTGGGAAGGAATGGAGTGCTATAACTATTCGCCATTGGTGTATGCCTTGGAATGTGAGAATATTGCTATCACGGGCAAAGGCATGTTACAGCCGGATATGGACCTCTGGAAAACCTGGTTCGGACGACCCCAACTGCACCTGGATGCCCTGAAAAACCTGTACACGATGGCTTCTACGGATGTGCCGGTGCAGCAACGCCAGATGGCCGAAGGGGAGAATCACCTCCGCCCGCACCTCATCCACTTTAACCGGTGCAAAAATGTGCTGCTTGACGGCTTCATGATCCGTGAAAGCCCGTTCTGGACCATCCACCTGTATATGTGTAACGACGGGGTGGTCAGGAATCTCGACGTGAAAGCGCACGGCCACAATAACGACGGCATAGACCTGGAAATGAGCCGGAATTTCCTGGTAGAGAACTGTACCTTTGACCAGGGCGATGATGCGGTGGTGATCAAGGCAGGCCGGAACCGGGACGCCTGGCGCCTGAACACTCCCTGTGAGAACATCGTGATCCGCAATTGTACCATCCTGGAAGGCCACACCCTGTTGGGTATCGGCAGTGAGATGTCGGGCGGGGTGCGTAATATTTACATGCATGATTGTACCGCCCCAAAATCGGTACACCGCTTTTTCTTCATCAAAACCAACCATCGCAGAGGCGGTTTCGTAGAAAATATTTACATGGAAAACGTACGGTCAGGCACCACCATGCGTGTTTTTGAGATTGATACCGATGTGCTCTACCAGTGGCGTGACCTGGTGCCTACCCTCGAAGAGCGGATTTCCCGGATTGAAAATATCTCGCTTAAAAATGTTACCTGTGAATCGGCAGATGCTATTTATGAGATCAAAGGCGATGCCCGGCTTCCCGTGAAAAATGTAACTATTCAAAACGTAAAAGTGGGCAAGGTAAATAAATTCATCAGTAAGGTGACCCACGCGGAAAATGTGAAGGAAAAGAAGGTACGTTTTGATGAATTCAAAGGCGTAGAGCATCTGCCGGAAAACTGATTCCCTATAGTTATATTTGACCGGAAATACTGAAAATAAAATGAAATTACTGCCTGTTCTGCTTCCCCTTGTTTTGACAATGTCGTGTTCAACGCCGGAAAAACCCGTCTATCTTTTTTCCTACTTTAACGGCAATGGTGACGGACTGCACCTGGCCTACAGTGAAGACGGGAAAGAATGGCAGGCATTGGGCAACGATTCCGTATATCTGAGGCCAGAAATCGGCAAAGATAAGCTGATGCGTGATCCCAGCATAGTGCAGGATGAGGAAGGGGTTTTCCATATGGTCTGGACCACCGGGTGGTGGGATCAGGGCATAGGCTATGCTTCCTCCCGCGACCTGAAGAACTGGTCTGCACAACAGAATATCCCCGTAATGGAGAAATTTGAAGGCACTAAAAACGCCTGGGCACCCGAGCTCTTTTACGATAAAAAGGACAAGACATTTTACATCTTCTGGGCATCGACGATTCCCGGGGCATTCCCCGAAGTGCCTACATCCGAAAGTGAAAAAGGCCTCAATCACCGCATGTACTACGTAACCACCAAAGACTTCAAAAATTTCAGCGACACCCGCCTGTATTTTGAACCGGGTTTTTCGGTAATCGACTGCGCCATACTGGAAAAAGGAGGCCGCTATTATATGTTTTTAAAGAACGAGAACTCCAACCCGCCGGAGAAGAATATCCGTTTAACGGTTAGCGATAAACCCTTTGACTTCCCCGTAGAAGTATCTGCGCCCATTACCGGAAACTACTGGGCGGAAGGCCCGGCGCCCCTGCTGGTGGGAGACTCCGTATATGTGTATTTTGATAAGTACACGGAAAAACAATACGGCGCGGTGCGTTCTGCTGACCTCAAAAACTGGGAGGATGTTTCCGATCAGGTCACTTTCCCTAAGGGCATACGTCACGGTACGGCGTTTGAGGTTTCGCGTAAAATATTTGATAACCTGAAGTAAACAAATCGGGTAATAGGCCAGAAATGTTTTAAGAACAAACGAGAGTAATTCTTACCCTTATTAATAAAACGAGAGTAAATTTTTAATATTTTTACCCTTGTCCCAAGCCAACATTTAATAGATGAAAACATCGGTAATCCGCAAACAGTCGGAAATTATTTAATAGCGTTGGAAAAAAACAGCTTTTTAAAATCCGTAAAAGTTGGGAAAGAAAAATTGTATTTGAATGAGCAATTATTGAAAATTTTAGAGGGAGAATAAACTGTCAGCACTTTTACTAATCAATTTTTCTGCTACAATTTCAAATGCTTCTGCTTTTAGTCAGGCAAAAAGACGTTTGGGCTACAATCTCTTTTACGCCTTGCGCACAAACTCCGACTTCAGTCCCATAGCCCCGAAGCCGTCTACTTTGCAGTCAATATTGTGATCGCCATCAGTTAACCGGATGTTCTTTACCTTGGTGCCGGCCTTGATAGGCTTGGGAGCCCCCTTAACGGGCAGGTCTTTGATGATCACCACCGAATCTCCGTCTTTTAGCTCGTTTCCGTTGGAATCCAGCACTTTCAGGGCGCCGTCTGCTTCTGCCGGTTCCTCTTCCGGGTTCCACTCATAAAAGCACTCCGGGCAGATCAGCAGGTTATCAGAAGGGTAAACGTATTCGGAATTGCATTTAGGACAAGGAGGAAATTCGGACATGGTTTTCTGTAATTTTCGGGCAAATTTACGAAATTATATCCGGGATGGCTAATCCATAACGATCACCCATTTTTCCCAGCGCTCAGAGTCGTCGATTCAACTAAAAATCGTAACTTTAATCACAATACAGTTTGCAGATAAATGAGCAATACCAAAATATCCATACGTTTTTTTAACGACCGTGAAGTGCGGGCTGTTTGGGATGAAGAAAACGCTAAATGGTGGTTTTCAGTGTTAGATATTATAGCCGTACTAACTAACCAGGACGACTATACTAAAAGCCGTAACTACTGGAAATATCTGAAAGCCAAATTAAAAAAAGAAAATAGTCAAGTGGTTAGTGCCACTACCCAGTTGAAATTGCTTGCACCTGACGGTAAAAAGCGTTTATCCGATGACGAAATCGTCGAAAAATATGTAGAAATGAATATCGCCCACCCGTTTATGGAGGGCAACGGCAGAAGTACCCGGATATGGCTGGATCTGATGCTCAAAAAACGCTTGAAAAAATGTGTGGACTGGAGCAAAATAAGCAAGCGCGATTATATGAACGCCATGATGCTGAGCCCCACCCAAAGCCAGGTGCTGAAAACACTTTTGCAAAATGCATTAACCCCCCAAATTAACGATCGGGAAATGTATATGAAAGGGATTGATTATTCCTATTATTATGAGGAAAACGATTAAGTACCTAACAACTAATAAATTCAATGAAAGATTTTAAAGAATTATTAAATTCTATTGAGAATGTTCACACGCAATTACAATATTCGGCAGCTAGTGCTGTAAACAGAGCATTGACGATTAGAAACTGGCTGATTGGGTTTTATATAGTGGAATTTGAACAGAACGGGAGAGACCGTGGTCAATATGGTGAAAAATTGATGGAGAAGCTTGCTATTGAATTAGCTCATATTAAGGGAATTGACAAAAGAGCTTTGTTTAAATTCAGGCAGTTTTATCTGGTATATCCTGATTGGAAAGGAGTATTAAAGCAAAATCTTCGCCATTTAGATACAATAGTGTGGTCGTCCCCACAATTGGATGAAAATACAAAAGTGGGGACACTGTCCCCACTTTCTTCAAACCCTCATTTGTTAATAACCAGGCTGTCTTATTCTCATTTTGAACTTCTGATAAATATAGAAGAGCCGGTTAAAAGAGAATTTTATGAACTTGAAGCAATGAAAGGTACGTGGAGTGTGAGAGAACTTAAACGACAAATAGCCAGTATGTATTTTGAGCGCTCAGGGCTATCGGCTGCCCCGGAAAAACTCTCGCAAATTACCCAGGCCAAAATTACCCGCCAAACATCTAAAGATATCGTGAAAAATATTTACACATTTGAATTTCTGGATATCGGGATTAAAGAGGCTGTGGAAGAATCTGATTTAGAAACTGCTTTACTGGACAATCTGCAACAATTTATGCTTGAATTGGGGAATGGATTCTGCCTTGAGGCAAGACAAAAGCGAATTCTGATAGGAGATAAATATTACTTTATTGACCTGGTTTTATATCATCGGGTATTGAAATGTCATGTTTTGGTAGAATTAAAAGTGGGAGCTTTTGAGTATGAAAATATTGCTCAACTGAATACCTACCTGAATTTTTATAAAGAAGAGGTTCTGGAACAGGGAGATAATCCTCCCATCGGTATTTTATTAGTTGCAGAAAAAGATCAGGCATTAGTAAAATATGCTACTGCCGGAATGGATGAAAATCTTTTTGTACAAAAATACCTGATTCAGTTACCGGATAAAATGCGTTTAAAGCAATATATAGAAGCTGAATTACGAAATCTTGACCATGTTTGACCATTTCGAAATAGATGAGCTTTCTGCCACCCCCAAATACCGGCAGCTGATGGATACCGTTATCCAGTCGGTGAAGGCCGGGCGGCTGCAGCAGGGCGACCTCATGCCCTCCATCAATGAGCTGAGCTTTCATACCGATATTTCGCGGCTGACCGTAGAGAAAAGCTATAAAGAGCTTCGGAAAATGGGCGTGCTGGAGGCCTACCCGGGCAAGGGGTACTTTGTGAAGTCGGTGCATATTCAGCAGGATTATCGCATCTTCCTGATGTTTAATAAGCTGAGCGCCCACAAGAAGATCATCTACGATGCCTTTGTAGCCGAGCTGGGGGAGAAAGCCTCGGTTGATTTTTATATCTATAACAATGACGCCCGCATGTTTTGCCGGATACTGGAAAGCAAGGGCGAAAACACCTATACGCACTACGTCATTATTCCCCATTTTATTGACGGGGAAAAGGCCGCCATCCAGGCCATTGATAAAATTCCGCGCTCCCGGCTGATCCTGCTGGATAAGATTTTACCCGAAATCACCGGCAGTTACGGGGCAGTGTATGAGAACTTCGCACGCGATATTTACCAGGCCCTTTTCCAGGTGCTGGAGGCCCTTCAGAAGTTCAGCGTGCTGAAGCTGGTCTTTCCCGAAAACAGCTATTACCCCAGGGAGATCATTGACGGGTTTGTGTCGTTTTGCGAAAGCTTTGTCTTTGAGCACAAAGTGGTGCATGACATCCGGAAAGAAAAAGTAACCCCCGGCGATGTGTTTATCAACCTCATGGAAGACGACCTCTTCGAATTGCTGGAAAGAATAGAATACAAAGGACTGCGGGTGGGGCACGACATCGGCATCATTTCATACAATGAAACCAAGGCCAAAAAGTACATCGTGAACGGGCTCACCACGGTCTCTACCGACTTTGCGGCCATGGGGAAAAAAGCCGCGGAGCTGGTGCTGGATAATTCGCGCCGCCAGATTGAAAATCCGTTTCACATTACCCTGCGGGAATCGTTAAAATAATGCCTATGGAATTCCGGCAACTCGAATATTTCATTGCGGTGGCAGAGGAGCTCAGCTTCGGCAGGGCCGCAGCCCGACTGAACATTTCCCAGCCGGCGGTTTCCCGGCAGATCGCTCTCCTGGAAGAGGAGTTGAATACGGAGCTCTTTGATGCTACGCAAAAAACCAGGCATAAGCGCATTGTACTGACGGAAGAGGGCAGCTATTTTTATCAGGAAGCCCTGAAGATTCTCCGGCAGAGCAAAGAAATGACCGACGGGCTGGAACGGCTGCGCACCCGGCGGAAGACTGTAAATGTGGGCTATTGTGCCGGGTTGCCGGGAGAGAGCGTGACCCTGGCCCTCGACTTTCTGAACCAAAGGCTGCCGGCTTTTGAGCTGAAGCTCCAGGCCTTTGATTCGCTGTACGAAATGTACGAAGCCTTAAAGAAAGATGAAATTCTGTTTGCCACCGGCCTGGATACCGGGAGCGTGCCGGCCGAGATGGATACGGTGGTTTTGCAGGAGGGGCGTGTTCAGGTATGTATGAGTGTACAGCATCCGCTGGCGCAGGAAGAGCGTCTGAATATGCATCAGCTGAAAAACGAAAAGTGGATAGAATGCAGTGCACTGCCGGGCCGGTTTTCTGAGCGGGTAAGCCAGCAGGTGAGTGATTTCGGGCTGCTGGCCGGGCTGGCGGAGCGGGGTATGGGACTGGGTGCGGTGCCTTCTTTTTATCGTCTGGAGGTGTCGGCAATCTGTCGGATAAACCTGTTCTCGGAAGGTGCGCATGGCAAGGTCATCTCCTGCAGGCAAACATTGCTTTTCCGGAAAAACGGGAATTCTTCGCTGGTGAGGCAAGTGCGGGATTCCTGTTAAAGTTAGGATATGATTATGAATAATATCAGGTGCTGCTGTTACCTCAAGTACAAACTTCGTTCTAACGCGCTCGTTTGTGCTGTTATTGACAAGTATGGTGCCATTGTCACCTCGAGCGAAGACGAGAGGCATGTGGTTCTCGTCTTCGCTCGAACTGACAAGTGGTATCCGACCCGGTTTCTTACCTGGAACTAAAATACTCAAAACTATTTAACCTTATGAAAACAATTACCCTACTTATCACCCTTGCGGTTTTTACCTGCCCTCTCTTCGGACAAAAAACAGCACCTGAAATCCTGGAAAAACCCTGGACGGCCAACTGGATCACCACTCCGGATCACTCTGCCACGGAATACGGCGTTTACCTCTTCCGGAAAACACTGGAGCTGCCGTCGGTTCCGGATCACTACATCGTGCACGTTTCAGCCGATAACCGCTACCAGCTTTTTGTGAACGGGCAGATGGTCTCTTTTGGCCCGGCCCGGGGCGACCTGAACCACTGGAATTTTGAAACGGTGGACCTGAAACCTCACCTCAGGCAAGGGAAAAATATCCTCGCTGCCCGGGTATGGAACGAAGCCGGATGGCGGCCCGAGGTACAGATCAGCGCCATGACCGGCTTTATCCTGCAGGGCAATACTTCCGTAGAAGAATCCGTGAATACCGGTGTTTCCTGGAAATGCATCAGAGACGAAAGCTACACCCCGCTGAAGCTGAATGTTCCCTTCTACTATGTGGCGGGGCCGGGCGAGATACGGGACTTTTTCCGGCATACGCGGGGATGGGAGAGCGCTGATTTTGACGACTCCGCCTGGCCGGCTGCCCGGACGCTTTTCAAAGGCCTGCCCAAAGACGTATTGGGCCCCTACGGCACCACGAACGTCTGGATGCTCCGTCCTTCGGGTATTCCGCCCATGGAGCTGAAGCCGGAGCGCATTCCCCGCGGGATGGCTACGGGCCTCACCCTGCCGGCCGGTTTTCCGGAGAAGAAGCAGGAAGTGATCATACCCGCCGGTACATCGGTCAGTATCCTGCTGGATCAGACCTACCTCACTAACGCCTACCCTGTGCTGGAATTCAGTAAAGGGAAAGATGCGCGTATTGCCATGGGCTATGCAGAAGCCCTCTACAGCGACGGCTATAAGAAGGGCAACCGGAACGAAACAGCAGGGAAGCGGCTGATAGGCCGTACCGACAGCCTGGTCGCGGACGGTTCAGCCCACCAGGTATTTTCTCCCCTGAGCTACCGCACCTACCGCTACCTGGAACTCCGGATCACCACAGCTGCCGAACCCCTGGTGCTGAATGATATTTACAGCGTTTTTACCGGTTATCCTTTCCGGATGAATGCCGGTTTCCGGTCGGATAACCCGGAGCTGAACACCATCCTGGACATCGGCTGGCGGACCGCCCGGCTTTGTGCCACGGAAACCTACATGGATTGCCCCTACTATGAGCAGCTCCAGTACATTGGCGATGCGCGCATCCAGGCACTGGTTTCGCTTTACAACAGCGGCGACGACCGCCTCGTGAAAAACGCGCTAAACTATATGGACTATTCCAGGCAACCTGAAGGAGTGACCCTCAGCCGGCACCCGTCGTACACCCCGCAGTATATTCCCACTTTCTCCCTGTGGTACATCGGTATGCTGCATGACTACCTGCGCTACGGGCCAGACCCGGAATTTGTACGGAACAAGCTGGATGGCGTGTACGCCATTCTGAGCTATTTCGAAAAATACCAGGGCGCAGACGGCTCGCTCCGCAAGGTTCCGCAATGGCGCTTTACCGATTGGGTAAATGACAAAGACTGGAACTCAGGCGAAGGGCCTATGGGCAGCGACGGCACCTCTGCCATGCTCGACCTGCAACTGCTGTGGGCCTATCAGACGGCCGTGCAGCTCGAAGCGGATCTGGGGATCAACCGGTATTCAGGGAAATACAGGGAGCAGGCACAAAAGCTGAAAGCCGCCATCCTGAAAAAATACTGGGACGCGGGGAAAGACCTGTTTGCCGACCGGGAAGAAAAAGACCTCTTCTCCCAGCATACCAATGCCCTGGCTATTCTCACCGATGTGGCCGATCAGCAGAAAATACCGGGTATGGTGGAGCACCTGTTGAATAATAAAGAGCTGTCACAGGCCTCCATTTACTTCAAATACTACCTGCATCAGGCGCTGATCCGTGCCGGCCGGGGCAATGACTATTCCGCTATGCTGGATAAATGGCGGGAAAATATTTCCATGGGCCTGACCACCTGGGCGGAGATGTCGGACGTAGACGGCTCGCGGTCTGACTGCCACGCCTGGGGCGCCAGTCCGAACATTGAGTTTTACCGTACCCTGCTGGGCATTGACAGCGATGCCCCCGGCTTTTCCAAAGTAAAAATAACGCCGCACCTGGGCCACCTGAAAAGTGCCGCAGGACATATCCCGCATCCCAAAGGAACCGTGGCGGTTTCTTATCAGCAGGTAAAAGACGGGTGGGAAGTGGAAATTGACCTGCCGGCAGGCGTCAGCGGAAACCTGGTGTGGAAGGGGACGACAAAGTCGTTGAAAGCAGGCAAAAACCGGTTAATGATGAACTAGCTCCGGCAATTTATTTTCGTCACGAATGCACGAATAATAAAAAGGATTTTGATCAATAACAAACGGTTATTATAACAATAACTAAATTATATCAAAAACACACCTAACCGCTAGTACAGTACAGGACGGTTAAGCGGATAGCTATGCTGAATTTTGTTAACACTTTTCAACCTTATTATGCAAACCCTACTTGGAATTATCTTTCATACCATCGGCGGTATCTCGTCGGGGAGTTTTTACATGCCTTTCAAGAAAGTGAAGGGCTGGGCCTGGGAAAGCTACTGGATCGTGGGTGGTCTTTTTTCCTGGCTGATCGTACCCCCGCTGGCCGCCTGGCTGACGGTACCTGATTTTGCGGAAATTATCGGCGGCACCGACTCCGGTGTAAAGTCGCTTATTTATACCCTGGGCGTACTGTGGGGGATCGGCGGACTGACCTACGGCCTGGGCGTACGCTACCTGGGGATGTCGCTGGGAAACTCGGTGATCCTGGGGGTGAGCTCGGCGCTGGGCTCACTGGGGCCGGCCATCTATTATAACTTTAAACCGGTAGAAGGGAAGCAGTCGTTTACCGATATGCTGCAAAGTCCCGGCGGTCAGGTGGTGCTGTTGGGGATACTGGTTTGTCTGACAGGGATTTATGTTTCCGGCAAGGCGGGCATGATGAAAGAAAAGGAGCTCCCGGCCGAAACCAAGCAGAGCACCACTTCGGAATTTAATTTTGTAAAAGGCATCATCATTGCTGTAATTTCCGGCCTACTCAGTGCGTTCTTTAATTTTGGGATTGAGGCCGGTAAGCCCATGGCCGATGTGGCTGTACAGCATGGACATAACCCCCTCTTCCAGAATAACGTGACCTACGTGGTGCTGCTTTGGGGCGGTTTGACCACCAACCTGCTCTGGTGTGTTTACCTGAACTTTAAAAACCGTACCTACGGCGATTATACCAATTCCCGGACCCCGGTTTTACGGAACATTCTCTTTGCCGGGCTGGCCGGCACCATGTGGTACATCCAGTTCTTTTTTTACGGGATGGGTGAAAGCAAGCTGGGCAACGGTGCCAGCTCCTGGATCCTGCACATGGCCACCATCATCCTGACGGCCAATTTCTGGGGCCTGTACCTGAAAGAATGGACCGCGGTAGGCCGGAAAACCTTCCGCACCTTTTTATGGGGAATCGGGCTGATCCTGGCATCTATTTTCCTGGTGGGGATAGGAAATTCGATCTGATAATCATTAAAAACAAACCATATACAATGGAATTTAAACACGTGAGCTACCTCTGGGACGAAGCCAAAGCCGCTCAGATCACCGATGAGGTAGACCTGTTCATTTACCGCTCCAACCTGCTCGGGGCGGATCTCCGGCTGACCAATTACGGGGGCGGAAATACCTCGGTAAAAATAAAAGACAAAGACCCGCTGACCGGTGAGGAAGTGGATGTCATGTGGATCAAGGGCTCAGGCGGCGACATCGGAACGCTCACCCGGTCGGGTTGTGCGGCGTTGTACCTCGACCGTCTGCGTGCCCTGAAAAACGTCTACCGGGGCATTGAGTTTGAAGACGAGATGGTGGCCCTGTTCAACCATTGCATCTTTGACCTGGCCTCCAAAGCGCCGTCTATCGATACGCCGCTCCACGGCTTTTTGCCCTACAAACACATTGATCACCTGCACCCGGATGCCGCTATTGCCATTGCCGCCGCCAAAGACGGTAAGGCCATTACGCAGGAGCTCTTTGAAGGCGAAATAGGCTGGGTAAACTGGAAAAGACCGGGCTTTGACCTGGGGCTGGAGCTGAAGGCCTGCGTGGACGAAGCCGCGGCAGAAGGCCGGGAGCTGAAAGGGATCATGCTGGGTTCTCACGGGCTCTTCACCTGGGGAGATACCTCGTATGAAAGCTATGTAAACACGCTACAGGTCATTGAAAAATGTGCGGAATACATTGAAAGCAAAACCGGGAATGTGTTTGGCGGTGCCCGGAGTGAGTCACTCCCGGAAGACCAGCGGAAAGCGCAGGCCGCGGTCATTGCCCCGGTGCTGAGAGGCTTCTGCTCGTCAGAACGGTCCATGATCGGGCACTTTACCGATGATGAGCGCGTGCTGCAATTCATCAATTCCCATGACCTGGAAAAGCTGGCGCCCATGGGTACCTCCTGTCCCGACCACTTCCTGCGTACCAAGATCACCCCGCTGGTGCTGGAAATAGCGCCGAATGAAGACCTGACCGGGGTGAAAGAAAAGCTGGCACCGGCATTTGAAGCCTACCGGCAGATGTATACGGAATACTATGAAACCTGTAAGCATGCCGATTCCCCGGCCATGCGCGACCCGAACCCCGTGGTGATTTTGTATCCGGGGGTAGGGATGTTTACCTTTGCCAAAGACAAGACCACGGCCCGCCTGGCATCCGAATATTACGTGAATGCCATTAACGTGATGCGGGGCTCGGAGGCCATTTCAGAATACACCGCCTTGCCGCGCCAGGAAGCCTTCAATATTGAATACTGGCTGCTGGAAGAGGCCAAGCTGCAGCGTATGCCCAAGCCCAAAGCCCTGGCCGGAAGAATAGCCCTGGTGACGGGTTCCGGCGGCGGGATCGGCAAGGCCATTGCCCGGAAATTTGCGCAGGAAGGCGCGTGTGTGATCCTGAGCGATATTGACGAAACCCGCCTGGCAGGTGCTCAGGAAGAGTTTGTAAAAGCCTTTGGAAAAGATGCCGTGGCAGGTACCGTGCTGAATGTAACCGATGCGGCCAGTGCCGAAGCAGCTTTTGTGAATGCTTCCCTGGCTTTTGGCGGAGTGGATATCGTGGTGAATAATGCCGGTATCAGCATTTCCAAATCCATTGAGGAGCATACCCTGGAAGAGTGGGATCGCCTGTACGATATCCTGGTGAAAGGCCAGTTTATTGTTTCCAAAGCCGGGATGGCTGTGATGAAAAAGCAGGGGATCGGGGGGGATATCCTGAACATTGTTTCCAAGAATGCCGTAGTAGCCGGGCCAAATAACCCGGGTTACGGATCGGCCAAGGCAGCACAGGCGCACCTGTCGCGCTTAATGGCCGCCGAGCTGGGCAGCGCAGGCATCCGGGTCAATACGGTGAACCCCGATGCGGTCATTGCCGATTCCAACATCTGGGCCGGCGGCTGGGCGGAAGGCCGGGCCAAAGCCTACGGCATTACGGTGGAAGAGCTGCCGGCGTATTACGCCAAACGTACCCTGCTGAACCAGGTGATCTTACCGGAGGATATCGCTAACGCCTGCTTCGTTTTGGTGAGCGGGCTGCTGAACAAAAGTACCGGTAACGCCATTAATGTGGATGGGGGAGTGGCGATGGCATTTTATAGGTAAACTTAAATTACCCCGGAATTTATTCCGGGGGCTCAAACAAAAACATGATCTTAGATAAAAAACACATTGAAAATCACAATTCCGACGAGCTGGTCGCCCATACCCGCAGGCTGGCTCATGCCCGTTCGGAAATCAATAATACCGATGCCCTCATCGAAAAGCTGAAAGCCTTCCAGGTGGCTATTCCCTCCTGGGCTCTCGGTACCGGCGGTACCCGCTTCGGGCGTTTCCCGGGCGGAGGCGAGCCGGGGAACATTGAGCAGAAGCTGGAAGACATCGGCCTGCTGCACGCGCTGAACCGTTCGTCAGGAGCCGTGTCGCTGCATATTCCCTGGGATATTCCTTCCGATTACGCTGCCCTGAAAAAGCTGGCCGCAGACCTCGGACTGGCTTTTGATGCCATGAACTCCAACACCTTCCAGGATCAGAAAGGACAGGCGCACAGCTATAAGTTCGGGTCGCTGCAGCATGTAGACCGAAACGTGCGGAAGCAGGCCATTGAGCATAACATCGAGGTGATCCGCCATGGCGAGGCCCTGGGCTCTCAGTCGCTTACGGTATGGCTTTCTGACGGCTCCTGCTTTCCGGGCCAGCTGAATTTCCGGAAAGCCTATGAAAATACCCTGGAAAGCCTGAGAGAGATTTATGCGGCCCTGCCGGCCGACTGGAAGCTGTTCCTGGAGTACAAGGCTTTTGAGCCGAATTTCTACAGCACTACGGTGGGCGACTGGGGGCAGTCGTACTCCTACGTCAACAAGCTGGGCGAAAAGGCCTATACGCTGGTAGACCTGGGCCACCATCTGCCCAACGCCAACATCGAGCAGATCGTATCCATTTTACTGATGGAAGAAAAGCTGGGCGGGTTCCATTTCAATGACTCCAAATACGGTGATGACGATCTCACCACGGGTTCCGTGAAGCCTTACCAGTTGTTCCTGATCTTTAACGAGCTGGTAGAAGGAATGGACGCCCGTGGCATGAATCATGCCCGCGACCTCGGCTGGATGATCGATGCCTCGCACAATGTGAAAGACCCGCTCGAAGACCTGCTGCAATCGGTGGAGGCCCTGATGATCGCCTATGCTCAGGCGCTGTCGGTAGACACCCCTGCACTGAAAGCCGCCCAGGCTGAAAACGATGTGGTGCTGGCGCAGGAAATCCTGCAGCATGCTTTCAGGACCGACGTGCGGCCGCTGGTGGCGGAAGCCCGTTTGCAATCGGGCGGCGCGCTGAACCCAGTGAAGCTGTTCCGAAGCCTGGAAGTAAGAAAAAAGCTGATCGGGGAAAGAGGATACCAGTTGGCATCGGGACTATGAGCCGTATACTGATTTTTGACATAGGAAAAACCAATAAAAAGGCTTTCGTATTCAATGAAAGCTACGACATCCTGTGGGAAAAGAGTGTACTACTGGAAGAAACGGCCGATGAAGACGGGGATCCCTGCGAAGACCTGCCGAAGCTGATCTCCTGGATAAAGGACGTATACGAAGAGGTGAAGGCGGCCTACGATATAAAGGCGGTTAATTTCAGCAGCTATGGCGCCACGCTGGTTTTCCTGGACGGGAACGGCCGGGTGCTTACCCCGCTTTACAATTACCTGAAAACCTATCCCGAAGAATTAAAAAGGAAGTTTTACGATACGTACGGAGGAGAAACGGAGGTCTCGGGCGCTACGGCTTCCCCGGTGCTTGGAAGCCTGAACAGCGGCATGCTGATCTACCGCCTGAAGCACGAACGGCCGGAGGTTTTCTCCGCTGTCAGACGGATCCTGCATCTGCCTAATTACCTGAGTTTTTTATTTTCAGGGAAGAAAGTCACGGATATCACCAGTATCGGGTGTCATACGAACCTCTGGGACTTCACCCGGGGTGACTATCACCGCTGGGTAGGGGAGGAAGGCATAGACCGTTTCCTGGCCCCGGTGCATGCGCCGGACCAGCCGGTTCAGAATCCGGACGGGGTGGCGGTGGGCATTGGCCTTCATGATTCTTCGGCAGCCCTGATTCCCTATCTGAAACGCTTCGAGGAGCCCTTTGCGCTGCTCTCTACCGGCACCTGGAACATTACCATTAATCCTTTCAATGAAGCACCGCTGAACGGGGAAGAGCTGGACAACGACTGCCTGTGTTTCCTGAAGACCGACGGCAAACCCATCAAGGCCTCCCGGCTTTTGGGCGGAATGTACCACGAGCAGGAGGCGGCTAAAATAGCCCGGTGTTTTGGTATTCCGCCGGCAGAGTTGATGGAGATGAGCTACGACCCGGAAACAGAGGTAGAAACGTTATCTCTGGAAAACCACCGGGTAGAAAATCCGGTTACCGGGCTGGAGCGCGACTGGCAGAAATACCCGACCGCTGCGCAGGCTTATCACCAGCTGATGGCTGACCTGGTGGCCCTACAGAAACGGTCTTCTGACCTGGTATTGAAGGGCGCGCCGGTGAACAAGCTGTTTGTAGACGGCGGCTTCGGCAAGAGCCGGATCTTCATGAAAATGCTGTCGGCCGCTTACCCGGAAACAGAGGTGTGGACCAGCGAGGTTCCCCAGGCTTCGGCGCTGGGTGCTGCCCTGGTGCTGCACGACCACTGGAACAGCCGGCCGGTACCCGAAGATTTGATAAAACTGAAGTAGTTTTCAGACTAAAGCGGCTATATTTACACCCGGGTAACTAATCTACCCGGCACTCGGAACTAATACACTCTGAACTATTATGCTGAACTATAACCCGAAATACCCCGGCATTGACGACCTCATCCGCAAGGCTAAAAAGCGCATGCCCAAATTTGCCTTTGAATACCTTGACGGCGGATGCAATGAGGACGTTAACCTGTACAAAAACACCAAAGAGATCCGGGATATTGAGCTGGTACCTTATTACCTGCGGGAGTACAAAGAGCCTGTCCTGAAAACAGAGCTGTTCGGTCATGTATACGATGCCCCTTTCGGGGTATCGCCGGTAGGCCTGCAGGGACTGATGTGGCCTAACTCACCGGAGATCCTGGCCAAAGCCGCGGTAGAGCAGAATATCCCGTTTATCCTGAGTACGGTAAGCACGGCCAGCATAGAAAAAATAGCCGAAATAACGGAAGGGAAGTTCTGGTACCAGCTGTATCACCCGGCAAAAGAAGAGCTAAGAGACGATATGTTCAAACGCCTGGAAGCGGTAGGATGTAAGACCCTGGTGGTGCTGACCGACGTGCCCACTTTCGGCTTCCGGCCACGCGATGTACGGAACGGCCTGGCCATGCCGCCACAGATGACGTTTAAAAACATTCTCCAGATACTGTCGCACCCCACCTGGGCGCTCAGCACCCTCTATTACGGGCAGCCGAACTTCGCCACCATGAAGAAGTATATGCCCAAGGGCCTGAACATGAAGCAGCTGGGTCTCTACATGAACGAAACCTTCTCCGGCCGGATCAGCCAGGAAAGGCTGCAGACCATCCGCGATAAATGGAAAGGAAACCTGGTGATGAAAGGCGTAGCCACGGCCGAAGATGTAGGCCAGGCTGTAAAATTCGGACTTGATGGCGTGATCGTTTCCAATCACGGCGGCCGTCAGCTGGATGCAGGCGAATCATCCATTCATACGCTTTATCCTATTGTAGAGCAGTACAAAGGACAGATCAAGATCATGCTCGACAGCGGCCTGCGTACCGGCCCGGATATTGCCCGTACCCTGGCGGCAGGAGCTGAGTTTGCTTTCCTGGGCCGGACCTTCATGTACAGTGTGGCTGCCTTAGGTGCCCAGGGCGGGCATCATATCATGAACCTGCTGAAAATACAGCTGAAGCAGGTCATGGACCAGGTGTGCTGCGAAAAAGTGGAAGACCTGCCGAAGCATTTGAAACGGCGATAATCATATCATTCCTTCGGGATTTATGGGTCTTACCCCATATTGACAAAAAATGCTATAATTATATCAGCCCGTCGGGCTTGAATATTTGTATAAATAAATATAATGTGAACCCCGAAGGGGTAAAACGATTGTAGCTATAATTATGTCAGCCCGTTGGGCTTGAATATTGTATGAATAAATATAATGTGAACCCCGAAGGGGTGAAACGATTGTAGCTATAATTATGTCAGCCTGTCGGGCTTGAATATTTGTATAAATAAATATAATGTGAACCCCGAAGGGGTGAAACGATTGTAGCCATAATTATGTCAGCCCGTCGGGCTTGAATATTGTATGAATAAATATAATGTGAACCCCGAAGGGGTGAAACGATTGTAGCTATAATTATGTCAGCCCGTCGGGCTTGAATATTTGTATAAATAAATATAATGTGAACCCCGAAGGGGTGAAACGATTGTAGCCATAATTATGTCAGCCCGTCGGGCTAGAATATTGTATGAATAAATATAATGTGAACCCCGAAGGGGTAAAACGATTGTAGCTATAATTATATCAGCCCGTCGGGCTTGAATATTTGTATAAATAAATATAATGTGAACCCCGAAGGGGTGAAACGATTGTAGCCTAATCCAGCCAGTCAAACAAATATTTTTCATCGTATTCCACGTCAAATTTTTGTAAAAAATCCAGGTATTCGTCCCTGAATGTTTTCCTGCGATGATGCTCCTCCTGCTTCAGAATATATTGATAGACATTCTCTATTTGTGAATGGGCATACGAAAATACCCCGTAACCTTCCTGCCAGGAGAATTTCCCGTTGACCCACCCTTGTTCATTGATAAATTTGGACGAATTGTTTTTAATATCCCGTATCAAATCCGAAATACTCATAGAAGGCTTCAGCCCAACAAAGACGTGAACATGATCTGCGGTGCCGTTTACAATAATGGACTTTTGATCTTTGGCTTTTATAATACCGGCCATATACTTGAAGACTTCCTGACGCCAGGTTTTCTCCAACAGGTTCCGTCTTCCTTTAACTGTAAAAACATATTGGATGTAGATTTGTGAATATGTGCCGGCCATAATGAGTTTGGATTTGTGGTATTGTCAGTCTTGATTGTAAGCGGATTATCAATCAAAAATAGCGAAAAAATGAGAATACACAAAAGCATATAATTTTATCATTCTTTCGCAGATACAGGGAACTGCCTCTCTATTCTGAAAACAACGGAGAAGGTGGTACATCTTTTACTCGCCGTCTCTCTTTTCCTGCTTCCCTGTGGGCAAAAAATCCTGTTTTTAAGGGATTGATACCTATGGATGTGCCTGCTAGCTTTGTCCTGTTAAAAGAGTCTTCCACGATTAATCAAATTGAGCGATGAAAAAAATTCTCTTGACGGGTCTTATCTTCGTCAGCCTGGCCGGGTGCAAAAAAGATAAAGATACTGAACCCGACCTTGCCGCCAGGGCCGCAGGAACCTACACGGCCAGTAAGTTTACGTATGCAGGAACGAATATCCCACTGGTCGGGGGTACTGAGTTGGTTATTGTTATACAGAAAGCCACAGCCGAAAGTGTTACCGGAGCAATGAAGTATAAACTTGAAGGAAAAGCGCAGCCCGATGAACCCCTGGGAACACTGACGGTAAAAGACGCCGGCAGCAGCGGGATTGATTTTTACGAAGGCAGTGCCCGTGTCGGAAACCTGAGTAAAGATAACCTGCTCACCGTGTCAGGAAGTGCCGACGGGTTATATTTCGAAATTATTGCGCAGAAGCAATAGCTCATTTTAACCTTCTGACCTTTTCTTTGTTCAGATCCACTTCAAAATGGTCAGAAGGATCTCCGTTAGAGATTTTGTTCAGGATCCGGAAAAGGGTTTTCAGCCGGATCCTGAATTCATCTTCCGTATCCAGGTGTTCAAACTGCCGGCACAGGGCCTCGTACTGCTTTAAACGTTTGCGGGGAATATCCCGTCGGGCCAGCTCGTCGGCCGACTGAAATTTATAGAGGTCCAGCAGGAGCTCGTTGAATCCCCACCGGCGATAGCTTCGTTTTTTCAGGGCCGGGTTTCCTCTGGAAAGCCGGTAGAAATCTTCTCCGTTCAGTTTATCGGCCTGCCCGGTAAGCTCCTTCGGCCAGTCGGAAGGGATCATGCGCAGCCGCACCAGCTCCTGCAGGTGAAAAAGGGTAAATTCGCGGTAGGAACGAGTGTTTAAGATCTCCTTGTTCCAGATACGGGAATCGCCGGCGCTGCGCAGGGCTTCATACTCTTTTTCATAGAGGGGAAAAAGCTCGTTGAAGCGGTCGGCCTTATCTACGATAACGGTTTCGATCTCAAAGACATTGCCCGGTTTTACCGTCAGGATTTTGTAGGCCGGGATATAGGCGGCCAGTGAAGGCACCTGGATGTTGACCAGCATTTTGCCGTCTTCGTACTTCCGGATACCCGTATCGTTGATGTGCATATGCCCGCCGAAATGAACCTGTAGCCCGGCGTCGGCAAAGGCCCTGGCCACATCTTCAGCGGGTGCCCGGTGCAGCTGCCATTTGGTAGGGCCCAGCAGGTTGCTGATCTCTTTTGAGGCGCCGTCGTTATACTCGATCATGGGATAATGCGTAAAAGCTACCACGGTCTTGTTTCTTTTCCGGGCTTCGGCGGTTACCTGCTTCACCCAGGCAATCAGGCGGGTCTTGTTCGTCATCACGTTATTGTAGCCCACGCTGGAGGGGTTATAATTTTTAACATCAGCAGGATCTCCGTCCGTATTTTTCGGGATATACGTATTCCCGTCAATGGCCAGCAGCCAGAGTCCCTCTGCAGGCTCCACCACGTAGCTCAGGTCAGGTACGGTAAAGCCCGGACTGACCTCGTACATCCGGTTCCGGTAGTCGCCGTATCTTTCAACGGCGGCATAGCTGTACTCTTCCGGGTGGATAAACTGCGAGGGGGTGCTCCAGTACAGGTAGGCGGGTGAGGGGCGGAGGCCGAAATCTTTCAGCTCCTCGAGGATCTCCCGGTAGCCTGATGGGGCAATGTCTTTCGTAATAATGCTGCCCGGGCTGCGGGCCAGGCTTGCTGAGCTGTAAATTCCCAGCGGCCGGCCGTCGGCGCCCAGGAAATCGCTCTTCCCGCCTTCCTGCCGGAAAGGACCTACCGGGTCGTGATTTCCCGTGGTCATGAAAAACCGCAGCCCGTATTTCCGGGCGTATTCTTCCAGGATTTTCCGCAGCCCCCGCAGGTTATACGCCTGTCCGTCATCACTAAAATCACCCGGCAGGGCCACTATTTTGATGCCCCGGGCCGCTACATCGTCGAGGGCCGCCAGGAAAGCATAGTAATTTTCATTAAAAATACGGGTGGAACGCAGCTGGGCCCCCATGGTGCGCATGATCACTGGTTTCCCTGTTCCCGGGTTGGTAATTCCCCTGAATTCATGATCGGAGAAGCTGCCGTACAAATCCTGGAAATGGATGTCGGAAAGAAAAGCGATCCGGGTCTGCTGCGCATAGGCACCGCTAAATCCTGAGAGAACAAGAACCAGTAAAATACGGATCATCATGGGTTAAGAATTTGGGTTTTGGCGTATTCGGAAGGCGACACATTATACAGCTTCTGGAAGGCCGACCGGAAATATTTATAATCTTCGATGCCCACCATATCCATTACTTCCGTTACCCGGAAGCGGCCCGTCAGCAGCAGCTGAGCGGCCCGTTTAAGGCGTACATCGCGGATAAATTCCACTACCGACTGCCCGGTGATATTCTTCAGCTTGCGGTAATAGGCCGACTGGCTCATGCCCGATCCGCTCACCAGGCTCTGTACCCCGAACTGCTTGTTGGTGAGGTTGTTTTCTACGATTTCCATCGCTTGCTGAATAAACTCCCGGTCGGTGTCCGGGATCCCCGAGGTGCTGGGCTCCATCAGGATCTGTCGCTGGAAATACTCCGTGAGCTTCCGGCGGTTGATCAGTAATGTCTGGATTTTGGAGAAAAGGATCCGGGGATTGAACGGCTTCACAATGTAGTCGTCTGCCCCGCTTTCCAGGCCTTCCAGCTCATGAACGGCCGCTGCCCGGGCCGTGATCAGCACCACGGGGATATGCGCTGTTTTGGGGTTTCCCTTTATTTTTTCGCAAAGTTCCAGGCCGTTCATTTCAGGCATCATCACATCGCTCAGAATAATATCCGGAAGGTGCTCAAGGGCCTTTTCCAGCCCTTCCTTCCCGTCTTTGGCTGTAGAAATACGCAGATGGCGGCTGAAAATACCGGCCAGGTACGTGCGCAGGTCGGCATTGTCGTCTACAATCAGGAGATGCTGATCAGAAAGTACCTCCCCCATGTTGTCGGGTAACGGGGTCTCCGGCAGGGAAACCGGTGGCGGCGCGGCTTCAGGGAGCACACTTTCGCCGGAAAGGGTGAACGGGAGGAGGAGTTCAAACACCGAGCCTGCTCCCGCCTCGCTCTGCACGTCGATTGTTCCGCCCAGCATTTGCACCAGCTCTTTGACCAGTGAAAGGCCGATGCCGGTTCCCGGGGCCTTGGGCATGTCTTTTCGTACTACCTGGTAAAAAGGCTCAAAAATATGCTTCAGGTCTTCAGCGCGGATACCTGTTCCGGTGTCGGCCACCCGGATAAGCAACCGGTCTTTACCGGGCTGTTGCACCGAAAGCGCTACACTTCCTCCCTCAGGGGTATACTTAAATGCATTGGAGAGGAGGTTAGTGACAATAATTTCCAGCTTGGCCGGGTCAAAGCTGACTACCGCCTCATCGCAGAAAGTATCCAGGGTATACCGGATATTCAGCTCGTCGGCCTTGATCTTGAAAATCAGGAATATTTCCCGGATAAACCCGATGATATCGGCGTTCCGGAGCTGAACCTGCATGTTCCCCGATTCTATTTTTCGCAGATCCATCAGCTGGTTGACCAACCCCAGGAGCTTGTTGGCCTGTTTATGCACCAGCTCGGCCTTTTGCCGGGCTTCCGTTTGCGGATCTACAGCCCGCATCAGGTCTTCGGCCGGGTTAATGATGAGGGTGAGCGGGGTACGCAGCTCATGCGATACATTGGTAAAGAAGCTGAGCTTCATATCCGACAGCTCCTTTTCTTTCTGCTTCTCCATTTGTTCGAGGGCTACTTTATTCTGCAGCTCGCGTTGCCGGGCCCGGATCCTCCTGTACCAGGTTAAAGCTGCGAGCGCCGTAACGGCATAAAATGTATAGGCCCACCAGGTCTTGTACCAGGGCGGCAGGATGCTCAGCTTCAGGGTGGCCGGCTCCACGGCCCACACGCCGTCGCCGTTATCGGCTCTCACCATAAACGTATAATCGCCGGCCGGCAGGCTGGCAAATGCGGCGATCCGCTGGCCGGGTAAAAGTGGGATCCAGTTTTCATGGTAGCCCTCCAGCTTGTAGGCATACTGCTGCTTGCGGGGATTGTGAAAGTTCAGTCCCACAAACTCAATGGTAAAATCGTTCTCCGAATCTTTCAGCGTGATTTTGCCGGAAGAAGAGAAGGGGCCCGAAAGAATGGCCCGCGGATTCTTTTCCGACAGCTCATAATTCACGATCCGTACCCGGGTAATCTGCATCTTGGGCGGATAAGGATTCAGCGAGATCCGGGAAGGATTAAAATAAGAAATCCCGTTAATGCCGCCGAAATACAGTGTACCGTCCCGGTCTTTGGCGGCTGCACCTATCTTGAACGAATTGCTCTGCAGGCCGTCGGCCACATCAAAATGCAGGTAGGTTTTTTGGACGGGATCAAACCGGTAAAGTCCCCGGCCGCCGATCCAGAGCTCCCCGTTATCGGCCTCGAGAATGGTCTCCACATTCGACTCGGGGAGCCATGCATCATAGCGGCTGATCACTTCTTTGCCGTTTACGGTATGGATCAGGTGAAGGCCCCCGCCCAGGGTACCTACCCAGAGGTTTCCTTTCCGGTCTTTGTGCAGCGGCCAGGCATAATTGACCTTCATGCTTTCTTTACTGGCCGGGTTAAAGAAAAAATGATTCAGCAACCGCAGCTCACGGTTGTTCAGCTTCAGCTTGCACACCCCGGCGTTCCGGGTACTGGCCCACATCACATCCTGTTCGCTGTCGTAAAGAAGAGACGTGATCTTATCGGAAGGAATGGGTGAATTCCCGGTGTCGAGGGTTTGTATGAAATTTCCTTTCTTATCAAAAATATAAACCCCGGCATAGAAGGTAGCGATCCAGATCCTGCCCCTGCCGTCTTCGCGGATACAAAGCGGCTCCACCCTGTCCCAGCGCTGTTTTCCCGGCACGTCGGGCAGCCTGCGCAGGGATAAGGTTTCCCGGTTAAGCAGGTAAATGCTGTTCTCGCGGGAGGCCACCCAAAGGTTGCCGTCCTGTGCATCGTAAATGCTGGAAACACTGATGTGGGTGGTGCTGCCCGACACGGTATTGTTCAGGAAATTACGGAAAGTCTGGGTAGCTTTATCGTAGCGCGAGAAGCCGTTCCGGGTACCTATCCACAGCACATCGTCTTCATTCCAGATGGTATTGATATAATCATCGGGCAGCTCGTGGTTATTCATGCGGTTAATGAGCCCGAAGGGCTTGGCCAGCAGGTTGATCTTGTTGAGCCCGCCGGCAGATGCCGCAAACCAGAGATTGTTAAAGGTATCTTCAAATACCTGGTGTACCCGGTTGGAATTAATGGCAAACGGGTTATCCGAATCCACTGAAAAAACGCGGTCGTTATACGTCAGGAGCCGGTCGCCCTCCGGCCGGATATCCCGGATCATGTGCAAGCCGAAATTGGTGCCTATCCAGAAACGCTTGAACGAATCCTCAAAAATACAATTGATGGAGGCAAACGAATCTTTCATCCACCACACCTCCGGATCAGCCCCGGTGCTGAGCCGTGCCACGGAGTTATCCGAAGCCACCCACAGGGTCTGGTCAGGCTTGAACAGCAGGGCCCTGACATTTTCATGGGGCCACCGGGGCACCCGGGCCGGGATAAACCCGTCTTTGTCTTTTTTGAGGTGCCACAGCCCCAGTCCGAGGGTGCCCACCCACAGGTTACCTGCCGTATCTTCCTCCATCCTGAAAACCGTTACATTTGTACCGTTTTTCAGGAAGGGTATCTTCGTAACGGCCGCAATCTCGTTTTGGGAAGTGAAAGAGATCAGTAAAAGCCCGTGTGAGCGGGTGGCGATACACAGGCGGTTACCGCTGATGTCGCGGATGGCCCGTGCTGAAATTTGCCGCAGGAGGGTTCGGGTCTCTTCATCGGGTGATAATTCGGCAAGGCTTCTGAAATGGTCCGATTCCGGCGCATAAAAAAATACACCCTGCTCATCGGCGATCGCCCATATCCTGCCGTCCCGGGTGAGCTGCAGGCTTTGAATCCGGTTGTTATAAAGCCCGTTAAAATTGCTGTTCGGCATCAGGTAGTTTTTCAGCTCATACCCGTCGTAGCGGTCAATGCCGTTATTGGTGCCTATCCAGATAAACCCGTCACGGTCCTGGAGCACCGCCACGGCGTCACTATGCGCCAGCCCCTCGTTGACCGTAATATGCTCAAACCGGAAATTGTTTTGAGACAGGGCCGGGGTAAAGATTCCTGCCAGGAGGAATACGCACCATATAATCTTTTTTTTTCTGAGCATTTTAACGATACCGTACTTCAAATTTCTTTAAAAAAAGATACCGGCGCAACTCCTGCCTCAAATACCGTGTACAGACGGCCCGGTCCGGTCATCCGGGCAGGCGGTTCAGGAGATCCCGGGAGGAAAACAGCAATGATAGGGGTAATCGCCTTATAGCTATGTGATTATATAGGAGTAAAAGCGGGTATATTCCCCAGTTCTGACGAAAATACCCCGGGATTTTGCTGATTTTGACCCTAACCGGTCAGGCATAACGCTGCCTAAATTTGCACTATTCAAATAAAATATTTTGAATTTTTCGGGGCGGTGACAAATAAATCAACGGATTGTTAAACAAATATCCGGCCCTTACCAGGTAGTAATCATTTTTAATTATTCAATCAGATGAGAAAAACTCTATTATTAGGTGAAGTGCTGATGCGGATCAGAAGTAAAGCCTTCTTTTCTGTCCTGTTGGGAGGAGGAGTATTGCTCAGCAATGCGGCTTTCTCTAACGGAATGCGTATTCCGGGCAGTACTTATGCAGCGGTTGACCGGTCTATCGAAGGAAAAGTAACTGACGAAAAAGGAGAGGCCGTTCCCGGTGTTAACGTACGGGTGGAAGGCACCACCCAGGGCGCTATTACAGATGCCGGCGGGGCATTCCGGCTGAATGTCGGAGAGGGCGATGTAACGCTCGTTTTCAGTTCGGTGGGCTATGTAGAGCAAAAAAGGGTGGTTCGCCGGGGCCAGACTCTCGTAAATATCACCCTGGAAGAAGACAGCAAGCTGATGGCGGAAGTAGTGGTGGTGGGTTACGGTACCCAGAAGCGCTCAGACATCACCGGTTCTGTGGCTTCGGTGCCGAAAGAACGCCTGGCCAACCTCCCGGTCAATAACGTAATGCAGGCGGTACAGGGTGCGGTGGCTAACGTTACCGTATCACAGGCTTCCTCTATTCCGGGCGATGCCCCCTCTACGCAGATCCGGGGCAGAAACTCTATCAACGCCTCTTCCGAGCCCTATATCGTGGTAGACGGGATTCCGCTATCGAGAACCGACGGCTCCATTAACGATATCAACCCGAACGATGTGGCATCTATCGAGATCCTGAAAGACCCTTCTGCCGTGGCCATCTACGGGGTGAACGGTTCTAACGGGGTGATCCTGATCACCACCAAAAGAGGAACCAGCGGTAAGCCTACCATCCGTTACAATACCTATGCGGGGGTTGAAGAGGCGGCGCACATTCTCGAGCCGGCTTCTCCCGAAGAACTGTTGCGGAGATATGCCGAATATGCCCGGATCACCAATACCAGCCTGTACAACGGCGGGCCGGTGAAGAACCAGTACGAATACGATAACTATGTAAACGGGGTCACCACCGACTGGCTGGATGCCGTGATGCAGACCGGCGTGGTGCAGAACCACAATGTGGGCATATCCGGCGGTACTGAAAATGCCAAATACTTTGTTTCGCTTGATTACCTGGATCAGAAAGGCATACTCGAGGGGTACAATTACAAGCGGTACTCCTTCCGGACCAATACCGACGTTAAAGCTACCCGCTACCTTTCGGTAGGAACGTCTACGTTCATCGTGTCGCATAACCGCGACGGCGGCCGGGCCAACCTGCTTCAGGCCGCAGCCATGAGCCCGTATGCCCGCATGTATAACGATGACGGCTCGCTTACCCAGTACCCTATGTACTCCGAGCAGCTATGGGCCAATCCCCTGCTGCAAACCACTACCAATCCTATCCGCCGGCAGTTCAACATCTCGCTGAACGGCTTTGCCGAAGTAACGTTCGGAAATATCTGGAAACCGCTGACCGGTCTGAATTACAAGTTTAACGCGGGGTATTCGTATGTTCCGGTCAGGAATAATGAATACTACGGGAAATCGGTATATAACCTGAGCGGTTCAGGAACCATCACCAATAACGAATCGCAGACCTATACGCTGGAAAATATCCTGACCTATAATAAAGATATCGGCAGGCATCACTTTGATGTGACCGGTTTGTATGCCGCCAAAGAAAAATACTGGCAACAGGCTGTAGCTACCGGCCAGGTTTTCCCGAACGATGACCTGGAGTGGGGTAACCTGGAGTCGGCTTCCACCCAAACGGTATCTTCGCAGGCCGATATGTACCGTTCCATTTCCCAGATGGGCCGCCTGAACTACGGGTATGACAGCCGCTATATGTTTACGTTCACCGTGAGAAGAGACGGCTCTTCGGTATTCGGGAAAAACAACAAATACGGGACCTTCCCTTCGGCCGCTTTTGCGTGGAACATCGCCAACGAAAGCTTCATGAAGCAGTATGATGCCGTGAGCAACCTGAAGCTGCGCCTTTCGTACGGTATTTCCGGAAACGAGGCCATCGGGGTTTACCAGACCCTGGCGTTGATGAGCTCGGGTACACTGACCATGGACGGCAAGCCCAACACCACCCTGAAGGTACAAAGCCGGATGGGGAACGATGACCTGCAATGGGAAAAGACCAAGGGACTGAACGTAGGGGTAGACTTCGGTTTCTGGAGGAACCGCCTGACCGGTACCGTTGATCTGTATAAAACCAACACCTATGACATGCTTTTGTTACAGCGTATCCCGCAGATCACCGGTTATTCTGACGTATGGTCGAATATCGGTAAGGTAGCCAACACCGGCTTTGAAGTTACCCTGACGTCTAAAAACGTGGCGAAAAACGATTTCACCTGGTCATCAACCCTGGTGTTCTCTACCAACAAAAACAAGATCGTGGATGTGTACGGCGACGGTAAAGACGACATCGGCAACCGCTGGTTTATCGGGCATCCGGTAGGCGTGATCTACGACTATACCAAAGTAGGCATCTGGCAGGAATCGGAGATCGAATCGGGAGCCAACAAAGGATGGGACGACACCGCGCTGCCGGGTGATCTGAAGCTGGCCGACATCAACAAAGACGGTAAAATAGATGATAACGACCGCAGCATCCTGGGACAGACCGCACCGAAATGGACCGGCGGACTTACCAACACCTTTACCTATAAGAACTTCAACCTGAACATCTTTATCCAGACCGTGCAGGGCGCCCTCCGCAACAACCCGCAGATTGGCGGCGCCTCGGATGAAATGGGACGGAGAAGCACGCCGGCAGCCCTAGGCTACTGGACACCCGAAAACAAAAGTAACGAATGGCGCTCACTGGGCAACCACTCCAACTCGCACGGCTACGGCTTCCCGGAAGATGCCAGCTTTACCCGTCTGAAAGACATCACGCTGGGTTATAACTTCGGTCAGAAAGCCCTGGGTAAGATAGGAATCGGCGGACTGCAGCTGTACGTAAGCGGACGTAACCTGGCTACCTGGACCAAATGGTTGGGATGGGATCCGGAAGCCCGGGATATTACCCGTGGCTCAAGCAACGACAATATCAATTACCCGATGGTGCGCACGTATGTATTGGGAGCGAACATTACTTTTTAATTAACAACCGTTTTAGTGATGAAAAAGAACAGATTTATATATAGCAGTTTACTGGCCGCCTCTCTTTTAATGGGTACCTCCTGCGGCAAAAACTACCTGGATGAGGATCCGTATTCGAGCTACAGAACCGGCGCTACCGACCCCCAGACCATAGAAGCGCAGGTGATCGGCCTGCACCGCATCTTTGCCGAGCTCTGGGGCTACAGCGGCCGGCAGGGCTTCCTCTCCTGCTGGCAGATAGGAACCGATATCACCAGCGCCGGAGCTACCGAAGGCGTGGAAAACCCTTTCTATCAATATGCCGACCTGAACCAGGAAAACGGGGGTGTGGGCTATCTGTGGCAGAAGAGCTATGACTTTATCAACCATGCGAATGTGATCATTTCGGCCGTGGGTGAAAATAACGTGAAAGCCAATGCAGAAGCCCGGTTCTTCAGGGCCTATGCCTATAACATGCTGGTAACCCTCTGGGGAGATGTGCCCCTGCTGAAAGAACCGGTGGTGTCGCCTAAATTCGACTTTACCCGCCAGAGCGTGGCTGAAATAGACCGGCTGATTGAAGAAGATATCACCTATGCGGTAGCCAACCTTCCTGAAATAGGACAGGCCGTTACCCAGAACCGGATCAACAAAGACATGGCCCGCCAGCTGGGTGCAGAAGCATACCTCCGCATGGGTGTAAGAGATCAGGGCTATTATGCGAAAGCTGAGCAGCTGGCCACCGACATCATCAACGGCGGGAAATACAAGCTGATCGATGCGCGCTACGGGAAATTCCTGGGAGAAGGAGGTGACTATTACCGCGATATGTTCCGTTTCGGAAACCAGCGCCGGTCACAGGGAAATACCGAAGCCATCTGGACCTTTGAAATGGAAAATAACCGTACCGTAGTCGGGGGTACCATTGACAACCCGCAGCACCGGCGCGTATGGCAGCCCGCCTATCACAAATGGGACGGCATGGTGAACGCTGACTCGCTCGGGGGAAGAGGAAACGGTCGTCTGCGGTTGAGTAACTTTATGAAATATACTGCATGGAAAGGCCTGGACGGCGACATCCGGAACAGCAATTACAACATCCGGAGAACCACCAACTACAACCGCCCCGGCTTCAGTGCTACCATTGGCGTGGACAAAGACGGCTACCGTGTGGATGCCAATGCCCAGGATGCCGTTAAAAAGCTGACCGTTAAAACCGGAGACAGGGCCGTTCCGTTCCGTACCGACAGCCTGGAGGTATGGTACCCGTTCCCTACCAAATGGGGCGGTTATGACGAACAGGACGACTTCGGGTATGCCGTGATCAAAGACTGGCCGGTAATGCGTTACGGAGAAACCTTCCTGCTGCGTGCCGAAGCCCGCTTCCGCCAGGGGAATACCGCAGGAGCAGCTGCCGACGTCAATGTGCTGAGAGACCGGGCCTTCAAAACCGCCCGCGAGCAAAAAGGAAATGCCAGCCTGGGTAAAGTGGCGGCATCCGATATTACCCTTGACTTCATCCTCGATGAGCGGGCCCGCGAGCTGATCTCCGAAGAAAACCGCCGGATGACGCTGGTACGTACCGGTAAGCTCAAAGACAGGATAGCGCTGAACGGCGATACCGGTCCGGCGAACAAGATCATCACCGGTTTTAAAGAGTATAATGTTTTACTGCCTCTGCCACTGAGCGAGATCCGGCTGAATACCAAAGCCGAGCTGGTGCAGAATCCGGGGTATAATTAACGATAATAAGGTTTGGACGGAACTTCCGTTAACCGGGAGTTTCCGTACAGAACCCGAGGTTGAATGTAGTTTAGCTGTCTTTGCCATAAAGGCAGCTAAATTTTTTTGAGATAGTTTTAGCATATATATTTACAAGAATGATAAGAAAGATCATCTTCTGCATGGTTTTATGGAGTTCACCGGCCCTGGCACAAAGCCGGGGGGAAGTGAAAGCCATCATCGAAAAAGTGAACGGCTACTGGCAAAGCACCCAGACCCAGCCGGGCTGGGCCTTCTGGGACGTGGCCGCTTACCATACCGGCAACATGGAGGCGTACTTCCTCACCGGGAAAGAAGAATACAGGGAATATTCGGAAAAATGGGCCGGATACAACCAGTGGAAAGGCGCCGGATCGGCCGATAAGGCCGAATGGAAATACAGCTACGGTGAAAAAGATGACTACGTGCTCTTCGGCGACTGGCAGATCTGTTTCCAGACCTATATTGATCTCTATAACCTGCAACCGGACGAGAAAAAGATAGCCCGTGCACGCGAGGTCATGGAATACCAGATGAGCACACCCCATAACGACTACTGGTGGTGGGCCGACGGCCTCTATATGGTGATGCCCGTGATGACCAAAATGTATAAAATTACCGGCAATCAGCAATACCTGGAGAAGCTGTACGAATACTTTGTCTTTGCCAACAGCATCATGTACGATAAAAAAACGGGGCTGTACTACCGCGATGCCAAATATGTTTACCCGAAGCACAAAAGCCTGAACGGAAAAAAAGACTTCTGGGCACGGGGCGACGGATGGGTTTTTGCCGGCCTGGCCAAGGTGCTGCAGGACCTGCCGGAAAACGATAAGCACCGGAAAGAATACATCCGGGTATATAAAAAGATGGCGAAGGCCGTTAAAAAATCACAGCAGGCAGAAGGCTACTGGACCCGCAGCCTGCTGGACCCCGAACATGCGCCGGGGCCGGAAACCAGCGGAACCGCCTTCTTTACCTACGGTCTTTTATGGGGCATTAATAACGGCTACCTGAGCCAAAAGGAATATGCCTCCGTAGCAGAAAAAGCGTGGAAATACCTGTCGGGAACCGCCCTGCAGCAAAACGGGAAAGTAGGGTACGTGCAGCCTATCGGTGAAAAGGCCATCCCGGGACAGGTGGTGAACGAAAACTCTACGGCACCATTCGGCGTGGGTGCGTTTTTGCTGGCAGCCTGTGAAATGTATAGATTTTTAGATAAATAGATTGGTTATTGACAAGTGTGGGGTGACAGTGGCCAACCTGTTAGACGAACATAAACCCATGAAATAGCCATGAGCAGTCAGCTATCAGCTATCAGAAGTCGGGCACACCGGGTGACGTATCACCAACCGGCCCATGAATAAGCGCTCCGCCGCTGCGGCTGATAGCTGAAGGCTGAAAGCTAAAATTTTATACAGATGAAAAAACTATTCCTTCTTCTTCTTTTCCCCTGCGTGGCTGCTACAGCCCAGAACTACCGCCTTGTATGGAGCGAAGAGTTCAATACGCTGGATACGGCGATCTGGAACTTTGAGCAGGGCTTTAAACGAAACCACGAGGATCAATGGTATCAAAAAGACAATGCCTATTGCAAAGACGGGAAGCTGGTCATGGAAGCCCGCCGGGAGAAACGGGACAACCCGGGCTATGAAGCCGGCAGCCGGGACTGGCGCAAGAGCCGGCAACGGGTAGAATACACCTCGGCGTCGGTCAATACAGCTGGGAAGAAAGAATTCCTGTACGGCCGGTTCGAAATCCGGGCGAAAATACCGGTAAGCAGCGGTGCCTGGCCGGCCATCTGGACATTGGGGCGCGGCTTGCCCTGGCCATCCAACGGCGAGATCGATATCATGGAATACTACCGGGTTAACGGGGAGCCGCACATCCTGGCCAATGCCGCCTGGGGCAATGATCAGCCCTACAACGCCGTATGGAACTCGAAAAAGATTCCGTTTACCCATTTTACAGGCAAAGACCCGGCATGGGCAGATAAATTTCACGTGTGGCGGATGGACTGGGACGAAAAATTCATCCGGCTGTACCTGGATGATGAGCTCCTGAATGAAATTGCATTAAGTGAAACCGTTAACGGGACCATAGGAAACGGCAGCAACCCGTTTCACAAGCCCCAGTATCTTTTGCTGAACCTGGCGCTGGGCGGAGATAACGGCGGAGCGATAGAGAATGCGGCATTTCCGTTGAAATATGAGATAGATTACGTAAGAGTGTATCAGAAATAGCTAACTCAGAACCATTTTATACATGAAAAAACACGTCATCCTCTTTGTACTATTTCTCTCCTTATCCGGGGGAAGCGCCGCCTTAGCCCAGAAGAAAAAGACGGCGCCTGTGCGGGCGCTCACCGACCGGGAGTACTGGCTGGCCGAAATGGACAAAATGGTGCGGCCCGTGCTCTACAGCCTGGCACAAGACAGCCTGCGTATCGTGATGCCGCATACGGTCTCCGTGCGTACCGACAACAGGGAGAGCCGCATTAAAGTACAATATGTGGAAGTCCTGGGCCGGGTGCTGAGCGGCATTGCACCGTGGCTGGCGCTGGAAGGCGGCAGCAGGCAGGAAGTGGCCCTGAGGAATCAGTACCGCCAATGGGTGCTGAAGGGCATTGCCAACTCTCTCGACTCCACCAAACGCGACTACATGCCCTATAACATTGCCGGGCAGCAACTGGTAGATGCCTCCTTCCTGGCGCTGGCTTTTGTGCGGGCTCCCTGGCTTTGGGAGCACCTTCCGGCAGCCGATAAAGAGAAGATGGCTGCCGCTATCCGTACCACCCGGCAGTTCCGGCCCGGCTTCAGCAACTGGCTGTTGTTTTCGGCCATGAACGAGATCTTCTTTGCCCGTTTCGGGTACGACTATGACCCCATGCGCATTGACTATGCCCTTATGCAGCACGAGCAATGGTACGTGGGCGACGGCATGTACAAAGACGGTGACTCGTACGCGTTTGACTACTACAACAGCTACGTCATTCATCCCTACCTGGCCGTAGTGGTGAATGAGATCTCGAAAAAGACCTCTGTCTATAAGAGCATGGCGGAGAAAATAAAGTTGCGGAACGAGAGATTCGCCGTTATCCAGGAACGGATGATCGGGGCAGACGGCTCTTTTCCGCCCACAGGCCGGTCGCTGATCTACCGGGGAGCGGCGTTCCACCATCTGGCCGATATGGCCTGGCGGAAAGCCTTACCGGCGGAGCTGAAACCCGCACAGGTACGCGGGGCGCTCACGGCCATGCTGAAAAAGACCCTGGAGAGCCCGTCGACCTACAAAGACGGATGGCTGACCCTGGGCCTGTACGGCTCACAGCCGGATATAGCCGATGTGTACAATAACCAGGGAAGCCCCTACCTGGCCACCGCCGTATTTCTGCCGCTCGGCCTCCCTGAAAGTGACCCTTTCTGGTCAGCACCGGCTGAAAAATGGACCCAGCAAAAAGTATGGACGGGCGAGGACGTTAAAAACGATTATAAAACAGGAATTAAATAGCCATGAGCCATTGCCGGCGCAGCGGTTACCCGTTCGCCCTTCGGGCCCGGGCTCCGGAACGTATTTAACCTATGCAAAAATTACTTATACTCCTGCTGCTGCTGTCGGGCGCCGTGTCTGAAGCGGCGGGGAAGACAGACAGCACCTTTCATGTCCGGAACCCGGATCACAGCGTGAGTCCGTTTACAGGCATGACCCGCAACCACTGGGTGGAGGCGGCAGAATACCTGCTTGACGGAGCCTTCAGCTACATTCACTCCCCGGATGATCCCATGAAATTTCCGAAGCAGCACGATAAGACCTACCCCCTCCGAGAAGAGCAGGTGCCTACAGAAAAGCTGGAAGGCTTCTGCCGCACCCTGTTTGTGGCGGCCCCGCTTCTCCGCGAAAAGCCGGACCTGCAGCTGAACGGGATCAGGGTGGCTGACTACTACCGGCATAATCTCCTGAACCTGGTTGACCCGCAAAGCCCGGCCTATATAAAGCACCGCGGAAACGGCGGTCCCAGCCAGATCCTTGTAGAATTCGGCGCCCTGGCCATTTCGCTCTCGGTTATCCCGGAGATTTTGTGGGACCCGCTGACCAGGGAGCAGCAGGATGCCCTGGCCGCTACAATGCTGAGCTACGGCGACGGACCCACCATAGGCTCCAACTGGCGTTTCTTCAACATCTTTGTGCTCAGCTTTTTCAAAGACAAAGGCTATGCGGTGAATGAAGCGCTGATGCAGAAATACCTCGACGAATGCCTGGCGGCCTACCGCGGATACGGCTGGTACAACGACTCGCCGGCCTACGACTATTACAGCATGTGGGCTTTCCAGATGTACGGGCCGGTTTGGTCACAACTCTACGGAAAAAAATACTACCCGCAATACGCCGCGGGGTTTATGAGCAACCTCTCTGACCTGGCCGGCAATTACCCTTACATGTTCAATAAGGAGGGACACATGAACATGTGGGGGCGAAGCATTGCTTACCGCTTTGCGGCGGTGGTTCCGCTGGCGCTTACCGGCTACCTGGAAAATAAATCAAACGTAAACTACGGCTGGATGCGCCGGATAGCATCGTCTACCCTGCTCCAGTTCCTGGAAAACCCGGAATTCCTGGAAGACCGGGTGCCTGCGCTGGGCTTTTACGGGCCTTTTGAGCCGGCCGTACAAATCTACAGCTGCCGGGGCAGTGTGTACTGGATGGGCAAGGCTTTCCTGGCCCTGCTGCTGCCGGCAGACAACGTGTTCTGGACGGCAAAAGAGAACAATGGCGCCTGGGAGCAGGAGCTGGAAAAAGGGAAGGCCTATAACCGGTTTCAGCCCGGTTCCGAACTGCTGATCACCAGCTATCCCAACAGCGGCGCGGCGGAGGTCAGGTCGTGGTGTCATGAAACGGTAGCCGGCGACTGGCAGAAATTCAGAAGCGGCGAGAACTACAACAAGCTGGCCTACAATACGGATTTCCCCTGGATGGCCGACGGGAAAAACGGGGAGATCTCCATGAACTACGGGGTCATCAATGCCGGAAAAGAGTGGGAAGTGCTTCGCTTATATACCTTCAGAAGCTTTGAAAACGGGGTGTACCGGCGCGATGCCGGACTGGAAACGAACCCGGATATACAATTCCGGCTGGCAGACATTCCCCTGGCCGACGGTATCCTGCGGGTAGATAAGGTGATCTCGCCGGCAGAGACCGGCTTTCAGCTGGGGCATTACTCCCTGCCTGACCTGGGGAAAGGGATCCGGACCTCCACCCGGAAGATAAAAGGGAAAAAGGTACGTATCATCAGTAACGGCGGGTACCGGCTGGCCGTAGTGCCGGTAGAAGGCTGGGAAGATTCGGAAACCGTAAATGCCACCGGTCTGCATCCTGTAAGTGAAAAAAGTGCAGTCATCAGTACCCGGGCCCGTTTCTCCGGAGAGCGGATCCTGATCACCCTTCAGTTATGGAAAAAAGGAGACTTCACGCGCAAAGAGCTTGCCCCGGTCAAAAGTGTCCGGATAGCCCCGGACAAAAGCCGTGTAGACATCCTGCTCACAGACGGCACCCGGAAAACAGTAAAATTTTAAAGACCCTTCGCTCAACCCGGCACTCTCAACCCGGCACTCTCAACTCGGAACTAAATAGTACTCTTATGAAAAAATTTTCCCTACTCCTCCTGACCCTCTGGTCACCCGCCCTCTTCGCCCAGTTCACCCCCGGTGAGATCTGGCCCGATAATAACGGCAGGCACATCAATGCCCACGGGGGTGGTATCCTGTACCGGAACGGAACCTATTACTGGTATGGCGAGATCAAAGGTACCCACTCTACCGCCGAAGTAGGCGTGAGCGTGTATTCGTCGAAAGACCTTTATAGCTGGAAAGATGAAGGAGTAGCCTTGCAGGTAAGCGGGGATCCCGCTTCAGAGATCACAAAAGGCTGCGTAATAGAGCGCCCGAAGGTGATCTACAACACTAAAACAAAAAAATACGTGATGTGGTTCCACCTGGAGCTGAAGGGGCAGGGATATAATGCCGCCCGCACGGCACTGGCCGTAAGCGACAGCCCTACCGGGCCGTTTGAATACCAAAAATCATTACGGCCTAACCCCGGTATCTGGCCGCAGAACTTCCGGGAAGAATGGAAAAAGCCCGTGCCGGGTGAAGATACCCTGAAGTGGTGGACCCCTGGCTGGTATAAGGCCGTGAAAGAAGGCCTCTTTGTGCGGCGCGACTTGAAGGGCGGGCAGATGGCCCGTGACATGACCCTGTACGTAGACGATGACGGCACGGCCTACCACATCTATTCTGCTGAAGATAACCTGACCCTGAACATTGCCGAGCTGAGCAGCGACTACCAGCGCTTTACCGGCAAATACATCACCCTGGCTCCGGCCGGCCACAATGAAGCTCCCGCCGTTTTTAAGCAGGACGGCTGGTATTACCTCATCACCTCAGGCTGCACCGGCTGGGACCCTAACGCGGCCCGTTCGTTCCGGGCGCGGTCGGTTTTAGGTCCCTGGGAGGCGCTGAAAAACCCGTGTGTGGGTGAAGGAGCCGGGCTTACCTTTCATTCCCAGAGCACGTTTATCCTCCCGGTAGCCGGCAAAAAGAATGCTTTTATTTTTATGGCCGACCGCTGGAAACCCAGAAACCATATCGACGGCCGCTACATCTGGCTACCCGTAAAAGTGGTGAACGGCCAGCCGGTGATCGAATGGAAAGATAAATGGGACCTGAGCGTATTTGACTGAATGCAGAATGCGGTGAAGCGTGTAACAAAACCCGCTGAGCGGGGTCTGGATCGTGCAGAAAAACGGGCCTATAGCTCCCCGGCCTTCCTGCGCCTCAGCACATAATCCAGCAGGAGCAATACCGCCATGCCCAGCACCGTAAGGGCATATACCGGTGGGATATCGGGAGAGGGGAGGGAAGAAAACTTTTGGGCAACCGGTCCGAAAGAGGCATCCGGGGTACCGAAACGACTTCCGACAGCCCATACGATAACCGCAAAAGCGGCAATGGCTACCCGTCCCCACAAGCCCAGCAGGGGGCGCGGTTCTGATGAGGCGGAAACCTTTTTCATCACCTGCGCGGCAAAACCGGCGGAGGGCTTATCGGCCGGGAGGTGCTGCAGCAGCTGCTCAAACGAAGCTTCCCGCAGCCTGTCTTTCTCCGCTTCGGCATGCACGCTTTTCATCACCGCTGATGAAAAATCAGCGGCGGGCCTGTCGGTCAGCGGGGTTTCCCTCAATATTTTCTCCAGCTTCTTCATGCCTGTCAGCCTTTAGCTATCCGTTACTTTTTCGCGGGAGCACATGCCTCCCGGCGCTTATAATAAAAACCGTAAACGTTCCTGTAAAGTTTTCCTGGCCCGGAATAACTTTACCTTGATATTCATTTCCGAAAGTCCGCTGATATCAGCGATTTCGCGGATGGAGCAGTCGTCCATATAAAACAACGTGATCAGCAGGCTTTCGGTAGGCGGCAGGGCGTCTACCGCTTTTTTGATCGCCTCGCTTTGCTCTTCTTCCATCAGCTTCTGAACCGGTGTATCGGTGTGGCCCTGCTTTTCGTAACCGGCCTCGTCTATTTTTAAAAACCGTTTCCCGTGCGTTTTATCAATAGCCGAGCGGTAGATAACGGTGTAGAGCCAGGTAGAAAACTTCGACCGTCCTTCAAACCGGTGAATCTGCTGATACGCCTTAACAAAGCCCTCCTGGGCAGCGTCTTCGGCATCTCCCGCATTCTTCAGGATCCTGTAGGCAATAGTGAAGGCCATATCCTGGTACTTGTCTACCAGGAAGCGGAAAGAAGCGGTATCTCCTCTTTTTACTCTTTCCACATACATCAGGTCTTCGTGCATCAAAAATGTTACGTTAACGGTATGACAGGTAAAAGACGGAAAAGGTTACAGCAAAATCGTATTATTTTCTGAACCGAGCTCACAGAATAAATCCGGGGAGAACCGCTGACATATTCATGAGCAATAAATAATTGGATTTTGCTGTAACCTTTCCCTGCCTGCTCCTGTCTCATGACCAAAAATTAAAATAATTATGGGACCAGGAGAAACTTTTATCGCACTTATTGGCGGAATAACTATTCTAGGCTATGTTTTTTTTACGGCGAGGCACCGCGAGAGGATGTCAATGATTGACAAAGGAGTTAGCGCTTCCCTTTTTACCTCCAAAGAAAAAAGCAGCATCCGGTTTACCCTTAAGCTGGGTATGCTGTCTATCGGGATTTCAATGGGCATAATAGCCGGGATGATCCTCATGAAGCTGTTTGACGACATCAACGATGCCATTGTGGTGGCCATGATTTTAATGTTTGGCGGGATCAGCCTGATCGCCAACTTCATGGTAGAGCGAAAAATGGATGAAAAAGCGGATTAAACGATCCGGACACACCGTAAATCCTCACAACAAAAATATTTTGTCGTTTACCTTGTATTGCAAGATACTTTGTATAGTATAATATATACATAAAGCTGTTATTTAAAATTTACAAAATGAAAAAGCTACTGCTTAACGCCTTATTATGCCTTTTTGCCGCGGTTTTTACAGCCCGTGCGCAACACCAGATCAGGGGGATGGTCACCGATTCAGCCTCCGGGAAGCCGCTGGAATTTATCACCGTAACACTGCTGAAAGATCAGAAGGCGGTAAAGGGAAATTATACCGGAGCCGACGGGGTTTTTACGTTCCGTGAGCTGGGTCCGGCCGCATACGAAGTGCAGGTCACGGCTGTGGGCTACCGCAACTGCGTATTGCCCGTAGAGATCACCGATCGTTCTGTGGATCTCGGGAAAATAGCCGTACGGGAAAACGCAGCCGGTCTCCGGGAAGTAAAGATCACCGCTGCCAAACCTATCGTACAACAGGAGGCCGACCGTATCCTGTACGATATCCAGGCCGATCCCGAAAGCAAAGTATTTAATGTGCTGGACATGATGCGGAAAGTGCCCTACCTGTCGCTCGATGCCGACGACAATATTCTCCTGAAAGGAAACGGTGGCTTTAAGATACTCCTTAACGGTAAGCCTTCGGGCATGCTGGAAAGAAACTACAAAGACATCCTGAGAAGCATGCCGGCCTCGTCTATCCAGCGCATTGAGGTCATTACCACGCCGCCTTCCAAATACGATGCCGAAGGCTTGTCGGGCATTATCAACATCATTACGAATAAACGGGTAGACAACGGCTATACCGGTAACCTGAACACCAGCTGGCGGTTTCCGGCGGGTGGCCCGGGTGCAGGAGGCTCGGTTTCGGCCCGGCTGGGCAAGTGGGGGCTGTCTGCTTTTGGCGGAGCCAGCCGTTACGATGTCCCGGAGCTGTCTTTTGTCAATACCCGCTCTACCTTCAGGGAGCTTCCCACCCTTACAGATCAGCGGGGCACCAACAGCTCGGAAAGCGATAATGCTTACCTGGGACTGGAGGTCAGCTACGATATCGATAGCCTGAACCTGATCTCCGGCCAGCTGAATGTGAACGGCAACCGGAATAACGGGCTGGAAACGCAAACCTCGCGGCTGGAAACGGGTAGCGGGCTGGATCAGTACTACCGGCTTCTGAATACCGGTACTGGCCGGGGTAACGGCCGTGACGTGGCCCTGAACTACCAGCGGGGCTTTAAAGCCGATAAAAACCGGCTGCTTACGTTCTCATACCGGTATTACGGCTTTGAAAACAACCAGCAAAACACCATCGGTATTGATGACCGCTTTCAGTATGAGCTGTCCGATTACCGGCAATTGAACGACCAGCGGTTTTCCGAGCAGACCCTGCAGACCGACTTTGTGTACCCGTCGAAGACGCTCAGCGTGGAAGCCGGGGTGAAGGCCATATTCCGGAAGAACGAGAGTAATTTCGGCTATCTTAACCGGGAGACAGATACCGGTGAATACCAGCAGGCCGACTCGCTCAGCAATCATTACCTGAACGCACAAACCATCTACGGCCTCTACAATACCTACCGTTATAAGTACAAGGGCTGGAATATCCGGGGCGGCTTCCGGGTAGAGCAGACCCTGCTCGATGCCGACTTTATTTCCACCCATTCCAAAGTCAGGCAGAATTACTTCAACGTCATTCCAACAGTAGCGCTGGGGCATAAGGCAGGCAAAGGCAACCTTACCCTGAGCTATACCCAGCGTATCCAGCGGCCGGGCATTTACCAGCTGAATCCCTTTGTGGACCGGACCAACCCGAATTTTGAACGTACCGGCAATCCTGACCTCCGGCCGGCTATCATGAACGATATGAATATAGGCTACAGCTGGGCAAAGAAGACGTCGGTCAGTGTGATTGTGGGGTATGTTTTCATCAAAGACATGATCTTCCCGGTGCTGGTATACAACCCGGCTACGGGCATCTCCAGGTCGTCGTACCAGAATGTGGGGAAGGCCCGGCTGTTTCCTACGGTGTTTCTGAACACCAGCCGGCCGCTTTCAAAAGAATGGAACCTCAGCGTGAACTGGCGATTGGCCTACGGGGAGACCGAAGGCCTGGTGAACAATGAGCAGGTTAAAAACCGGGGCTTCATGTACGCGATATACGCTTCTACGGGATACCGGCTGCCCAAAAGCTGGCGGATCAACGCCGGTCTTGACTTTAACGGTCCGGGCATGAATATACAGGACCGGACCAACAGCGCGCTGTTTTCTTCGGTGAGTGTAAGCAAAGAGGTGGTGAAAGACAAGCTCACGTTCTCCGGCTCACTGAACAATCCTTTCCGTAAATACCGGAAAAGTATCCGCGACAGCTTCGGGCCTGATTTTGTACAGTACAATGAACGGAACAATTACTTCCGGTCTGTATCGCTCAGCCTCAACTATAAATTCGGTAAGCTCAAAGAGCCGATCCGCAAGGCGGCCAGGAGCATCAGGAATGATGATGTGCAGAACGAAGGAAGATAAAGAATATAAGTTAAAAACTAAAAGTTAAAAGTTGTGGAACAAGCTTTCATATTATATGCTAATTGTACCATAACTTTTAACTTTTAGTTTTTATCTTTTAACTTAAACCTCACATCCGCCACTTTCACCCTCTGTGCTGGCATATCTGTGCGCCCCTCCAGGTCGGCCTGGTCGGTTTTCTGGATAAAAATGCTCAGGATCTGCCGGTCTTTCCATAGCTCGGTGTCAAACGTGGGTTCCCAGGAGCCCACGTTATCCGGGAGCAGGTCCTTTATTTTCCACTTGTTACGGCGCAGGTTTTTATTGATGGCCAGGGAAACTTTATTACCCCTTTCTTCGTCGCGGAAAATAAGCAGGGCCCCGTTTTTCCAGGCGCCAATCACCTGCGGCCGCGAAACCGGGATACGCTTGGTGCCTACGCCGCTCAGGCTGAAAGGTGTTTTACGGAACCCCAGGTTCTGGGATTTCCAGGTACCGTTCAGGTTATAGATCAGGCGGTACTGGGGGACATCCGAATCCCGGTCGCGCCAGTAAGTGGCAATGAAAGGCCGGCCCTGCTTATCGGCAAACATAGAGGTCTGGTTGATCAGCTCGCTACGCTGCGGAACGGGGTAAATGTATTCGGCCGTGGCGGCATTAATGGGAAGCGTATATTTTTCGCCGGTTGACTTCTCCCAGGTTTTTCCGCCGTCGGCAGAGCGGGCATAGCACATGTCGTGGTTGGTGGCCACATCCGGCGTTTCGCGCCATACCCAGGAAATATGAATAACGCCCCGGCTGTCGGTGAAGCTTTGCCAGTAGGCATTCCGTTTTCCTTCGCCGTCGATCAGGTTGCTGTGAAGCTGCTCCCATCGCTGAGTGGAGAGGTCGTATGTATTAATAACCAGGTTACCTTTTCCCGAGGAGCCGTCGCGGTACATAAACAGGAGGCCGCCGTTGGGCATCTTAAAAAACTCCGGGTAGGTGACATGGTTCTCATTGCGGCCCGTCATCGGTATTTCAGGTGAAAACTCAAGTGAAAACGGCGCTTTGCTCCGGGCATAGCGGAGGGGCTGCCCGTGGTGCCCCCACGACAGGTGCAGGTAGCCCCGGCCGTCGGCCATGATGCTGATAGAGCAGTGGGCATCCCTGGCGTTCCCGGTGAACCCGGTATCCTGCAGCTCCCACCGGTTTTCCTGCAGGTTTCTTTTCCCGGCTATCACTTTCCCGTGGGCATCGTAGAATGCAATGAACTGGACGTCCTGAACGGTCACCAGTGCATTTTTACGGAAGATAACCGTGTTTACGGAATTTTGCGCCCAGCCGTCGGCTACTTCCGAAATACGGACTTTCTGGGCAGAGGAAGGAATAAAGAAAAACAGTAAAAGAGCAAGAATGCTACCGGACGTTCGGACCATATTGTTTTTTTTGAGGCTATAAATATCGGGATTAACCACGGGATGAAAGAATTATCAGGGCTGATCTTGCAGTTAGGGTGAAAAATTTCGTTTTTATATACACAACCGTTAAAACGTAATACTATGATACAGTCAAAATTTCAATCCTGCATAGAAGCGTGCCGGGAATGCATGGTGATATGCAATCAATGCGCAACGGCCTGCCTGCATGAAAAAGAGGTGGCTCATCTTCGTCATTGCATACAGCTTAATTGGGAATGTGCCGCCATCTGCGAAGCTGCGGTAAAGGTGATGAGCCTGGATGGCAGATTCAGTAAGGAGATCTGCCGGACCTGTAAGGCTGTCTGTACGGCCTGTGCAGAAGAATGTCAGCAGCATGCCTCCATGGGAATGGATCACTGCAAAACATGTGCGGAGGCCTGCCGCAGATGTGCCCGGGCCTGTGAAGAAATGTCTGCAGCAGCGTAACCGCGGCTACGTTGTATAATTTTTTGAAGATTTTTTTGATTTTAAAAAATATATATTCTAAGTTTGTATTAAAATGTGTCAAAAAGACACTTTTTGATCCGAAAAATGTGTGAAAAAGACACAATAAGATACTATCAACCTTGATGCTTATGCGAACCATGTACAAGCTTATCCCGTTCCTGCTGTTGGCAGCACCGGCACTGACCGCCCAGGACAAAAATGCGGCAGGCTACCCGATAACCCCGGTGCCGTTTACCTCGGTGAAAGTCAATGATCACTTCTGGGGGCAGCGTTTAAAAGCCAGCCGGGAAGTGACCATTCCGCTGGCCTTCAGAAAATGCGAAGAAACCGGCCGGTATGACAATTTTGTAAAAGCGGCCCATCCCAGTGAAAGCTACAAAGTAGAAGGCTATTCCTTTGATGATACCGATGTGTACAAAACCATTGAAGGGGCCAGCTATTCCATGCAAACCTACCCGGATAAAAAGCTGGACAGGTACATGGACAGCGTATTGGTGCTTGTGGCGGCCGCCCAGGAGCCTGACGGCTACCTTTATACCGCCCGTACCATGAACCCCCTGCACCCGCACGAGTGGGCCGGCAGTAAAAGATGGGAGAAAGAAGAAATTCTGAGCCATGAATTCTATAACCTGGGGCACATGATCGAAGGGGCTATTGCGCATTACCAGGCCACCGGGAAGCGTAATTTCCTGGATATAGCCATTAAATACGCCGACTGTGTGGAGCGGGAGATCGGTGATGCGCCCGGTAAGGAGATCCGGGTGCCGGGGCACCAGATTGCAGAAATGGCGCTGGCCAAACTATACCTCGTTACCGGCCGTCAGAAATACCTTGACCTGGCTAAATTTTTCCTCGACAAACGGGGCTACACTTCCCGGAAAGACGAATACAGCCAGGCGCATAAGCCGGTGGTGGAACAGGACGAGGCCGTAGGGCACGCCGTACGTGCGGTATACATGTATTCGGGCATGGCCGATGTGGCCGCCCTGACCGGGGACCCGGCCTACATCCGGGCCATTGATAAAATATGGGATAACGTGGTGTCGAAAAAGCTTTATATCACGGGAGGGATCGGCGCGCTTCACCACGGAGAGGCGTTCGGTAAAAACTACGAGCTGCCCAATCCCACCGCCTACAATGAAACCTGTGCCGCTATTGCCAATGTGTACTGGAACCACCGCTTATTCCTGTTACACGGCGACGCCAAATACTACGATGTGCTGGAGCGCACACTCTACAACGGGCTGATCTCGGGCGTAGCCTTAGACGGGGGAACATTCTTCTATCCGAATCCCCTGGAATCAGACGGGAAATACAAATTCAGCCAGGGAGCCTGTCATCGCCAGGACTGGTTCGGCTGTGCCTGCTGCCCCTCGAATCTCAGTCGCTTTATTCCTTCATTGCCGGGCTACATCTATGCCGTAAAAGACAACAGCATATATGTCAACCTGTTTATGGGAAATACGGCGCAACTGGAGGTGAACGGGAAAAAAGTGAACCTCCGACAGGTTACGGAGTACCCCTGGAACGGAGACATCCGGGTAGAAGTTGATCCTGAAGCCCGGCAAGCCATGGCCCTGAAATTCAGGATTCCCGGTTGGGCGCAAAACCGGGTGCTGCCCAGCGACCTGTATACGTTTGCCGATCAGAAGCAGGCAGGCTATACCGTGCAGGTAAACGGCAAGCCTGTAAAAAGCGAGCTGAAAAACGGCTATTTCACCGTTGACCGTACCTGGAAAAAAGGAGACAAGGTGACCCTGCATTTCGATATGCAGCCCCGCGTGGTCAAAGCGCATGAAAAGGTGGAGGCCGACCAGGGAAGAGTATCTTTTGAAAGAGGGCCGGTGGTATATTGTGCCGAATGGCCCGATAATAACTTCACCATCAGCAGTGTAGTATTGCCTGAAAACCCGGCCGTTGAAGTCATTGACCGCTCTGATCTCTTAAACGGGATAAAGCAATTGAGAACCGGGGCGCAGTCGCTGTTTATGGAAAACGGATCTTTACAGGCAAAAAACGTTCAGCTGACGCTCATTCCTTACTACGCATGGTCGCATAGGGGCGATGGCCAGATGGCTGTATGGCTGGCCCAGGATCTGAGCGCTGTAAAACTGGGAAAATAATTTTTTTAATATACTACAATGTGTAAAAGTGACACATTGTTTTTTCAAATTCAACCTTTCAGATTTTATGAGAACAATTTACAAAGGCCGATGGTTTTGGGGAAGCCTCCTTCTCCTTTTTACTGCTCTTACGGTTTCGGCGCAGACGGTGGTGAGAGGTAAAGTCACTGACGCTGCCAATGAAGCTTTGGTAGGTGTAAGTGTAATGGTTAAAGGCACAAATGCCGGAAGTGTTACAGACGACAAGGGAAACTACTCGGTGACTGTTCCGGCGGGCGTTCCGGGGCCAACCCTTGCTTTTTCGCTGATCGGGTATACCAGGAAAGAAATGGCGATTGGCGGACAAACCATTCTTAACGTGACTTTGGAGGAAGAAAATACCAATCTCTCGGAAGTGGTGGTGGTGGGATACGGTACCCAGAAAGCGGGTGACGTGACCAGCTCGGTGGCTACCATCAAGTCAGAGAATTTTGTGAAAGGCCCCGTGGCCGATGCCGGGCAGCTCCTGCAGGGCAAAGTGGCCGGGCTGACGGTTTCTGCTCCCAGCGGTAACCCGGTGGGCGGAACGCAGATCCTGCTCCGGGGAAATACCACGCTTTTCGGCGCCAACAGCAATCCGCTGGTGATCATTGACGGAGTGCCCGGCAGCCTGAACACCGTGGCACCGGAAGACATTGAGTCGATTGACGTTTTGAAAGACGGTTCTGCCGCGGCCATTTACGGTGTTCGCGGAACCAACGGTGTTATCTTCATCACCACCAAAAGGGCCAAAGGACAGGAGACCAGCGTGGTGGAATACAGCGGAAGCGTGAGCTTCCAGACCATTGCCCGCAAGCTGGATATGCTGACCGCGCAGGACTACCGCAACCAGATTGCGGCCGGTACCCGTGATGCATCGTGGGACCTGGGCAGCAACACCGACTGGTTGAAGGAGATCTCGCAAACGCCGGTGACCAATGTACACAACCTGACGTTCAGAGGCGGATCACACCGCACCAACTATATTGCTACGGCCAACTACCGGTACCTGGAGGGGATCTTCAAAAAATCAGATAACGCTACATTTACCGGGCGTATTGACGTAAACCACAGCATGCTCAATGACAAGCTGAACCTGAACGTGAGCCTGCTGAACCAGGTGAACAGCTTTACCCAGACCCAGGACGGCGGCTCATTCAACGGCTATGTGTACCGGCAGGCCCTGATCCGGAACCCGACATCGCCCATTTATGATGAAAACGGCGACTGGTTTGAGCAAACCGGGAACTTCAACTACGAGAACCCACTGTCGCGCCTCTACGAAAGCGACGGTGTGACCAAAAGCGTGAACTCCCGCATGAATGCGAGCCTGACCTATACGCCTACCAACGCCTGGCGGTTTAATGCCCTGGTTTCCTACTCCCGCTACAACAATAACGCCGGTTACTCGGAAACCAAGAAGCATATCTCTACCCTGCGCGATAACATGAACGGCTATGCAGCCATAGGAAACGCCCTGTCTATTGACCGCCTGATGGAAATAACCGGGCAGTACTCACGGCAGTTCGGTAAGCATAAGGCCTCGCTTTTGGGCGGTTACGGGTACCAGGAGAACGAATATACCAGTAACTTCTTAAGGAACTACGATTTCCCTACCGACATCTTCAGCTACCACAATATCAGCCTGGGCAATGCCCTGACCGACGGCAAGGCCACCATAGGCAGCAGCAAAAGTGAAACCAACCTGATCAGCTTCTTCTCGAGGCTGACCTACAGCTTTGACGACAAATACCTGCTGATGGGGAGTGTGCGGCACGAAGGCGCCAGCCAGCTTTTCGGGGCAAACAAGCCCTGGGGAACCTTTGCTGCAGCCTCGGCAGGCTGGAGGATCACCAACGAGAGCTTCATGCAGAACCAGCAGGTATTTGATGACCTTAAGCTGCGGATAGGCTACGGGGTGACCGGTAACCCGCCTTCTTCCTCTTTCCTCAGCCAGGCGCAGCTGGGTTACGGAGGCTACATCTACAGTAACGGAAGCTGGGTGAGATCACTGGGGCCTACCACCAACCCGAACCCCAACATCCGTTGGGAAGAAAAGCATGAAACCAATGCCGGGCTTGACTTTACCCTTAAAAAAGGGCGCATCAGCGGTAGTGTGGATTACTACGTACGGAATATCAAAGGGCTGCTGTACGATTACCAGGTGCCCAGTCCGCCTAACCTGTACCCCACCACCCGTGCCAATGTGGGTGTGATGGAAAACAAAGGCCTGGAGGCTATTGTGAACATTGTTCCGTACCGTACCCCTGATTTTGAATGGACCAGCACCCTTTCCTTCTCTACCAATAAAAACCGGCTGGTGAGCCTGTCCAATGACCTCTACCAGACCACCAATGACTACTTTACTACCGGCGGAACGGGCGAGCCTATCCAGACCTTCACGAACATCGTGTTTATTGGTAAGGGCATCGGCGACTTTTACGGCTTCAAGGTGGTAGACATTGATGAAAAAGGCAAATGGATCTACGAGAACAAAAACGGCGAACGGGTAGGATACGACCAGTTCGGCCATTCGTTTGAAGACAAGCAGGTGCTGGGTAACGGCTTGCCGAAATACTATGCCGGCTGGAACAACAGTATCCGTTACAAACGGTTTGACGCCACGGTAACCATGCGGGGTGCTTTCAAGTACCAGATCCTGAACTTCCAGCGGATGTACTTTGAAAACCCTACCATTGTGAACTATAACCGGCTGAAGTCTTCTACGGAAAAAGTATTCGGGAAAGCCCTGCTTACCGCACCGCTGGAATTTAACAGCTACTACATAGAAGACGGTGACTTCTGGAAGATCGATAACATCACGGCAGGGTATAACTTTGACCTGAAAAACAAATACATCAGCTCGTGCCGGGTATATGTGTCTACCATGAATACGTTTACGTTTACCGGCTACAAAGGCATAGATCCCGAAGTAAACCGGATGGGCCTGAACCCGGGCAATGACGACAGGGACAAATACCCTACCGCCAGGACCTATACCGTTGGGCTTAACCTGAGTTTTTAATCAACCTTAATATGAAATTATAATGAAAAATATAAAACTGTTATCGGTGGCATTGGGAGGGTTGCTGACCATCCAGTCGTGCACAGACCTCAAAGACAAGGCGTATACCACCATCATTGCCAGCCAGTTTAATCCTACAGCCTCTGACCTGGCCTCCCTGAAAGGAGCGGCCTATTCCAACTGGCGCTTTATTCTTCTTGACTGGGACGGCCTGTGGCGGGCCCAGGAGCTCAGCGGCGACCAGGAGGTCATTCCCGGCCGGCCTAACGGCTGGGTAGACGGCGGCGTGTACCGGAGGATTCATGAGCACAAATGGACGGCCGAAGAGGGTATCGTGGTCAATACCTGGTCAAGAACCTACGCCGGCATTACCAACTGCAACCGCGTGATTTACCAGATAGAATCAGGGCTGATCCCTATGGTGGGTGATGACAAAGCGTCTACACTGGCCGAGCTGAAAGTGCTGCGGGCATCGTACTATTACATCCTGATCGACATGTTCGGCAATATACCCGTGGTTACACAGTTTGACCTGCCTGACGGCTTCCTCCCCGAGCAATCTTCGCGGACTGAAGTATTTAACTTTATCGTGAAGGAAATAGAAGACAATGTGGCCCTGCTCAGCACCCGGAACGACGTATCTACCTACGGCACCTTTAACCAGTGGGCAGCCTATACGCTCCTGGCAAAAATGTACCTGAATGCCGAAGTCTACACCGGAACGGCACAATGGCAGAAGGCCATAGACGCCGCTGAAAAAGTGATCAGCTCCGGGGCCGGCTTTGTGCTGGAGCCTGCGCAGAAAAATGTGTTTGTGACCGAAAATCAGAACTCCAAAGAGATCATATGGGCGTTGCCGCTCGACGAGATCTATACCGATAACTGGAATGCCTTTGACCTGCACATGCAAAGCCTCTCTCCGGAAAACCAGGCCACTTATGACCTCAAGAGCGCTCCGTGGGGAGGTATGAGCGCCATTCCGCAGTTTATTAACTCGTATGACAAAGACGATGAGCGGATGCCGGCCAACTGGATCCAGGGCCCGCAATATTCTTCGAGCGGCCAGCCCCTGATCTGCGGAATGGGGGCCTTCAAAGACAAGCCGCTTGACTACATCAATGAGGTGCCCGGCATAGAATCGGCCGAATCGGTTCACGGTTTCCGGCTGGGTAAATTTGAAATCAAAAAAGGAGCGGCGGTGCAGCTCAGTAACGACTTCCCGGTATTCCGCTTTGCCGATGTGCTCATGATCAAGGCCGAAGGCCTGCTGAGGCTGGGCCGTGAAAACGAGGCGGCGCAGATTGTAACCCAGGTACGGCAGCGGGCCTTTAAAAATAACCCGGCCAAGGCCACGGTTACAGGTGCCCAGCTCAAAGGCGGAGGCGTTTACGACTATGGCCGGAGAGACATTTCGGTTAAAACCACCGAAGGGGCAGGCGATATTACCTACGGAAGATTCCTCGACGAGCTGGGTTGGGAGTTTGACCAGGAAGGCCGCCGCCGGCAGGACCTGATCCGGTTCGGGGTCTTTTCCCAAAAATCATGGTTATCGCATACGGCAACCAATGACGTGAAGAAAAACCTGTTCCCTATTCCTACCATAGAGCTCAATAAAAATACCAAGCTCAGGCAGAACCCGGGATATTAAAAGACCGGAAAAAAGCGTAAGCAAGACGGAAGAATGTAATTTTATAGAGGAATTGTTTTGTTTTAACAGGTTTGTGTTTTAAATTTGTAAGAAGCGGGGAGCAGGTGTTTCATCACGAAGGGTTTCCCGCTTCTTTTTACCTTAAAAATGTGTCTTTTTGACACTAATATAGAAAATAATGAACGTTTTTGGACGGCTCTTTATCTTGGTTTTTTCCCTGTTTGCAGCACCCCTGTTTGCGCAGGAAATGGTCAGTCCCGATCAGCAGCTGAAAGTTACCTTAACCTCTGGTGCAGACCGTTCGTATGCCTACAGCATCACCTATGGCGGCAAAACGGTGCTGGAGCCGTCGCGGTTGGGCGTAATACGCACGGACGGCGATTTCACGCGGGATCTTTATCTTTTCCAGGCAGAGAAGCCGGCAAAGGTGACCGACGAATACGAAACCCTGAACGCCAAAAAGTACAAAATAAAATACGAGGCCAACCGCTATGTTTTTCACCTCAGAAATGCCGGAAACCAGAAGCTCGACCTGATCTTTCAGCTTTCTAACGACGGCCTGGCTTTCCGCTATTATTTCCCGGAGACCTCTGCCGATGTGAAATACATTACCGAAGAGCTGACCTCCTTTAACTTTGAAGAAAGTGCTGTAGGCTGGCTGCAGCCCATGTCGGATGCGCAGACCGGCTGGGAGCATTGCCACCCTTCTTACGAAGAGGGCTACCAGCGGGAGATAAAGGCAGGAACACCTTCGCCCATTAAGGCGGGCTGGGTATACCCGGCGCTTTTCAAAACCGCACAGGACATTTACGTGGCCATTACCGAAGCCGGCCTCGACGGCACGTATTGCGGCACACGCCTGAAGGCCGATTCTCCGGGCGGAGAATACCGCATCGGGTTTCCACAGGCTCCCGAGGTGTTTACCGGCGGCGAGCTGAACCCGGAGTCGAAACTCCCATGGTACTCGCCCTGGCGCGTAGTGACCGTGGGCTCCCTGAAGACCGTTTCGGAATCTACCCTGGGTACAGACGTGGCGCCCAAAGCCATTTCCCTGAAAAGCACGGAATGGATCAGACCCGGCCAGGCCTCGTGGAGCTGGATCATCCTGAAAGACGAATCTATCAATTACGACACCACCCGCATGTACATCGACTTCGCCGCCGATATGCACTGGGCGTACTGCCTTGTGGATGTTAACTGGGATACACGCATCGGGTACGAAAAAATCAAAGAGCTGGCCGCTTACGCCGCTTCAAAAAATGTAAAGCTCATCTTGTGGTATAACTCGGCCGGGGCCTGGAATACCACGCCCTACCACCCGCGAAATATGCTGCTGACACGGGAAGGCCGCCGGAAAGAATTTCAGCGGATCAAAGACATGGGCATTGCCGGGGTGAAAATCGACTTCTTCGGCGGTGACGGGCAGTCGATGATCCGGTACTATATCGATATCCTGAACGATGCGGCCGATATCGGCCTGCTGATCAACTTTCACGGGGCCACGCTTCCCCGCGGCTGGCAGCGTACTTACCCGCACCTGATGACCGCCGAAGCCATCAAGGGCCAGGAGATGGTCACTTTTGAGCAGGCGTTTGCCAATGAGCAGGCGGCGCACGTGGTCACGGCCGTGTTTACCCGTAATCTTTTTGACCCCATGGACTATACGCCCATGACCCTCGACAGCATACCGCGGATCAGCCGGGCCACGACCAAAACCTTTGAGCTGGCTTCGCCGGTGATGTTCCTGTCGGGCATACAGCACCTGGCCGAGTCGCCCTACGGCATGGCCCGCCAGAGTGAAGACATTAAGAATTACCTGCGCAACCTGCCTGCGCACTGGGATGAAACCCGGTTTATTGACGGTTACCCGGGAAAATACGTGGTGCTGGCCCGGCGCTCCGGAAACCAATGGTACGTGGTGGGCATGAACGGGGAAAAGCAGGCACGGGAAATAAAAGCCGACCTGTCTTTTGCCGGCAAAGGATATATTTTTGAAGATGTGTCGAACCGGGAATCGGTGAAAAGAGAATATACACCCTCAGGGGTGATCAGGCTACCGGCAAACGGGGGTTTTGTGGGAGTATTTGAAGCGAAATAAATATGAATGGGGAGGAATATTATATGGAGAACCGCATAAAATCAGGATATCGCTCACGCGTAAGCTTAGCGCTTATAACGCTCTTCCTCACCTCCGGCCTCCCTGTCCTGGCGCAGCAGCAAACGTTTCCCCTGGAAAACGTGAAGCTCTCCGGCGGCGTTTTCAAAAATGCCGAAGACACTGACCTGAAATACATCCTGGCCCTGAACCCCGACAAGCTCCTGGCTCCTTACCAGATCGATGCCGGGATCCCGGTAAAAGCCGAAAGATACGGCAACTGGGAGAGCAGCGGTCTTGACGGCCATATAGGCGGGCATTACCTCTCGGCGCTGGCCATGATGTATGCCGCTACCGGTGAAAAAGAGCTGAAAACCCGGCTCGGTTATATGGTGGATCAGCTGGCGCAATGCCAGCAGAAAAACGGGAACGGCTATGTGGGGGGCATTCCGCAGGGTAAAATTTTCTGGGAAAGAATCCGGAAAGGAGACATCGACGGAAGCTCCTTCGGCCTGAACAATACCTGGGTGCCGCTGTACAACATCCATAAGCTGTTTGCCGGGTTATACGATGCCTATCATTTCGGGCACAATGAACAGGCCTTAAAGGTGCTGACCGGGCTTTCCGACTGGATGATCGGGCTGTTTTCCGGCCTCAGCGATGAGCAGGTGGAGCAGGTGCTGAAAACAGAGCACGGCGGACTAAACGAGGCTTTCCTGGATGTATACCAGGCCACCGGCAATCGCAAATACCTGGATGCGGCGCAGCGCCTGACCCAGAAGGCCTTCCTGGATCCCATGATAGCGCAGAAAGATATTCTTACCGGGCTGCATGCCAATACGCAGATCCCGAAAATAGTAGGGGTGGAGAAGATTACGCAGGTAACGCACAACCGTGACTGGGAAACGGCCTCTGAATTCTTCTGGGATAACGTGGCTAATCACCGCTCGGTGGCTTTCGGCGGAAACAGCTACCGGGAACATTTCCACGAATTGGACCGCTTTGATAAAATGCTGGAAACCAACCAGGGACCCGAGACCTGCAATTCGTATAACATGCTGAAGCTGTCTAAAGCATTGTATGTAAGAACAGGCGATACAAAATATCTCGACTTCTACGAGAAAACCATGTTCAACCATATTCTCTCCAGCCAGAACCCCGTAAGGGGCGGATTCGTGTATTTTACCCCGATCCGGCCCAACCATTACCGGGTCTATTCCCAACCCGAAACCAGCATGTGGTGCTGTGTGGGTACCGGGCTGGAGAACCATACCAAATACGGGGAGCTGGTGTATACGCACAGGGGGAATACCCTTTTTGTTAATCTCCTGGTGGCCTCCCGCCTGGATGCAAACGGGATACAGCTGACCCAAAGTACCGGTTTCCCTTACCGGAACGAAGCCCGCTTTAAAATTGAAAAAGGAGGCCCGCTTAATAAGCTGGAGATCCGGGTTCCGGGCTGGATGAAATCGCCGGAATTCAGCCTGAACGGGAAAAAGATAAAAGCGGAGATCAAAGACGGCTTTGCGGGTTTTTCGCGGAAATGGAAGGCCGGTGATGAGCTGACACTGAAATTTGATGCAGAAGTTACCCGGGAATTCCTGCCGAACGATACGCACTGGGTGGCTTTCAAATACGGCCCGATAGTGCTGGCGGCAGAAACCGGGAAAGAAGACCTGGCCGGCCTCTTTGCTGACGACAGCCGCATGGGCCATGAAACCCATGGCAGGATGTTCCCACTCAGCTCAGGCCACGTTTTTGTGTCGGATACAAAGGATATTGCCCCACAGGTGAGGAAAGGGCAGGGGCTCGAATTTACGGTTGACGGCATCGCGCTCAAGCCTTTCTTTGAAATACATGAAGCAAGGTACCAGATGTATTTCCAGGTGCTCACCCCGCAGGAGTACGAAGGATTTAAAGAATCGGTAGCCCGCAAAAAAGCCTTTGAAGACAGCATCATCGACCAGGTTAATCTGGGTGAGCAGCAACCCGAGGCCGACCACGCCTACCGGGGAGAAAAGAGCAGCTCAGGGTATGATATGGGCGCTTTCTGGCGGAGCACCGCCGGGTATATGGCCTACGAAATGACCAATAAGGGGGGCTCCCGGCTGTATATTTACGGGCTTGACAAACCGGCCAACCTGAAAATAGAGATCAACGGCGAAGTGCGTCCTTTCACGGCGGAAGAAGGCAACAAAATATCGGTAGACATTAAAAACGAAACCAGCATCAGGATAAAAATTCAACCCGGTGAAAACGGCGGCCGTACGCCCCGTTTAACCAAAATTCTCATTCAATGAAAAAACTTCAACTCACCCTTGTCACCCTGCTCCTGAGCCTGGCCGGGCTGCAGGCCCAGACCCGGATCACCCTGAGCCCGGATCTGGCTCAAACGCAGATCAATAAGCACATTTACGGGCACTTTGCCGAGCACCTCGGCCGGTGTATTTATGACGGCATTTATGTGGGAGAAAAAAATACCGCCATCCCGAATACCAACGGCGTAAGGAATGACATTGTAAAAGCGCTGAAAGAGCTGAAGGTGCCCAACCTGCGCTGGCCAGGCGGCTGCTTTGCCGATGCCTACCAGTGGAAAGACGGTATCGGGCCCAAAGACCAGCGGCCGTCCATGATCAATGTGTGGTGGGGCGGGGTTACCGAAGACAACAGCTTCGGCACCCATGAATTCCTGGATCTGTGTGAGCAGATCGGGGCTGAGCCTTACCTGGCCGGTAATGTGGGCAGCGGTACGGTGCAGGACCTGGCCGACTGGGTAAACTACGTGAACCACCCTGGCGGAAGCCCGATGTCGGAACTGCGGAAGAAAAACGGGCGGGAAAAACCCTGGAATGTGAAAATGTGGGGTGTAGGTAACGAAGCCTGGGGCTGCGGCGGCAACATGACCGCAGAATACTATGCCAATGTGTACCGCCAGTATGCCACTTTTATGACCAGCTGGACCAATGACGCCAAACTGTTCCGGATTGCCTCAGGCGCCAGCGATGCCGACTATGCATGGACCGAAACCCTCATGAAAAATATACCGCACGGCATGTTGTCAGGTGTGGCGCTGCACCATTATTCGGTTATTGAATGGAACCATAAAGGGCCTGCCACAGGCTTTAATGAGTCGCAGTACTTTAAAATTATGGACGAGGCCTGGAAAATGGAAGAGCTGATCGTTCGCCACTCCACCATCATGGATAAATACGATCCGCAAAAGAAGGTGGCCCTGATCGTGGACGAATGGGGCGGCTGGTACGATGTGGAGCCGGGCACCAATCCCGGGTTTCTCTACCAGCAGAACACCATGCGCGATGCCATGATTGCCGGCATGACCCTGAACATCTTTAACAACCATGCCGACCGGGTGCGTGGCGCTAACCTGGCGCAGATCGTGAATGTGCTGCAGGCGGTTATCCTGACCGAAGGGGAGAAAATGCTGCTTACCCCCACTTACTACGTGATGAAAATGTATAACGTGCACCAGGATGCGCTCCGGGTACCCATTCACCTGGAAACGCAGAATTATACCTTTGAGGGCCGGTCTGTTCCGGCAGTTTCCGCCTCGGCATCGAAGAAAGACGGCAGCCTGAACATTTCGCTGACCAATATTGATTATGCAAAACCCCAGGAAGTAACCATCAGCCTGAGAGGCGAAAATTACAGCCGGGTTACAGGCCAGATCCTGGCTTCAGGCAGCGTGCTGGACCACAACACCTTTGACAACCCGGAAAAAATAAAAATAAAAGACTTCTCCGGAGCCAGGCTCACTAACGGAGTGCTTAAGCTGACTGTTCCGGCCCACTCGGTGATCGTATTAAATCTTAAATAGCCGATGCCAGATAAAACGGGCAGATCAAAACCGTAGTGTTCTTTGTGCAGTTCACTTCGTGTACTTTGTGAAAAATATATAACAAAAAATTGCACAAAGTAAATAGCACAAAGTACACAAAGTAAATGGCACAAAGTGTGAATCAAAAAACCTGGAATTGAGAACTTTTATGAATATGAACAAACTATTTATTACTCTTTTCGCTACCTGCCTCTTGTCTCCCGGTCTTTTTGCCCAGAAGACCCTGCAGCTGGATGCCTCAAAGAAAGGGGCGGAAATAGCACCTACCATGTGGGGTGTATTTTTTGAAGATATTAATCTCGGAGCTGACGGCGGGATCTACGCCGAGCTGGTCAAAAACCGCTCCTTTGAATTCTCAAAACCCTGGATGGGCTGGGAACGAAAGCAGAAAACCTTTGTGGAAGGCCAGCTCCAGATCAAGAACCAGCCTGACCGCCCTTCCAATCCCCGCTATCTTTCGGTACAATTGAACAACAACCGGAAAGGCGACCTGGGCCTCATTAACGAGGGCTTCCGCGGCATGGGCTTAAAGAAAGACCTGAGCTATGATTTTTCTGTGCTTTACCGGGTGAAAAAAGGCTCTTTTAAGCTTTATATCGAACTGCTGAACGAGAAAAACGAGGTAGTGGGCTCGGGAGAAAGCCGGGAAGTAAGCGGTGAAAGTAACGGCTGGCAGAAGCTGGAAGTGAGCTTTACCTCTACCCGGACCGTTCAGAAAGGGAAAATGGCCCTCTGGCTTACCGGGAACGGGCAAACCGATTTTGACATGATCTCCCTTTTCCCCACCGATACCTGGAAGGGCCGTAAAGGCGGTATGCGGGCCGATATGGTGCAGATGCTGGCCGACATGAAGCCGGGCTTTATCCGTTTCCCCGGCGGGTGCATTGTGGAAGGCATTGACCTGGATAACCGCTACCAGTGGAAAAAAACCATCGGTCCCGTTGAAGACCGGCAGCTGATCATGAACCGCTGGAACGTTGAATTTCCGTACCGGGCAGCACCTGATTATTTCCAGACTTTCGGGCTGGGCTTTTTTGAATACTTTCAGCTGGCAGAAGATATCGGGGCCGAGCCGCTGCCCATCCTGAACTGCGGCATGGCCTGCCAGTTCAACTCGGCCGAGCTGGTAGAGCTGCATGACCTGGATCCCTACGTACAGGATGCGCTTGACCTCATTGAATTTGCAAACGGGGATGCCGGCACTACCTGGGGCAGGGAGCGGATAAGAATGGGACACCCCGAACCCTTCCACCTCAAATTTATCGGGGTAGGAAATGAAAACTGGGGGCCGCAGTATATTGAGCGCCTGGAAGTATTTCAGAAAGCCATCAAGGCAAAATACCCCGAAGTGAAGATCGTAGCCAGCTCGGGAACCACCACAGAAGGGGACCGCTTTGACCTGCTCAACAAAGCGCTGCGGGAAATGAAGATCGATATCATTGACGAGCATGCCTATAAGGCGCCATCCTGGCTGATGGAAAATGCAGGCCGGTACGATACCTATGACCGGAACGGCCCGGAGATATTTGTGGGCGAATGGGCGTCGCATACCCGGAATGCCGGTAGCGATATCAATGTAAACAACTGGCTGGCCGCCCTGTCGGAGTCAGCCTTTATGACCGGCATGGAGAGAAATGCCGACGTGGTGCGGCTGACTTCGTATGCCCCGCTTTTTGCGCACGTAGATGGCTGGCAGTGGTCGCCTGACCTGATCTGGCTGGATAACCTCAACATCTACGGAACGCCGAGCTATTACGTTCAGAAACAGTTCAGCACCCACCGGGGCACCCACCTCCTGAACATCACCGATAACGGGAAGCCCCTGACCGGGCAGGACAACCTGTTCGCCTCGGCCGTATGGGACGAAACCGCAAAAGAGATTATCCTGAAGATCACCAATACTTCTCCGGGACCGGTGAAGCACGAGGTGCTGCTCAGCGGCCTGAAGAAGCTTCCGGCCCGGGCGATACTTTCGCGCATGGCAAGCGATAACCCGGAAGCCATGAACTCGATCCGGGATGCATTGCACGTGTCGCCGCAGCCATCGGAAGTGGTGGTGGATACCAAAAAGAAAAAGCTGGTTCTGGATCTTCCCGCGAGCTCTTTCAGTGTATACAGGATCCGGGTGGGATCGTGATCGGCCGGGATATTTGGATTTTAACCGAAACCGTTATTTTAATAACAATATTTTGCGGAAATAAAATATTCCCCTTAATGTTGTGTGAGATAGACTACGATATAAAATAAAATGCAGGCTTCTGAGAGTTTAACAATTACATCCGCTATGGAGAGATATGCTCATGCTGAAAGACTTTTGGTAGCTTTAGACTGCATAGTATTCGGTTTTGACGGTGAATTTTTAAAGCTGCTTTTAATTAAGCGGAAATTTGAACCGGAAAAAGGGAACTGGTCTCTGATGGGGGGCTTTGTAGAGCGTAACGAGGGCCTGGAAGAGGCAGCTAACCGGATTCTTTTTGAGCTTACCGGGCTGAGAGACATCTATTTTGAACAGCTGCAGACCTTCGGTGACGTGGATCGTGACCCGGTAGAAAGGACCATCTCGGTGGCCCTGTTTGCCCTGATCAACATCCATGCCCATGACCAGGATGCCGCCAGGGCGCAGAACGCCTACTGGATCAATCTTGACCGGCGGCCGGATCTCATTTTTGATCACAATAAAATGGTAGACCTGGCCCTGGAAAAATTGCGGTACAAAGCGGCCATGCACCCGATCGGGTTTGAGCTCCTGCCGGAAAAATTCACCATCCCCCAACTACAGAAGCTGTACGAGGAGATCTACAATGAGCCGCTGGACAGGAGAAACTTCAGCCGGAAGATTCTTTCTACCAAATTGCTGATCGATACCGGGGAGAAGAACGAGAAATCGGCTACCAAAAAGGCAGTCTTGTATAAGCTGGACCAGGAGAAATACCACCGGCAGTTTAACAGCTTCCATTATTTTATTTCGCCGGGCAAAGGGTGAAAACCGGGGAGAATAGAAAAAGATCGTAAATTAATGTGTTAAAAAGACACCAAACAAATGAATGACATGTATACCATTGGTATTGACTTCGGCACTGACTCGGTAAGGGCAGTGGTGGTCAATACGGCCAACGGGCAGATGGCGGGAACCGCAGTAAGTTACTATAAACGATGGAAAGCAGGCCGGTTTTGCGATGCGGCCGTATCGCAGTTCCGCCAGCACCCGAAAGATTACCTGGAAGCCATAGAAGAGGCGGTAACAGGTGCCCTGGCGGGATTGACGACCCAACAGAAGCAAAATGTGAAGGGAATTTCCATTGATACCACGGGCTCTACGGTAGTGGCCGTGAATGAAGACGGAACGCCCTTATCGCTGCTCCCGGAGTTTGCGGAGAACCCGCACGCCATGTTCATTCTCTGGAAAGACCATACCGCCAACCGGGAGGCGGAAGAAATTAACCATACCGCCCGCCAGTCTGCGGTAGACTACACCAGATATGTGGGCGGTATTTACTCGTCAGAATGGTTCTGGGCAAAAATACTGAAAACCTACCGCACCGACCAGGCCGTACGGCAGAGCGCCTTCTCCTGGGTAGAGCATTGCGACTGGATGTCGGCTGTGCTGACCGGCAATACCCGGCCGCTGGAGATCAGAAGATCGCGCTGCGCTGCAGGCCACAAAGCCATGTGGAATGAAGAATTTGAGGGCCTTCCGCCGGAGGAATTCCTGGTAGCCGTTGACCCCCTCCTGGGCGGCCTGAGAGAGCGCCTTTACCGGCATACCTTTACCTCTGACGAAGCGGTGGGGCACCTTTCGGCCGAATGGGCCGGGAAGTTCGGGCTCCCGGAAAACGTAGTGGTCGGGGTAGGGGCCTTTGACTGTCACATGGGAGCGGTAGGAGCAGAGATTACCCCTTACGCCTTTGTGCGGGTGATGGGTACTTCTACCTGCGATATCCTCACGGCCCCCCTTGATGAAATGAAAGACACGCTTGTAAAGGGGATCTGCGGACAGGTAGACGGTTCTGTAGTGCCCGGCTACCTGGGCATGGAAGCGGGGCAATCGGCCTACGGCGACTATTACGCCTGGTTCCAGCGCCTGCTGACCGGCCCGGTAAGGGCCATCCTGGGAGAGGCTGCAGCCAATGAAATGGCCGATAAAATACTGCCTTACCTCTCAGAGGAGGCATTTAAGCTCCCGGTATCGGAAAACGATGTGGTGGCAACCGACTGGATCAACGGCCGCAGAACACCTGATGCCAACCACAACCTGAAAGCTACCTTCACAGGAATGAACCTGAGCACTGATGCCGTAAGGCTGTTCAAAGCCATTGTAGAGGCCACCTCATTCGGCTCAAAAGCCATTGTTGACCGCTTTATAGAAGAAGGTGTGCCTATCCGCGAAGTGATTGCCATTGGCGGAGTGGCCAAAAAATCACCTTTTGTGATGCAGAACCTGTCAGATGTGCTGAATGTGCCCATCAGGGTAGCGGCCGCTGACCAGGCCTGTGCATTGGGTGCGGCCATGTTTGCCGCCGTGGTGTCAGGCATCTATCCCGACGTAAAAACAGCCCAGGAAAAAATGGGCTCGGGCTTTGACAGGGAATATACCCCCCGGCCTGAATTTGTTGAAATATATCAGAAATTATACGCTAAATATCAAAAATTAGGAAACATTACCAATGCTTAATCTTAAAACTTTTGAGGTGTGGTTTGTAACAGGTAGCCAGCACCTCTACGGAGAGGAAACCCTACGTCAGGTAGACGAACATTCGAAAGTGATTGCTAACGCATTGAACACCTCTCCGCATATAGCAGTAAGCGTGGTTTTCAAGCCGGTTGTAAAAACACCCGAAGAAATACTTCAGATATGCAGGGAAGCCAATGCGGCGCCCGGCTGTATCGGCATCATTGCCTGGATGCACACCTTTTCGCCGGCCAAAATGTGGATCCGCGGACTGAACACTCTTCAATTGCCGCTTCTGCACCTGCATACCCAGTTTAACCGCGATATCCCTTACGCAGATATCGACATGGACTTCATGAACCTGAACCAGTCGGCGCACGGCGACCGCGAGTTCGGCTTTATTATGGCCAAGCTCAGGATGCCGCGCAAAGTGGTGGTGGGGCACTGGGAAGACGCCAGGGTTCATGAGCGCATCAACGTATGGTCACGTGTGGCTGCCGGGGTGTACAAAATGAAAACCATGCGGGTGGCTCGTTTTGGCGACAATATGCGCCAGGTGGCGGTAACCGACGGCGACAAGGTAGCCGCCGAAGCCCAATTCGGCTTCTCGGTGAATACCTATGCGGTAGGTGACCTTGTTACGGTGATCAGCCAGGTTTCAGACGGCCAGGTCGAAACCCTGATGCAGGAATACGAAGATACGTACCGGCTTATGCCTTCGCTGCTGAAAGGAGGCGACCGGCGCAACTCGCTGGTAGAAGCCGCCCGTATAGAGCTGGGATTGAAGGCCTTCCTGGAAGACGGCGGCTTTTCGGCCTATACCAATACCTTTGAAGACCTGTACGGCATGCGCCAGCTTCCGGGTATCGGTTCGCAGCGCATGATGGCGGCCGGGTACGGTTACGGTGGCGAAGGCGACTGGAAAACCTCGGCCCTGGTGCACGTGATGAAGCTCATGGCCAGCGGCATGAAAGGCGGAAACACCTTTATGGAAGACTATACCTATCACTTTGAGCCGGGCAATGAAATGGTACTGGGCTCGCATATGCTGGAGATTTGTCCTACAATAGCCGAAGGAACGGTCAGCTGTGAGGTTCATCCGCTGGGAATCGGCGGGAAAGAAGACCCGGTGAGGCTGGTATTCAACGGCGCGCCCGGTAATGCCCTGAACGCATCGTTAATTGACCTCGGAAACCGCTTCCGCCTGCTCGTGAACGAAGTGGAAGGCATGAAAGTAGATCGGGAGTTTCCTAAGCTGCCCACGGCCCGTGTGCTCTGGAAGCCGCAGCCTTCTATGGAAGTGGGCCTGCAATCGTGGATCCTGGGCGGAGGTGCCCACCATACCGTATACAGCCAGAACCTTAGTACCGAATACCTCGAAGACTTTGCAGAAATGCTGGGAATAGAGCTGCTGGTGATCGATAAGGATACCACCATCCGGAATCTGAAAAACGAGATCCGGTTTAATGATGTAAGCTATAAATGAAAGGGAGTGTATAAGGCATCCGGTTCTCGACTTCGCTCGAACTGACAGGAGCCGTCGCCACTTGTCAGTTCGAGCGAAGTCGAGAACCAAGCGAAGTCGAGAACCAAGCGAAGTCGAGAACCGCGACGTCAGGAACCGCGACGTCAGGAACCGGAAACCAACCTCCATCAAACAAGATATTATGTACAAGTCATTAAAAGAAGAATGCTACGAAGCCAACATGCAGCTCCCCAGGCTGGGGCTGGTGCTGTTCACCTTCGGCAATGTAAGTGCGGTAGACCGCGCCAGAGGCGTATTCGCCATCAAGCCCAGCGGGGTGCCCTATGAGAGCCTCCGGATGGGAGACATCGTGATCATGGATTACGACGCCCGGGTGGTGGAAGGCAAGATGCGCCCTTCTTCCGATACCAAAACCCATGCGCTTCTGTACAAGACCTGGGAAGACATCGGGGGCATCACGCACACCCACAGCACCTATGCGGTGGCCTGGGCACAGGCCGGCCGGGATATCCCGGTTTTCGGAACCACCCACGCCGATCATACGCACCAGGACATCCCCTGTGCGCCGGTGCTGACCGATGAGATGATCAAAGGCGACTACGAATACGAGACCGGGAACCAGATCTTTGACGCCTTCCGGCAAAGAGGACTCTCCCACCGGGAAGTGGAAATGGTGCTGCTTCAGAACCACGGTCCGTTTACCTGGGGAAAAGACGCTGCCAAATCGGTATATAACGCCGCCGTACTCGAAGAAATAGCCCGCATGGCCTACCTGACCCTGCAGATCAACCCCGGCACGGAAAGAATAAAAGAAACCTTACGAATGAAACATTATGAACGTAAGCACGGCAAAAATGCCTACTACGGTCAGGGATGTTGATTAACCTTTAACCTTATGAAACTCGGACTGGAAACACTGGACTATGGAATCTTTCTGGCCTATTTCGTGATCGTATCGATCTACGGGATCTGGATCTACCGGAACAAAGGTTCAAAAACCGCAGACAGCAAAGACTTTTTCCTGGCAGAAGGCTCGCTGACCTGGTGGGCCATCGGCGCCTCGATCATCGCCTCCAACATTTCGGCAGAACAATTTATCGGCATGAGCGGCCAGGCCTTCCAGCTGGGACTGGCCATTTCCGCCTATGAGCTCATCGGGGCCATTTCCCTGGTGGTGATCGCCGTTTACTTCCTGCCCATGTACCTTAAGAACAACATTTATACCATGCCGCAGTTTCTGCAGGTACGGTATGACAGCCGGCTGGCCACCATTATGGCCGTGTTCTGGCTGTTCCTGTATATCCTGGTTAACCTCACCTCCATTATTTACCTGGGCGGCATCAGCCTGGAAAAGATGACGGGCTTCAGCTTTATGAGCTGCGCCGTCTTCCTGACCGTTTTTGCAGTGATTATTACCCTTGGCGGTATGAAGGTGATCGGTTATACCGATGTGATCCAGGTGATCTGCCTGGTGGTAGGCGGACTGGCCACTACCTATCTTGCCCTGGACCTGCTCTCCGATAAGGTGGGCTCGGGCAGCGGGATCTTTGAGGGGCTGCACCTGATTAAGGAAAAGGCCGACTCGCACCTGCACATGATTTTCCGGCCCAATGAATTCTTTGTGCACGACGGCAAGGGCGGGCAAACCGATGCCTATAAGCAGCTTCCCGGTATCATGATGTTCATTATCGGCGGACAGTGGATTGTGAATTTCAACTACTTCGGCTGTAACCAGTACATCACCCAGCGGGCATTGGGTGCTGACCTGGGCACGGCCAGGAACGGCTTGCTTTTTGCGGCTTTCCTGAAACTGCTGATGCCGTTTATTGTTGTACTTCCCGGGCTGGCGGCCTATGTGCTCTTCCAGGAAAATGCCGACCAGGCCATTGTAAGCGGAATCACCGATAATGGTATTGTCAGGCCCGACAACGCCTACCCGGTACTCCTGAACATCCTGCCTACCGGTCTCAAAGGCCTGGCCTTTGCCGCGCTTACGGCGGCTATTGTGGCCAGCCTGGCAGGGAAGGCCAATTCGGTATCGACCATTTATATGCTGGACATCCACAAGAAATTCTTCAATAAAAACCTGAACGAAAAACAGACGGTTCGATACGGCAGGGTGGCAATTATCGTTTCCTTTATAATTGCGTTGCTGATCAGCCCGCTGCTGAAGAACTTCGGACAGGGCTTTGAATACATCCAGGAGTATACCGGGTTTATTTCGCCGGGTATCCTGTGTATATTCCTGCTCGGGTTCTTCTGGAAGAAAGCCGGTACCGGCGGCGCATTGGCGGCGGCTGTGCTGAGCATTCCCTTATCGGCCTTCTTCAAATACCAGTTCCCGGAAATGCCGTTCCTGAACCGCATGGGCCTGGTGTTCTGGATTTGTGTGGTGGCGCATGTGACCATCAGCCTGATCCAGGCAAAAGGAAAAGATAATCCGAAAGCATTTGCCCTGAAAAAAGAATGGTTCAGGGTAGAACGGCCGTTTGTTCTGGGAGCATTGGGTGTCTTCGGCCTGTTTACACTCATATATTATATTTTCTGGTAAACGTTGCAATGGAAAAGAGCGGTCTGCCGCGTGGCACATAGCTCAAGCTAAATTTTAAAATTATGAAAACACAGTATTGGCTAATTTTGTTGATCATGACAGCATGCAGTAAAGAAAAACCGGTGACCAACATAGTGAAATCAGATTTCGGGGTATTGGCCGACGGATCAAAAGCCGACCTCTATACGCTTACCAATGCCAACGGCATGGAGGTGAAGGTCACGAACTACGGGGGTGCCATCACTTCCTGGACCGCCCCGGACAAAGACGGGAAGTACGCCAACATTGCCCTGGGCTATGAAACGGTGGAAGACTATGTAGCGGGAAGCCCCTACTTCGGTGCCATCATCGGCCGTTACGGCAACCGGATAGCCGGCGGGAAATTCACCCTTGGTGACAGTACCTATCAGCTGCCTCTCAATGACGGTCCGAACTCGCTTCACGGTGGCGAAAAAGGATTTGACAAAGTACTGTGGACCGCTACCCCGGCAGACGGTGAAGAGCCGCAGCTGAAGCTGAGCTACCTGGCGAAAGACGGAGAGCAGGGCTACCCGGGCAATCTTCAGGTAACGGTTACCTATACTTTACAGAAAGACAACTCCCTGAAAATCGATTACGAAGCCACTACCGATAAAGAAACTGTGGTGAACCTGACCAATCATACCTATTTTAACCTGGCCGGGGGCGGAGCCATCACCGATCACGTGCTGACCCTGGATGCCGACCGGTTTCTGCCGGTGAGCGAAACGCTGATCCCTACCGGTGAACGGCGGGCGGTGGCCGGTACGGTGTTTGACTTTACCAGGGCTACCCGGATCGGTGACGGAATCGGCGCCGGTGACGAGCAGATCCGTTTTGGTAAAGGATATGATCACTGCTGGGTCTTTACCGACTCTTCTACTACACTGAAGCCGGTAGGCCGGGTTTCGGATCCGAAGTCGGGAAGAGAAATGGAAGTGCTGACCACCGAGCCGGCCATCCAGTTCTATTCGGGTAATTTTATGACAGGAGAATACAAAGGGAAAGGAGGCCGGAGCTATCCGTACCGTACCGGGTTCTGCCTGGAAACCCAGCATTATCCTGACTCGCCCAATCAGCCGTCGTTTCCGTCTACTTTGCTGAAGCCCGGTGAAACGTATACCTCTACTACAGTATACCGGTTTTTATAAGAAAATTACCGGCCGGACAAGCTATACGGGGCCGCCTGTTTGCAGTTTCTGCACGGGCGGCCCTTCCTGATTCTGATTATGAGGCGGAGGCGGTTTTCCGGGGCTTTCCTGTAAAGTATTGACAGACAAGAGAAAGGTAAATTTTTTGTGATTTTTAATAAAAAATCATGCCTGAATGCTTGCTAAATCAGGAAAGGGTTGTACCTTTGCAATCCTTTCAGAAAGTAAGAGAGGGCAGAACGAAAAAGAAATAAAAAAATATTTTAAAAAAGTTTTGCAGGGAAGAAAAAAGGTTCTACCTTTGCACTCCCAAACGACGAGAGGGGTAGAAAAAAGGGGAAAACAGGCCGGGAAGAAGGAGGAAGAGGAGCAGGGCTGACAAGCTCACGATAAGTGGGATAAAGTTCATTAACTTGTTGGGGATAAAGATGGAAGCACAAGTTGCCCGGTAGAGATACGGGGTAGCTGTAAAAATTAGATAGGTAAGAGTAGGCAAGCAACTTCTAAGTAGAGATATTTACAATGGAGAGTTTGATCCTGGCTCAGGATGAACGCTAGCGGCAGGCTTAATACATGCAAGTCGAGGGGGCAGCAATGTCACCGGCGAACGGGTGCGTAACGCGTATGCAACCTGGCCATATCAGGGGGATAGCCCTAGGAAACTGGGATTAATACCGCATAACACATTGGTCTGCATGGATTGATGTTAAAAGATTTATCGGATATGGATGGGCGTGCGTAGGATTAGTTAGTTGGTGAGGTAACGGCTCACCAAGGCGATGATCCTTAGGGGCTCTGAGAGGAGTATCCCCCACACTGGCACTGAGATA
>NZ_JBFOLH020000006.1:0-268773 GCF_040829825.2 Leadbetterella sp. DM7 | reverse complement strand
TAAATGGACTTTATCGCAACTCCAAAGGGCAGAATTGTTGTTTGAAAGATATCCCTTGCTGTCTCAGGCTTATAGTTTATCGATACAGTTAGGAAATATATTTGCTCATAGTAAAGCGAAGGAGAACGCTTTTAAAAAATTAGGTATCTGGTATCAGCAGGTAGAAAAAGCTGGAATAGATACATTCGGAACAGTTTCAAGATCGGTTCAGGCTCACTATCTGCATATTCTTAACTTCTTCAACAACAGATCTACAAATGCCTCAGCTGAATCTTTCAACGCAAAAATCAAAGCCTTCAGAGCATCCTCCAGAGGCGTTAGAGACATAAAATTCTTCCTATTCAGATTAAAAAATATCTATGCTTAGAGTATTACCCCTCAAGTTTTCGACTTGATCCCAAATAATTTGATTTTTGCGTCTGTCATATAAGTATCTCCCTATAAACTTCACAGTTCGGGCTGAATACCGGCAAATTCATGACTGTTCCGAAGTAATTCAATCGGGCAATCTCTGTAGATGCCCTTTCCTTTCACAAAGATTTATTGTTGAAAATTTGTCCATGAGTAAACCATCATCAATCCATAAACAGAAATCCTCTTTTTTTTGCCCGTCTTGTCAAATAAAAAAGCTCTATACCAGCGACTTATCAAACCTCTTCCAAGCCGAATTTGATATGAACTTGTACAAATATAAACCATCGTTTATACCTGTACATACAAGGTTATCAAATGAAACAAGCAATTGCATACTATCGGGTATCCACGTCCAGACAGGGGCGTAGCGGATTGGGTTTAGAAGCCCAGCAAAATACAGTAAAGAATTACTGTGAAAAGAATGAGTACGACTTGCTGTCCGAAGTGATTGAAGTCAAGTCAACACGAAAGCAGCGCATCAGGTTGTTGGATGCTCTAAACATGTGCAAAGAGCAACGGGCTACGCTGATCGTGGCCAGACTTGACCGTCTGGGCCGTGATGTTGAGGAGATAGCAGGCATCGTCAAATCGAATGTCAATATCGTCGTGGTCGATAATCCTCATGCGAACCGCTTTACGATACACATTCTGGCCGCAGTAGCCGAAGACGACAGGCAAAGAATAAGCGAAGCCACAAAGGGAGCTTTGAAGGCAGCAAAAAAGAGGGGCGTGGTTTTGGGTAGCAATGGAAAGGCCCTGTCAAAAGTGAACAAGAGGGCCGCCGAAGAATTCGCCCAAAAACTGGTGCCGCTCATAAACAGGCTCCGAAAAAGAGGGATTACATCAGTACGGGCCGTTTCTGACGAACTTAACCGCAAGAGTGTTCCGACATTTCGAGGTGACGGAAAATGGCACCCGAGTACCGTTCACACACTGTTGAACCGACTAAAGAAAATAAACGACAGATTATAAAACGCATAAAATCTGTAAACGGACACCACTATAAATCCTCCTTTTGTCATGAAATTGTTGTGTACGCTTTTTAAGAAAACAATATAAACAAACCAGAAGATGAAAAAATCAAATCTGTTGATACTTATCGGCCGGATCCTTTTTATGGCAGGCTGCTCGAAAGACGATGTAGAAAGCGGGAATGCAATAGTTGGAAAATGGCATTTAACGAAATACGAGCAAAAAAAAGATTGCGAAGCTAATCCAGAGTTTGGCACAGAGCCCTCTACTTATTCGTGGGAGAAGATATTTGGTGAAGGCAATTACTTTGAATTCAAAGCATCTGGAGATTGTATTCTCTGGTCGGATGGAGACAGGGTGGAAAGTAAATATCAGATAATAGAGAATGGAACGAAGATTCGATTTGCAGATTATCCCTTGTACATAGCGCCAGAATTAGACTATAGCCTTTCGATTGAACAAGGAAAAATGACTTTGTACAGCGATAGACTGATTAGATATGATGGAAAATGCACCGGCGGGGAATGGATTTATCTCAGTAAATAATAAAACGTAAAACAATAGACCGTATGAAAATCTCTACAAAATCAGTTCTTATCCTATTTTTTCTATGTGCGGCTTTGGCATCTTCCGCCCAAACATACCGTGCCAAAGCGGGCGTGAATTTATCGAGCATGTTACTCAAGAACAATAGCGGCCGCCTAACCGATAATGTCAAAATTCATCCTGGTATTCACTTGGGCGTAACCGCCGAGTTTCCTATCAAGGACAATATCTCTTTTGAAACGGGCTTGTTGTTCTCAACAAAAGGCCTGACGGAAGAAAGGAACGGCATGTCAAGAAAAGTAAGTACCTATTACTTGGATATTCCATTGACTGGAAGAATTATCCACGAATGGAACTCACACACATTTTACGGAGTCTTCGGCCCGTATTTAGGAATAGGTTTGTCAGGAAAAGAAAAATATAGTGGCTGGGGACAAGAATCAGATTACAAAATCAAGTGGGGGGCAGGTAAATCCGACCACTATAAAAGGCTTGAAGCGGGATTGATTATCGGGGCAGGCATAGTTTTCGATCCCATCGAAATCGGCCTGCAATATAATATCGGCTTATCCAACATGTCGTCTTATACAGGTGAAGGGCAAAAAGTCGCTAATCGTGTATTTGCGATCACGGCGGCATACAAACTTGAACGATAACGCTTCATGCTTTGCGCGCGATAAACAATATCAACTCACTTAAACTCTCATAAACATATGATATGCCCAAAATGTAATTCGGAAAATATCCAAAAGCTAAGTACGGAGGCAAATGCAATGTCAATTCAGAAAATCACTGAAAGCATTGCGGGTTTAGTTAAAAAATGTATGTTGGTTGCCCTTGTTTGTGCAGCCACATCATCCTGCGGCATCAAGGGTGATGAACCCAAACCCGGAACAGAGCCGGGTAGCACGAAAGCTACGGTTGTTGATTTCCAAGAAAGGGGCGCTGGTGGCTATGTTTATACAAAAGATAGTCTCGTTGTGCTGTATGCCAAAGGGGCAGAATTCGTGGTAAGCGTCCGCCAAGCCGACTTGAAAAAAGGCAATAATATCAAAATCAATGCGCCAGGACTCAGAGAGAGTAATATCAAAGGAGTCAACAACGGTGCGATGGTTCTTGAAGATTATAACATGAATACGGAGATGTCAGCTTTAGATAAAACATATTTAGGCTCAAGCGGACAGGACAAGCTCAAGAACGTCAAACTCATAAACAATGGCTTATGGAGTGTTAGAGCAGATGCAAATGATGATGCATGGCGTTCTATCACTAAAGCGCAGGTTGTAGGCATTATAAAATTATTGGAACAGCCTGTGGCTTTGGTTGGACATACAGCTATGGTTAATGGTAAAACCTATACTTTGATGCCAACCAATTAAACCCTGCATCAATAGTTTGTAGTGTAAGGATGCAGCTTATCCCTTGCGCGTTTTTTGAACCTCATCCGCATTGACGTTATAAAGATGGTCGATATTGTTACAGATATAGGTCGTATAGCTCTCGTGGATACTTGAAATTAACGCCTCTTGTAATGTCCAGTTTATTATAAAATAAGGGCTTTTTTCTATGATACACAGGTCAAGGGCCTTCTTTTAGAAGTACGCTCAAGTCAAACCAAATCATTTTATCTATACAAGAAAATTAAAGGGAAACCGGAACGCATCTTTTTGGGCGTGTTTCCCGATTTAACAATTGAGAATGCTCGTAAGATGGCGTTCATCAAATTGGGAGAAATTGCTAATGGCATAAACCCCCTCGATGAAGTCCGTGCCTCACGCAAAGAACATACTTTTGAAAGTTTTTATCATGAATACATGGAACGCTATAGCAAAAAGCATAAGCGTTCATGGAAGTACGACGAACGAGAAGTCAATAAATTCCTTTCACACTGGTTCAAGAGAAAACTAAGCGATATAAAAAAGAAGACCCTACCAAGCACCTTGTAAATTTCAAACGTGCTTGGAAACGTACTCAACAAAAAGCCGACCATTTATTTATGGGCGAGGGATGAAAGATATTCAAAGTTGATTCGTGAAATAGACTTGGAGGCCAATGGATATGAATAGATTGACATAGCTTTCAAACGGATAATGACCTACTCGAAAAAAGAGAAGATAACATTACCGACAGGCCTGATGGATGTTCATATTCATGACATCCGGCGAACCTTTGGCAGTTTTCAAGCCATCACCGGAGCGAGCTTACAAATCATCGGCAAAAGCCTTGGGCATAAATCGCCTTTATCCACCCAAGTTTATGCAAGACTTAACCTTGGCCTGGTTCTCGTCTCTATTGAAAAGGCAACTCAAGTAATGTTTGGTTAGATACCATTTTTTGTTTAAAAATGGGTATATTTGTGATACTATTATAGTAGTAATGGTCAATTTTACAAGATATATACTATCATGATATCACTTATAACACCGACAAAAGCCCAGCGTAAACTTGCGGATAATATCCGTGAGAGGCGTTTGCGCATGGCGCTTACCCAAGAGGGGCTGGCCGAACGTGCTGCGGTTCCCTTAGCTACCTTGAGAAAATTTGAGCAGCAAGGAGCCATATCACTTGAATCATTCCTGAAGCTCCTTTTAGTCGTGGGAGGGTTGGAAGAAATTATCGAGGCGACAAAACCCGCCAAGCTTATGTTCTCATCTATTGATGACGTCCTGAATGAGAATACGAGTTTCATCCGTAAACGAGGCCGCCGCAAATGAAACAGCCCATATCAGAAATCAAAGTAGGCCTTGACTTTGGAAAAGAAGTCTTGCCGGTAGGACGCTTGGCCGCCCGCGAGGGTGTGATTTATTTTGAATATCACGCATCGTTTATTCAAAGCGGCTTGGAGATATCTCCTTTACGTCTTCCGCTTCAATCGGGTGTGACTGAACTTCCCCGAAGGCCTTTTGAAGGCTTGGCAGGTGTTTTCGGTGATAGCCTGCCCGACGGGTGGGGACGCCTGTTGTTTGACCGCCTGATGCGTTCTCAAGGCGTACTGCCATCGGATATTACCCCGCTTGACCGTCTGGCTCATGTGGGTCTGCATGGTATGGGTGCGCTGGTCTATGAACCGGATTATAGTGCAACAGAAATGGATGGCACCATCAATCTTGACCAACTGGCTATCCAAGCCGAGGAAGTCCTCAATGGAAGCTCCGAAGACGTTATACAAGAGCTTCTGGCCCTAAACGGGTCATCAGCAGGGGCAAGGCCCAAAGCCCTTATTGCAGTAAATAAAGACCGAAAGAACATATCGCACGGAGCAAAACAACTTGAACAAGACTTTGAACCATGGCTTGTCAAGTTCCCGAATTCACAAGACGGGCCGGATGCCGGAGCCATTGAATACGTCTATGCACTAATGGCGAAAGAGGCAGGTGTTTCGATGCCGGAGGTGCATCTGTTTCCTTCTCAAAAGGGCGGCGGCTATTTTGCCGTAAGGCGTTTTGACCGAGATGGAGCGACGCGATATCACATGCATACGGCCGCTGGTTTATTGCATAGTGATTTTCGCGCACCGTCCTTGGACTATGAAGACTTACTGAATCTCACAGCGGTGCTAACCAAGGATGCACGCGAAGTGGAAAAGATGTATCGTCTGGCCGTGTTCAACGTACTTGCGCATAACCGTGACGACCACGCCAAGAACTTTAGCTTTTTGATGGATGAAACGGGAGAATGGAAATTGTCACCGGCCTATGACCTGACTTTTTCCGGCGGCCCCAATGGTGAACAAAGTACCATGGTCATGGGCGAAGGCAGAAATCCCACCGAAAAACAGCTTATAAAACTGGGGCTTGAGGCTAAGCTGTCGAAAACGCTTATTGACAATGTAATCGGACAAACGAAACAAGCCCTGCAGCAGTGGGGCCATCTGGCAAGAGAGCATAAAGTGAATAAAGATAATATAGACCTGATAGGGCTTAAATTAACACAAATACATAAAATTTAAGCATCCTTTTATATAGATATATTACCCATTTTTTGTAGAAAGAAGAATAGGATGTTATAAATTCGTAAATTGTGTTTTGTTAACAATGAATATCACTATAATAAGTAGGGTTTATTATGGGAACGAAGACAATAACATTTAGCGGAATAGTCTGTTTTATTGATGATGAAAGAATAAAAAAGACCAGTTCTTACAAATAATCCAAGAAGGAATGCATAATGAAGTCAACGGTAATACTGTACAGATTTTTAAGTTAGAGTATGAGGGAGATTTTCTAAAAGTCAGTTTTTCAGATGGTTCCGCAATGCCTAGAAATCCTGTTGTCTATAATAAGGATACAGAAGAATTTGAACCCAATCCTCGGGAGAAAAATCAAATAGAACCTAGAGATTATTTTGCGATATTTGACCTGAATTCAAGTTATGTTTGGCTGAGCAATACTAAGAAGAAAAATACTCTTTTAGGTTATTTTAGAAAACTATTTAATGGGCATCAACTTGTGCTTAAGGATGTATATATGAGGAAGATAAGTTTATTGAAAGCATCAAAACATTGGACCAAATCAAGATAAGTGCAGCACCCAATCTTTTCAGTTCTTCACATACATTATCTCAAGCCTTGGTTGATGAAATGTACGGTGCCCAAGAGGCGACCCTCCATTTGAAATATCAGAACCTTTTTGTTGGTGATACATTGAGGGAAAAAGTTGCAAGTCTGTTCAGAAGCAAAAACAGTTTTAACAGTATTACAATCTCTGGTAGGGATGAGAAGAACCTTGGAATGTTGTTCAATAATAATCTATTCTCAAAAAAGATAGATATAAATGCTCTAGTTGATGAAAATGAGATGTTTGAGGCAAATGATGTTTTCCAAAAAATTATAGGAAAAATAGAACAGGAAAAAAATGAAAATAGCTAAAAACATTATTTCTGGGATTTTTATTTTAAGCTTAATACTTTTACTATCAACCTATTGGCATAAGGATACATCAGAAGCTTTTGAGGGTATATTGACTTTCTTATCAATTGTGAGCGGATTCGCAATTACAGGAATGTCTATTGTCGCCACGTCAACTTTTTCTAAAGAACTTTACAAAAAAGAAGCTTCGGACGATAACTCGAAAACACTGCTTCATAAATTGGTGGATAAGTTTGAATACTTAGTGGTTGTGTGCTTGGCGACAATTTGTTTTATCCTGTTGCACGCATTTCTTACGCCCTATGATATCGGTGGATTCAAAGTTTCTTCAATCTGTATTTTTCCTAAAAGATTACTGAGCAGTATTATTTGGATTTTAACAGGTGTAGCCATTTTGAAGTTTCTACATTTAATAAGGGTTTTTTCTGCATTTATAATTCAAAGTTCAAAAAAGCTTTGATACTCCTTTTGTAACAAACAAAACCCCATCTCAGCGTCTGTATTTCCTGTTGCTTTTGAGTAAGACGTGATCCGACTTAACTCCGATATGCATGTGGTTATCATGGTCATGCTAAATCTCAATTTATTTTCCCATCGTCTTATCATTACTAAGTAAAGAGGTATTTCCACCCTCCTCCAACATAACATTTCCATAATACCGCCTTAACATTCACGTGAACTTCCCGCCGTTATTTTGCGCCGCAAATAACCATTTATCACTTTGTTTTATGAGACAAATTTATCTCTCCCGGCTCGGGCGACTACTATGCCTGTGCTCTTTAAGCTTCTTTCTTTTAGCGGGTACCGGAAAGCTGTGGGCCCATCCTGTTCCCGCACTTTCGGCTATCCGGGCAGCCGCCGTTACCGGAACCGTAAAAAGCACTGACGGTGAAGCCCTCACCGGTGTGGTGGTGAAAAACCTGAACAGCGGGAAAGTGGCCGTAACAGATGCAGACGGGCAGTATACCCTTGAGGCGGAACCGGGCAATGATCTCCAATTCACCTTTGTGGGGTTTAAGACACAGACGCTTAAAGCTCAAACCCCTATGCCGGCAGTGATTCTTGAGGCCGACAACCAGATCCTTAACGAAGTGGTGGTAACGGCTATCGGTATCAAACAACAGAAAAGAAAGATCGGGTACTCTACCCAGGAGATCAAGGCCGATGTACTGCAGGAGTCCAAGACCATGAACATCGGTAATGCCCTGACCGGGCAGGTAGCCGGCCTTAACGTAACCAACCCTACCGGTATTTTCCAGGCGCCTTCTTTCAGCCTGAGAGGGAAAACCCCGCTGGTGGTAGTAGACGGCATCCCGGTTGAAACCGACTTCTTTGATGTGCCCAGCCAGAACGTGGAAAACATTAACGTACTGAAAGGCACCGCCGCCTCCGCCCTGTACGGGTCGCGGGGTAAAAACGGGGCCATCCTGATCACTACCCGGAAAGCTCAGAAAGATAAGCTGGAGCTCAATTTCACAACTACCCAAATGGCTACTGCCGGGTTTACGGTGTACCCCAAAACACAGACCGAGTACGGTAGCGGCTCTAACGGACAATACGAATTCTGGGACGGCGCCGACGGCGGTATTTCGGATGGCGACATGACCTGGGGCCCCAAGCTGAATACCGGGCTGAAATACAAACAGTGGAACAGCCCTATCCGTAACCTGCAGACCGGCGAGGTAATTGAATGGTATGGTGATGTGGCCGGTACTATTTACGACGATAAGTCGAAATACGAGCGGGTTCCTACCGACTGGGTGAGGCACGATAACCTTCGCGATTTCCTCCGTACCGGTTACGTAACCGAAAACTCCCTTTCGCTGGGATACAAAACCGACAAGGCGAATATCTTTGTTTCGGGTAAATACGCCTTCCAGAAAGGACAGGTACCCAACACCCGGCTGTCATCCGGTGGCCTGAACATCAACACCAACTACAAGCTGACCCGCGACCTGATCTTTGACGTAAATCTTTCTTATAACAAGGTGATCTCTCCGAACTACCCGAGATACGGGTACGGCCCTAAAAACCACATCTATACCATCCTGCTCTGGATGAGCGATGATGTGAACGGCAATGACCTGAGAAATCACTTGTACCGGATCGGTGATGAGGGTTACCGGCAGGCCAATTACAACTACGCCTGGTACAATAACCCCTATTTTGCCGCTTACGAGCTGACCCAGAAATATGACCGCGATGTGCTCCAGGGGCAAACCGGCCTCACCTGGCTGATCAACGATAAATTTGTAGTGAAAGGAAGAGCTGCCGCACGCCAGATCGCTACGTTTGAAGACATGAAAAGCCCGAAATCATACATGAATTACGGCGACTCCCGCAACGGCGACTACAAAATGTGGGAAAAAACCCAGCTGAACTTTGACGCGGATGTGCTGGCAACCTACACCGAAGACATCACCGATAATTTCGGGATCAGCGTAAACGCCGGCTCATCAGTATTTACCCGGGATATCCGTTCCGGCAACCAGTCGACAGACGGGCTGGTAGTACCTTTTGTCTATAGCCTGAACAACACCCAGGGACCCGTGAGGGCCACCAACCTCCTGGAGCAAAAGGCTATCCGAAGCGTGTACGGATCCGTGAATTTTGATATATTCAAATCTACTTACCTGAATATTTCAGGCAGGAATGACTGGTCGTCTACCCTTTCGGCGGCCAACTATTCCTACTTCTACCCGTCGGTTTCACTGAGCTCGGTTCTTTCCGATTATTTCACCATCTCGCCGGCAGTAGACTACCTGAAAGTTTACTCTTCGTGGGCACGGGTATCTAACGACCTCACGCCCTACAATACCAGTTCTACGTTTGAAAAAGATGTAACTTACGGTTCCACGCCTTCGGTTTCTTACCCTTCAGGCATTGTAAACCCGAACATTCTTCCGGAACGCTCCACTTCCCTGGAGGCCGGTCTTGCCTTCTCGCTATTAAAAAACCGCCTGACGCTGGATTTTACCTATTACAACGTACTGGATGAAAACCAGATCATTGACCTCTCTATCTCCCAGGCTTCAGGGTTCAGCTCCCGGAAAGTGAACGGCAACGAGTACCGTACCAACGGTTTTGAAGTTATGCTGAACGCTGTACCTGTGAAGAACAAGACACTGACCTGGAATGTGGGACTGAACTGGTCGAAATACGTACAAAAGCTTACCGCCATCTACGGCGACCAGGAACGGTACGGAAACTTTAAGGTGGGCGACCGGGCCGACAGCTATTACACCACGGTGTGGCAACGCTCTGCCGACGGCCAGCTTATCCTGAATCCGAACACCGGTATGCCCATCCAGGATGCCTATCCCAAAAATATTGGTCATCTCAATCCTGACTGGCAGTTTGGCTTCCTGAACACCCTGAAGGTAAAAGACTTCACTATCAACATCGATATTGACGGTGCTATAGGCGGTATCATGAACTCCAGCACCATTGAGAAAATGTGGTGGGCAGGTAAGCACCCCAACTCCACCCTTTACCGCGATGCCGAATACGAATCAGGCGAATACGTTTTTGTTCCCAAGGGTGTGGTCATCACCGGCGGACAGGTAGTCAGGGACGTTTACGGCCAGATCACTTCCGATACCCGCGAGTATGCTCCGTTTACCAAAGCCGTAAGCTGGCAGTCGTGGTCGCAGCAGTACCCCTACAGAGCACGGGTTACCGCTGATGAGGATGAATTCTTTGCCAACACGTTCTCCCGCTCCTTTGTAAAGCTGAGGAGGGTATCTGTCTCCTATGATTTGAACAAGGTGCTCAAAATCAACAAACTGAACGGATTGACCGCTTCCGTATTCGGCTATAACCTGGCCATCTGGAAGAAGATACCGTACATTGACCCCGACTTCAAGCTGGGCAACGACGGCGACCTGCAGGATCCGTCTTCACGGTATATCGGTGCATCCTTAAACTTTAATTTCTGACATTCATGAAAAAGACATATTTTATTCTTCTGAGCCTGCTGGCTCTTGGTATGGCCTCGTGCAGGGATCTTACGGGGATCAACCTGAACCCGAACAATGCCACTACCACCCACCCCCAGGCCCTGCTGACCAAGGTGGAATGGGACGCTTTCCGGGCCTTCAGGGGAACCGGCCCGCTGTACATCCAGAAAATGCTGGTACAAACCGACGGCGAAAATGCCGGCCAGATCTACAACTGGCAACGGGGCGATTTTGACGCCTATTCCAACCTCAGGAATGTGGAAAAAATGATTGAGGAAGCGCAGCGGATCGACGACCAGACCTACGTGGCGCTGGGCAGGTTCTTCCGGGCATACTACTTCTACAACCTGGCGCTGCAGTTTGGTGACATCCCTTATTCTGAAGCGCTGAAGGGAGAATCTGCTGCCATTTTCTCACCGAAATACGATGCCCAGAAAGACGTATTCAAGGGTATCCTGGCCGAACTGAAAGAAGCGAATGACCTGCTGGAAGCCCACCCTGCCGTAATCTCCGGCGACATCATTTACGGCGGAAGCAGCTCGGGCTGGCTGAAAGCCATCAATGCCTTCCGGCTGAAAGTATTAATGACGCTTTCTAACCGTACGGCAGATACCGATCTGAATGTGAAGCAGGAATTTGCCTCCATTGTAAGCTCACGGCCCTTGTTCACGGCCCTCTCCGGTGAAGATGCCCAGCTGGTTTTTCTGAACCAGGAAGGTAACCGTTACCCGGAATTCAACTCCTCCGGCTACGGATCGGGAATGTACATGGATTCTACCTTCATCCGCAGATTACAGGACCGGAAAGATCCGCGCCTGTTTGTGGTGGCCACCCAGACCCGCCTGGGCAAGGAAGCCGGTAAGGCCCTGGATGATTTCAGCTCATACGAAGGCGGTGACCCGATTGCCCCGTATGCCCGCGTAAACGATAAAGCCGTGGCCGGAAAGCTTTCGAAAGTACTGGAAAGATACACGCAGGATCCTACCACCGAGCCGCTGGTGCTGATCGGTTATGCAGAGCAGCAGTTCATCATCGCCGAGGCGATCGTCAGGGGATGGATCACCGGCAATGCCGATGCGGCTTATGAAAACGGTATCCGTTCCGGCTTTAAATTCTATGAAAATTATGCCAAAGGAATCGGCAGTTTTGTAGCAGAAGATAAAGCGGCTGCCTACCTCGAACAGCCCCTCGTAAAATTATCTGCCGCAAGCAGTACAGAGGCTAAGCTGGAGCGTATCATGATGCAGAAATACCTTCGTTCGTTTCACCAGGGCGGTCTTTCGTCTTACATAGACCACCTGAGAACGGGATACCCGGAATTCAGAAAAGGTGCGGGTGTAAAAACCGCTTACCGGTGGATGTACCCGCAGGCAGAATACAACACCAACGGAGAAAACGTTTCATCGGCTATCCAGCAGCAATTCTCCGGTTCAGATAATATCAATGCGAAAACCTGGTGGTTAAACGGATGATACAATTAACACTATTGCTGAGAGGAGGCCGCCCGAAAAAGGTGGCCTCTCCTTATTCTTTATATCGCTCCTTCTCTTCCTCATTACTGATAATCCTGCTGCGGGTTTTGGTCTCATTCCCTGAGGAAAACCGATAACTGAAAGTAAGCCCTGCCTGCCGGGAATCCTGGCGCAGAACCCATTTCTGGATCACAGTTGGAAATCGTGTGTCGTAATCATACACCATACTGTAGAAGGGATCTCTCATTTGTGCTTTTATACTCCCTTTTCCTTTAAACAGGGTCTTCCCAAGCCCCAGCACCATATACCCGAAACGGTTCAGGTAATATTCAAAAGACTCATACTGGCCGGAGGTAAAGACTCCTGCAACTTCTGCACTCCACCCTTTTCCCAAGGAAAACCGATTGGTCATCTGGCCCTGGAAATAATATCCTTTGGCAATATTCTTCTCCTCACCGGTCTCAGTTTTCCGGTGACCAAGAGTTGAGCTTAAAGTCAGGCTGTACCAGGGCTTGAGCCGGTCAGAGTAATCTATCGAAAAGGCTGCTGAACGTTGGTGCCCGTGATTAATTGTGGTTTCTCCAATAGAGTGATTTTCAGCGTTGGCAATAAACGCTGTAAAGAACATCCTGTCGAGATAAGAAAAATTCAGGTTGGCAGTAAGCTTACCCATAAACGTATATGAGATATCTGCGTTATCCACCATCTCAGGATCCTGATGCGGGTTCCCGTACACGTAATAAAGGAGATCGGTATAGAGGTAAGCGGGAATGAGTGTAGTATACTCCGGCCTGTTGAACCGACGGGAGTAACCCAATGAGTACGAGTGATTCTCACCGGGATTGTAATTGATCATAAAATCAGGAAACAGGCGGGTATAACTTTTATCTAACCTATCCATCGTGCGCTTTTCTATAGAGGTATTGGTGGTATTTTCCAGACGCAAGCCTGCTTCTATATCGAAAGTTTCTGAAAATGTATGCAGGAAATTAATATATCCCGAATGAATATCTTCATTAAAAGTATAGTGAATACTTCTTACAGGATCTAATCGGTATTGCCCGGTAGAGGGATCCGAAAGAGAAAAATTATACACATTATTCATGCGAGAAAAAGAAGATCTCAGCCCTGCCTGGAATGTGCTGTTTTCAGATAGAGGGTAAGTATAATCTGCTTTAGCTGAATACACTTTCATCGTGTTAGGGATGGCTTGTATAAAATTAACGGTAGTATCAGTGCCTGTATCCAAACGATGAAAAGCATTGGATATGGTATAATTCATATCCAGGTCATAATTAAAGAAGTCTGCCGCTACGGTCAGCTCGCTTCCTGGTCGGGCAAAAGACTGTACATAATTAAAATTCACCGTGTTACGTCTGACATTACGGGTTCTTAAACGCTCTCCTCTCACTATTTCAATAAGCTGGTGAGAAGCATCGAATATATCTGTGTTGGTTACTTGGTTTCGGGGAAGGTGATTTTCAAATATCCCCGAATAACTTATTCCCAGAAATGTTTTTTTATACGTAAAATCTATCCCGGTTTGCACGCTGTTTGTATTGTTTTTTAACGATACTTCATAGCCTTGTTCTGTCTGGCTTAAAGTCTTTCCTTCCTCACTCAGAAAGGTATTTTTCATTTTCAGATTATGGTAAACCCCGTTTCTTACATAGCCGTAGTTACCAAATATATAGAATTTCTCATTACGCCAGTTAACTGCCAGATTATTGTTCGTGTTAAAGTTGATGCCCTGCCTAAGGCCGGAGCTAACATTTATTCCAAACCCCCGTTGCGCATATTTTTTTGTTTTTATATTTATGATTCCGCCTGTACCCGAAGCTGCATATTTTGCTGAAGGCCGGCTGATAATCTCCAGTGACAGAATCTGGTCAGCAGGCAATCCCTTTAAAAAAGTCGCCAGGTTATCCCCATGTATAAAGTTCTCCCGGTTATCCATCAGTACCAGAACGTCCGGTTTACCCCGAAGGTTGACGAGCCCGTCAGAATTCACGGTAACACCGGGCGCCTGGGAAAGCAGGTCAAATGCATTTCCGCCACTCGCCGAAATCAACTGATCAACATTAAAAATCAGGCGGCCGGGCAAAAATTCTATCACCGGTTTTGTAGCGGAAACCGTTACTTCATCCAGGTGATTTTGTGAAACAGATAAAACAATATTATGTTGAGCGGCGGCATCTGATACTTCAAAGGGAGAAGAGGTAAATTCCTGAAAGCCAGTAGATGAAACCTTTAGAAAATAGTGGCCCGGCAGCACCGATTCAAATTCAAAAAACCCTTTTTCATCAGTTATCTCAAACTTCAGCAGCGCGGAGTCGGTATATGAAGCCAGGCCTACCACGGCAAAGGGCACAGCTGCCGCAGTAGTATCTTTTACATATCCGGAAATTTTTTGGGGAGGAAGGGCAAGTGCCGGGAAAGTTAAAATTAATCCTAACAGGAGAATAAAGGTGTTCTTCATGGTTATAGTTGAAAAGTTTCCACAATATTCCGGGAAGCAATTCGATGTTTCAATAGTCCAAAGAACTATTGGGTTTTTAAAAACGATATATAAAAAGAGAATCAGAATTATAAAGAATTCCTAATGATACCCGTACGCATACAAAGTTGAATAGCAGAAGTATTGTCTCTTACCAGAAGTCTTTTTCGCAGGTTTATCAAATGGTTTTTAACCGTAAATATACTCACCTTTAAATTTGAAGCTATTCCCGGAATAGCTATTCCTTTTTTCCAGAGGAGGAGGACCTCGCGTTCACGGGGCAGAACAATATCTTTCTCCACTAGCCGGTTGGTATGCGAATGCCAGTGAAATACACGTTTATGCGTGGAAAAACGCATCCAGAAGCCGGGCTGGGGAGCCAGGAGTGGTTGTATATCGGATAGGCTGTCAAAACTTAATTCTACGTGACCGCTATCATTAAAGGTGAGTGGTTGTGCCAGGTAGCAGCATCTGAATGTGGCGTGATGAATGTTTTCTACAACTCCGCCCACTACTGCTGCCCGGAGTTGGTTTTTCTCTTCCTCCCCAAGTAAAGTATACACTTTTCTTAACAACTCCATGTATTTGTCTACTGTTCTTCTTTCAGGTATAAAGGCAGTATAAATATCTTTTATTTTACCCAGCGGGAGCGGTGATGAGTATCCGGTTAAAACATGAAAATTCTGAGTATGAAAAAGGTATTCTCCTTCGGTGAAGTCAAAAACAGAATAGATAGAAGCATGCATGGCTGATATTTCCTCTATCAGGGCTATTTTTCTCAAGAGTTCTTCTGATACCTCAAAATGATGGATGAGAGGAAGTTCGCGTCGCAGCTCCTGGGCAAACTCCAGTAAAAATCGCTTGTTCTCTAAATAACTCATAGAAAGGTCAGTTTATGAATGAAGGGGGCCTGTCTTCATTCATAACCAACGAATATAAGCATAATAAACGGGAAATCAATAAACAGGCCCCCAATATCAAAAACAAGCTATTTCCAGCCTCCGCCTAACGCTTTATAGATAGCAATGGAAGCCATCAGCTGCTTCTTGTGTGAATCCACCATTTCCAGCTTGGCCTGGATAGCATTCTGCTGGGCGATCAGCACTTCCAGGTAGGTGGCCTTGGCCGAAGCATACAGCTGGCTGGACGTTTCCACCGATTCTTCCAGCACCTGGCTTTGTACGGTTTTCAGATCACTGATTTCCCGGAGGGCATTGATCCGGGTCAGCTCGTTCACCACTTCCGTATAGCCGTTCAGAATAGCTTTCTGGTACGTATACATGGCTATGATCTGTGAAGATTTAGCCATGCTGAAACGAGCCTCAATTGCCTTTTTATTGATCAGCGGGGCGGTAAGTCCGCCCACCAGCGAATACGCCAGAGACGCAGGTGTCTGAAGCAGGAATTTCGGGTTAAACGCCTGGTAGCCCAGTCCGGCCGTCAGCGTCAGGCCGGGCAGGAACTCGGCATTGGCAGCTTTCACATCAAACCGGCTGGCCTGTACCTGGTAATTGGCGGCCCGGATGTCCGGGCGGTTCAACAGCATTTGCGACGGGATACCCGTGGCAATTTCCAAAGGCAGATCCCGGAACAAAAGTGCCTTATTGCGCTCAATGGGCTGCGGATACCGGCCCAGCAAAAAGTTGATCCGGTTCTCGGTTTCGCTGATCTTCAGCATCACCTCCCTTTCCAGCGTGCGGGTGTTCAGCTGCTGCGCCTTGAACTGCTGAACCACCAGCTCATTGGCCCGGCCGGCTTCCTTCTGGTAACGGATCACATCCAGCACCTCTTCCTGGTTCCGGATGGTCTCGCTCAGTACCTCCTGTTCGTTATCCAGCGCGATCAGCTCATAGTACGCCAGGGCGATTTCCGAAATGAGAGCCGTGGTCACAAAACGGGCGCCTTCCACGCTGGCCAGGAAACTGCTGTAGGCCGCATTTTTACGGTTCGACAGCTTCTTCCAGAGGTCGATCTCCCACGACGACTGCAGGCCGATATAAAAATCGGGTAAATCGGCCGGAACGATCTTCCCAAGTGTTATTTCCGTAGAAATATTCCCGGCACCGTCCATCGTATAAAGCCCGTACCGGCGCAGGGCCGGCGATATATTCCCGGAAACCGAGGGTCGAAGCGCCGCCCTTGCATTCAGCAGTCCGGCATTGGCCAGCTCTATTCTTTCCAGGGCAATGTTCAGATCAGGGTTACGGGTTAACGCCGTATCAATCAGGGTCACCAGGTGCCGGTCAGCAAAGTAATCCCGCCATTGCATATCGGCAATCGTAGTACTGTCGGCATACCGTTGAAAGCTCACCGGAAGGGTTTGCTCAGGTATAGTAAAATGTATATTCCGGGTTTTACAGCCTGCCAGGAGCAGGATTAGCCCTATCAGATTAAATAGTTTCTTCATTGGTATAAATTTTAGTTGTGAGCTATGAGCCGTGACCTCTGTATGCCTCATAGCTCACGGCTCATAGCTTCTTAGATTTCCCTCCCAACGTGGCAAATACCACATACAGGCCGGGAATGATAATTACACCGAAAATGGTCCCGATGAGCATTCCGCCCACCGCAGCCGATCCGATGGTCCGGTTACCGATCTCCCCGGCGCCCGAGGCCAGCATCAACGGGATCAGTCCCGCAATAAATGCAAAAGAGGTCATCAGGATAGGCCGTAAACGGGCCTTGGCTGCCTCCACCGCCGCTATCAGCGGGCTTACCTTCTGCTCCTGCTGGATGAGCACGGCAAATTCAACGATCAGGATGGCATTTTTCCCCAGGATACCGATCAGCATCACCATAGAGATCTGGGCATAGATGTTGTTTTCCAGGCCGAACAGCAGGAGGAAGAACAACGCACCGAAGATCCCCACCGGCAGCGAAAGAATAACCGGGAGAGGCAACAGGAAGCTCTCATACTGCGCCGCCAGGATCAGGTACACAAACAGCAGGCACAGGGCAAAGATGATGAAGGTCTCGTTCCCGGCATTGGCCTGGTCACGCGAGGCACCGGCCCAGTCGTACCCGTAGCCTTTCGGCAGGTTTTGAGCCACTTCTTTAATGGCTGTAATGGCCTCCCCGCTACTGTAGCCGGGCGCCGGCTGGCCGTTGATCATGGCCGAAGGGTACATATTGTACCGGGTGATCTGCTCCGGTCCGTATACCTTTTCCACCTTCAGGAAAGACGAATACGGCACCAGCTCTCCTTCATTGTTCTTCACGGTCAGCTTCAGCAGGTCTTCCGGTTCGGCCCGGAACTGCGGTGAAGCCTGTACCATCACTTTATACATCTGCCCGAAACGGATAAAGTTAGTGGCGTATTCTGACCCGATCAGGGTTTGCAGCGTGCTCATGGCATTGTCTGCCGTGATTCCCTTCTGGGCCGCCCGGTCTTCATCAATATCCAGCATAAACTGCGGGAAGCTGGCGTCAAAGGTGGTAAAGGCATTGGTGATCTCCGGGCGTTTGTTCAGCTCGGCCACAAAGGCATCGGTCACCTCCTGCAGATCACCGATCTCATCCGACCCTGACCGGTTCAGCAAACGAAGCTCAAAGCCGCTGGAGTTACCGTAACCCGGCACCGGCGGCGGCCTGAAAAATTCAATGGTCGCATCTTTGATATGCCGCGTCTTTTCTGTCAGCTCTTCAATGATCTGTGCATCAGACTTGTTGCGCTCGCTCCAGTTCTTCAGGCTGATCAGGTTCATCCCGTAAATGGCACCTGTACCTTCTGACAGGGTGCTGAACCCGGAAAGGCTGGAAACCGTACTTACTTCTTCCATGCCGTTTGCAATAGACTGTACCTCGTCAACCACTTTTTCGGTTCTCTCCAGGGTAGCGCCTGACGGCGTGGTGATGTTGGCATAAAACGCCCCCTGGTCTTCTTCCGGTATAAAGCCCGAAGGTACAAAGCTTCCTACCAGGCCCATGGCCACACAAAAAACCGCCAGGACACCAAATGTCACTACGTTACGATTCGCAATCACCCGCAGCAGCCGCTGGTATTTTGAGGCAATGCCGTTATACCAGTTATTGAACCCGTTAAAAAACCGGGCCACCAGCCCCTTCTTCGGTTCGGCGTGTACATCCTTCAGGAAGAGGGCACACAGCGCCGGCGTGAGCGTCAATGCCGTAACCCCCGAAAGCACAATGGCCACCGCCATGGTCAGCGAGAACTGGCGGTAAAAAATGCCCGTAGGGCCTTCCATAAAAGCCACCGGCACAAACACCGCCGACATCACCAGGGTAATGGCAATAATGGCTCCGCTGATCTCCGACATGGCCTCTTCCGTAGCTTTCAGCGGCGACAGGTGCTTACTTTCCATTTTGGCGTGCACCGCCTCAATCACCACAATGGCATTATCCACCACGATACCAATGGCCAGCACCAGCGCAAAAAGCGTGATCAGGTTCAGCGAGAAACCCAGCATCTGCATAAAAAAGAACGTGCCCACCAGTGACACCGGCACCGCTATGATCGGGATCAGCGTGGAGCGGGTATCCTGGAGGAAAATAAAGATCACCAGCGCCACCAGCAGGAACGCTTCCACCAGCGTACGAAGCACCACCGCAATAGAGGCATCCAGGAACGCCGATACATCGTAGCCGATGGTATAATCCATGCCCGGCGGAAAGCTGGTTTCCTTCAGCTCCGCCATCCGGATCTTGATGTTTTCAATCACCTCCTTGGCATTACTTCCGGGCCGCTGCTTGATCATGATGGAGCCGGAAGGCTGCCCGTTTTCCTTCGAGAGCACGTTATAATCCTGGGAGTCAAACTCCACTTCCGCAATGTCCTTCAGGCGCAGGATCTCCCCGTCCGCCTTGCTCCGGATCACCAGCTCTTCATACGCCTGCTGCGAATTTAATTTCCCGGTGTAGCGCAGCACGTACTGGAGCGACTGACCCTCTTTCCCCGAGCTCTCCCCGATCTTCCCGGGAGCGGCCTCCACATTCTGCTCCTTCAGCCTGGCGATCACGTCGTTCGAGGAAATATTGTACATCAGCATCTTTTCCGGGTTCAGCCACACCCGCATGGCGTAATCGCGGCGGCCCATCAGCTCGGCAAATCCCACCCCTTCTATCCGCTTCAGCTCTTTCAGTACATTGATATCCACAAAGTTGAAAAGGAACTTTTCGTCCAGCTCCTTATCATCGCTCAGGATATTCAGGTACATCAGCATGCTGTTCTGCACTTTTTCCACGATCACCCCGGCTTTGATGGCCTCTTCGGGCAGCTCATCCATTACAGAGGTTACCCGGTTCTGCACGTTAACGGCGGCCACATCCGGGTCAATTCCCGCCTTAAAAATAATCTGGATAATCCCGGTACCGTCGTTACCCGAAACAGAGGTCATATACGACATCCCCGGAACCCCGTTAATGGCCTTTTCCAGGGGAGTGATCACCGCCTTTACCACGGCATCGGCATTGGCACCTGTAAACCGCGTGGTTACGTTCACCTCCGGCGGCGCGATGTCGGGATACTGCGTGATAGGCAGCTGCAAAAGAGAGATCGTACCGATAAGAACAATAAGTACCGATATGACGATGGATAACACCGGGCGGTGTATAAACTTTTGAAACATAATACTTACCGGTTAATTCTTTTCTCTACTTCTTCCCTGCTGATCAGCTGCGCAGTAATTTTTTGTCCTGCTTTTACATTCTGCACTCCTTCAAAAAGGATCCTGTCGCCGGGAGCAATCCCGTCATCTACAATGTAATAGTGCGGTACCCGCATCACCGGCTGCAGGGTGCGTTGCTGCAGTACATTCTCCGCATCCAGTACATATACATACAGCTTATCCTGCACTTCAAAAGTAGATCTCTGCGGAACGTGAATGGCATCCGGGATCGTATTGTCCAGGATCACCTTTCCGCTTCCCCCGTGCTTCAGAAGGCGCTCCGGGTTAGGAAAACGTGCCCGGAAAGCAATGTTCCCCGTATTCCTGTCAAATTCACTTTCCGACGTTTCTATCCGCCCTTTATACGGATATTCCATTCCGTTAGCCAGCGAAAGGGTCACTTCGCTGGCGACACCTTCCCCTTCGTTAAGGACGAAATCGAGGTAATCTTTCTCTGAAACATTGAAATAGGTATACACCTCGGCATTGTTGGAGATAGTCGTGAGCAGGGCCCCTTCTTCTACCAGGCTGCCCGCTTTGTTGGGAATCCGGTTGATAATGCCGTCGAAAGGTGCCCGGATCTGCGAGAAAGAAACATTCAGGCGGGCTCTTTCTTCTTCCGAACGGGTTTCGGCTACTTTGGCATTGGCCGCTTCCACACGTGCCGATGCCAGGTCCAGCTCAGCCTTTGAAATAATATTTTTGTCAAAAAGGTTTTTGGAGTTTTCCAGCTCCAGTTTGATGGCTTTTAATTCGGCCTCGGCAATCTTCACCTGGGCCTGGGTCTTGGCCAGTTCCTGCTGGTGCAGAGTGTTGCTGACAGAAAACAGCAATTGTCCGTTTTTAACGAATTGTCCTTCGTCAACGAGCACTTTCTCTACAAAGCCCCGTATCTTTGAACGGATCTCCACATTTTGCTTCGCGTTAATTTCCGCCACAAATTCAGACCGGTTATTGGCCGGTTTAATGATAGGATGAGCTACCGGGAATTTATCCTCCCCTGCCTGATCTGTCTCTCTCTGCTTATCTTTTGAGCAGGAAACCGCAAACAGGGCTATAGCTGTAATAAGAATATAATTCTTCATAAGAAATGAATAAAATAAATAGTGAAACGGGCCAAAACAACAATTGCTATGCGCTTTGACCTTGTAAAGAACTGCGGGAGTTCTGGAAAGAATTAGGAAAAACGGGATTCCGGCGGCGGAGAATGCAGATCCGGGCAAAACGGGGAGAGATTGCTCTCCTCAAAGGGAATTATTCTGTCAGAAGAAATCCGGGCATGACGCGGCAGGGATGCACGGCCATTCAGGCCTAAGGGCACATAATCGGGGTACTCAACCGTCTCCTCCTGGGTCATTTTTTCAGGAATACCGGGCAGGGTCCTGATTTTTTTGAGATAAGAAGACGCCGGAATTTTTATTTCAGACAGGGTATAGCCCGACACGGGCTCCTCTTCCAGGAACCCGGAGCATTCTGACCCCACCCAAAGAACCTGGAGTGCCATCAGTAGCCAGAAAAGCTTTGAAATAAACCTGCCTGTTTGTCTCATACAACCCGCCAAAGATAGTATTTTCTTATCATATATCAATGCTATATAGTTCTGCAAGACCTTACCTTTGTGGGAAAAACGGGAAAAATGGAATTAGGAATAGGAATGTTCGGCGACCTTGCCATCGATAAAATAACCGGGAAATACCAGGATCCGGGGCAAAAGCTCCGGGAGATTCTCGAAGAAATAAAGCTGGCAGACGAGGTGGGCCTGGATGTTTTCGGTGTGGGTGAACACCACCGGCCCGATTACGTGGTATCGTCACCCGAGATCCTGCTGGCGGCAGCGGCTTCGGTCACCCGGAACATAAAGCTGATGAGTACGGTAACCGTGCTGAGCTCTGCCGAACCCGTTAACGTATACCAGAATTTCTCCATGATCGACCTGATCTCAAACGGAAGGGCCGAGATCGGTGTCGGCAGAGGAAGCTTTATCGAATCTTTCCCGCTTTTCGGGTACGATCTGAAAGATTACGATACCCTCTTTGAAGAAAAGCTTGATCTCCTCCTCCAAATCAATGAGCAGGAAAAAGTTACGTGGTCGGGGAAGCTCCGCGCGCCCATGGTCAACCAGACCGTTTATCCCCGTGCCGTTCACCAGGGCCGCCTTCCGGTATGGATCGCGGTAGGCGGAACTCCCGAGTCGGTATTGCGGGCGGCAAAACTCGGGCTGCCGCTGATCCTGGCCATTATTGGCGGAATGCCGGCCCAGTTTAAGCCTTTAATGGATTTTTATAAAGAACAGTACCTGGTGCACGGACATGCCCCTGAAAAAATGCAGGTTGGTATTCACGCCCACTCGCTCGTCAGCGATGATGAACAGGTTTGTGACGGCTATTTTGAGAATTATGCCGTCCAGATGAACCGCATCGGCGCTTCACGGGGCTGGGCACCTTACAGCAGGCACCAGTATAACGGTGGCCGCTCCAGAGACGGGGCCCTGTTTATCGGCGACCCGGCCGCCGTAACCGACAAGATCCTGCATATGCATGAGCTGTTTGGCCTGACCCGCTTTATCGGCCATATGGATGTAGGCGCTCCTGATCATTCCGTGATGATGCGGTCAATAGAGCTGTTCGGCACAAAAGTAGCGCCGGAAGTAAGAAAAGCACTGGCCGCGGGGTAAGAGCCGTCAGGACGCATTGCGGGCATATTTGCCCGCAATAAACCCGATAATCAGGATCTGCAATGCATGAAACAGCATGAGCGGCAGCAGGATGATGCCCACCACAGCCGAACCGCCCCACAAAACTTTGGAAAAGACCGTTCCGTGCACCAGTGACTTTTTGGTGCCGCAGAAAAGGGCCGTGATCCGGTCTTCGCGGTTAAAGCCCAGTTGCCCCGCAACCAGGAAAATCAGCCCGTAGATTATCCCGAAAAACAACAGCACCCACCCGCACAAGACAAAGAAATCGCCTGGCGGTATGCTGCTGAAAATACCGCTTTCAAAAGAGTGTACAAAACTATTGTAAATCACCAGCAATATAACAGCCCGGTCAAACCGGGTAAAGAAAGACCTGAATTGATGCACCGCTCCGGCCAGTCTTTTCTGCAGAAGAAGCCCGGCACTGATGGGAAGCAGGATCTCATAGAGAAGCTTCAGGTAAATGGCCGACATATCGCCGCCGCCGGCCTTCAGGAAAAGACTCATCCACAACGGGGTCATAAAAATGCCGATCAGCCCTGAAATGCTGGCGTTAAAGATGGCTGCGGGAATATTGCCCCCGGCCAGGGAAACCATCACTACCGATGAAGAGACTGTAGACGGCAATGCCGCCAGGAAAAACAATCCCAGCCACATTTCTCTGGCAGAGAAAAAGGGCTTCACCGCCAGCGCCAGCAGTGGAAACACCACAAAGGTGAATACCTGGATCACCAAATGAAGCTTCGGGTTACTTAAGCCGGAACGGATATCGGCCGGGCTCAGCTTTAGCCCGTAAAAGAAAAATACCAGGGAGATCCCCGCACTGGCCAGGGTATCGAGCGGGAGCACGTGCGCCGGTCCCGGGAAGAAGTAGGCTAACCCCACTACCGCCAGCAGGAACAGGATAAAAGGGTCGATCTTCATGCTGAGCTGTGAGCTTTTACAGGAGCAACGTTCCGGCTGGCCGCACTTGCCTGTGCAGGGGCTGCCGGTACTGGTCCGGGCTCCTTCAGGAATTCTGCATCATCAGGGTAACCACGGCCGACAGCTCATTCTTCAGGTCTTTCCTGTCTACAATAAAATCCAGGAAGCCGTGCTCCAGCACAAACTCAGCGGTCTGGAATCCTTTCGGAAGATCTTTCCCGATTGTTTCTTTGATAACTCTCGGGCCCGCAAAACCGATCAGTGAGCCCGGTTCTGCTATGTTCAGGTCGCCCAGCATGGCAAATGAAGCCGTTACACCACCGGTGGTAGGATCAGTCAGCAGGGAGATATACGGAATTTTTGCCTCATCCAGGAGTGCCAGCTTGGCAGACGTCTTGGCCATCTGCATCAGGGAGAAACCGGCTTCCATCATCCGGGCCCCGCCTGATTTGGAGATCATCAGGAAAGGCGTTTTATGCTTCAGCGCATGATCAATACCGCGTGCTATCTTTTCGCCCACCACAGAGCCCATAGATCCGCCTATAAAGCTGAAGTCCATGCAAGACACCGTAAAATTAACCCCGTTAATTTTGCCGTATACGGTGCGGCAGGCATCCTTTAAGCCGGTCTTCTCTACGGTGGCCTTGATCCGTGCCGGATAGGCCTTGGTGTCTACAAAATTCAGCGGGTCACCCGAAGTCATATTTTTATCCAGCTCCGTATATTTCCCCTCATCAAAAAGAATAGTGAAATACGCCTCTGAACCTATCTTATCATGATAGTTGCACTTGGGGCATGTATAGGCATTTTGCTGATGCTCACGGGTCTGAACCACGTTTTTGCATTCCGGACACTGATACCACAAACCGTCTGGGGTTTCGCGCTTCAGCTCCGTGGGAGTACTTATTCCTTTTTCTGTTCTTCTAAACCACGACATAACGTACGATAAGGTAATGGGGAACAAATATAAAGCAAAAAATTAAGTACGATTCAATTTTCCTGCGGCAGATTAATGAATTCGCCGGTCATTTTTAAAATAGGTATTGCTTTGCTCGCCCGAATTCCGGGTCAGGATACCGAAACCCTGGCGAAGGCCCTGGTCATAATTTATGGTAAGAATATCCCCGTTACGGAAGATATACCGGCTGTTCTTCCCGTGCATTTTACCGTTACGGAATCCGCCTTCATAGCGGTCGCCGTTGCTCAGAAATAAAATTCCGTTCCCTGAATATTTACCTGTCTCAAAACCGCCGATGTAGGTGAGCTGCCCGTCTTCCGAAAATTCCCGTCCGTAGCCATGCCGTTTGCCCAGGTGCCAGTCGCCTTCGTACCGCTCAAATGTACGCGAGTTAATGGCGGTACCGCGCCCCTCTGTGCAATTGCCTGCTATGCATCCTGTTTTCATTTCCTTTGCTACCGTTACCGGGGCATCTGTGGCAGCGGTAACTCCCGGGTACAGCTCGCGGGCATTGGTATACCCGGTTTCTATTGCTTTCAGCCTTACGCTTCTCGGGGGGTGCGAGCTCGTGGCATATTCTGTGGTAACGCTTTGAATGGCTGACTGTGCCTCGGCCAGCGTGGCCCCCATCTGGTACATCACAAAGCCGCTGAATTCGTCGGCTTCCAGCTCGCGGTTATGATCAGAGCCACCGCTTTTAATGGTGTGCCCCTGCAGGTGGTGCCCGATCTCATGCGCCAGGATGCTCAATGCCGCCCAGTCGGTTCTGGTCACCGTATTGAGCCGGTTAAAGAAACGGGCATCGTACACAATGAGCCTTTCACCGTTACGGGTGGCCGCAAAGCAATTGTCGGTATTGGGGCACTCCATTACATAGAAGTTCTGCTTCAGGCCCGAGCGCTTCACAATGTTCTCTACGGCCATGGTCACCTCCGGGCGGGTGGTAAAAGCCACCCGGTCACAAATCTCCTTTTCATTAATAGTGGTGCCGAAATAGCTGTTTCCCACTACTATTTCAGCGTTCTGGCAAAAGCTGTTTATCCCCGGGAAAGCAACAAGAAAAAAGATCAGGAAAGCGCGCATAGGCCGGAATCGATATGGAAATTAACGTTCTCCGGCAGGAAAAAGGTATAAAAGGCGGTGATTTTTTAAAGAGCATTTAAACCCTCCTGCTTAAAATCAGGTCAAAGATGTAATAATTCAACATTTAAATGAATCGTTCTTATGAAAACACTTACTATTTCTTTTCTTTTACTGGTCTCCTGCTTAAGCCTGCAGGCGCAGGATCTGGCCGGCAGGAAAATCATTCGGGGTTCTCTGGGAATCAATGTCAATTCCGGTGAAACCGCTACAAACAATACGTACGATGCTTCACTGCTCTACGGAAAAATACGGGCAAATAATACTTACCTGGCCTGGGGAGGTCATTTTACCGGCTCCACACAGGAATATAATAACATAACTAATCAGACCTTCCGGGTAGGGCCGGCCGTAGAATTCGGAAAATTTATTCCATTGGTGGAAAGATTTTACCTCGCCCCTAATTTTGGCGGAACGGCTCAGGCCGCTTTCGGGGATTCCAAAGGGGTCTACATAGGTGCTTATGTCACTCCCCTGAGGTTTATGTATAATTTCTCAAACCATTTCATGCTGACTGCCAGCCTGGGATATGCCGGTGCCAGTTTTAGCCGGATTGCTGAAATTACCCAGTTTTCATTAAGCGGATCACTGGCCAATAACACCAGCTTCGGGGTATTTTATACTTTCAAATAAGCGGCTTCCTGCAGAAGGTGCACCTTTATTGCACCTTCTGCAGGTAATCTACCAGCAGCCTTATTCCATAGCCGGTGGCCGATTTCATGGATCCGAAGTCGGAGTCGGCAAAGGCCGTGCCGGCAATATCAAGATGCGCCCATGCCGGGTGCTCACGCGTGAATTCTTCCAGGAATTTAGCCGCATTGATGGCCCCTCCGATCGGGGAGCCGGCCAGGTTCTTCAGATCGGCAATATCTGATTTAAGCGCATCTTTGTAGTCGTCCCAGTGCGGCATCCGCCATACTTTCTCACCGGTGCTGAGCCCCGAAGAAAAAAGATCGCCGGCCAGGCTGTCATTGGGCGAGATCAGGGCCGCTGCCTTATAACCCAGGGCCATGATGGCATTGCCCGTAAGCGTAGCCAGGTCAATTAAAACATCGGTTTTGAAATGATCGGTTATGTAGCTCAGGGCATCGGCCAGGATCAGCCGCCCTTCCGCATCGGTGTTGATCACTTCTATGGTTTTCCCTGAATACGAGCCGATCACATCTCCCGGCTTGATGGCATAGCTGTCGATACAGTTTTCCGTGATGGGAATGGCCCCGATGAGGTTAACGGGAAGTTTTAATTTCGCCGCCATTTCTATCGTGCCGGCCACGGCCGCCGCCCCGCCCATATCTGACTTCATGTAATTCATGTTATCGCCGGGCTTTAGTGAAACGCCGCCGGTATCAAACGTCACGCCTTTGCCCACCAGCCCGATGGTTTTCCGCGCTTCCGGATGGCTGTATTTCAGGATACAGAACAGGGGCGGATTCTCACGGCTGCCCCGGCCTACACCCAGCAGGGCATGCATGCCCAGCGTTTCACAGGCCTTTGCATCGTATACCTCCACCCCGTAGCCGCTTTGCTTTCCGGCTTCTGTGATCCATTGGGCCAGGATCTGCGGCGTTTTATAATTACCGGGTGCGTCGCCCCATTTCATGATCCGCATCTGGGCTTCGGCAAAATAACGCCCTTTTAAAATGGCCGCCTCCGCTACCGGGATCCCGAAAGCAAAGCCGGGCGCCTCATCGTACCAGTCCGGCTTCCGGTCGTTCCTGTTCTTCAGCACACCTATCTCGTACTGCCCGAGGTAAATGCCCTGGCTGATTTCCGATACATATCCCGTCATTTCTTCCCCCGTAAGCTTAACCGTCACTTTGCCTTTCAACCGGGCCTTCTGCTTGTAAAAAAAGCTTCTGACCGCCCGGATCACCGATGTGCCGTCTTTTTTATTCCCCAGGCCCAATACATAATGCCGGTTTCCGTCAGCATCAATATAAAACACCTGCTCCCCCGCTTTCCCGCTAAAGTTTTCAAAATAAGCAGACGAGGATAAAACAGAAGCGGTGTCAGCTCCTTCAAAGACAGGAATAAAAAAGTTCATTGTATTGCGTTTTGATCAGGGTACAAATATACACTCAAAACGGGAGAATTACCGCCAGCGGTTTAGATACGGCAGCCAGGTGCTTTCAATATTTCCGGAGTAGTCTCTGACAAACATCACGAAGGTAGGACGAAACGGCTTTTGCTTTAGCGGCATACCCGCTTCTTCCGGCAGGCAGTCACCCTTCCTTGAATTGCAGTTCCGGCAGGCTGCTACCAGGTTATCCCAGCTGGTTTTGCCGCCCCTCGACTTGGGCAGCACGTGGTCTAAGGTGAGGTCTTTGGAAGATCCGCAGTACTGGCACTGGTGGTGATCTCTTTTAAAAATATTGTGACGGTTCAGCACAATGCTTTTGTAGGGAACCTTCACGTAACTGTGCAAACGAATGATGGTGGGAAGGGAATAAACCGACGATACGGTTCTGAGGCATGCTGTACCCGCTTCCGCGACCATCTCTGCCTTGTTAAGATAAACCAGTAAAAATGCCTTAGGTACAGTGCAGACGCTTATAGCACTGTAGTCGGCATTCAGAACTAACACTTGCCGCCCCATGTACAGTTTAGGATTGTTTTTCTGCAAGCCGAAACTAGCGGATAATTTTCATTTTACCAAATAATGAAATCATTAAATAATCCTTTGATAAACAATGTTCTACTTTCTGCGGATGCGCAAAACGGTCCCGTCACGATGTCTCATTCAACACAAAAGTGCCCAAATGCATAAAAATTTGTCGCGATAAGTTGTATTTTTGACCCCTACTTTTATTTTACCCGGAGCTATCCGGTATTTTTCTGTTTTGTATGAAAATTTCAACTCCCGGCAGGATCTGCCTTTTCGGAGAGCACCAGGATTACCTGGGTCTGCCGGTAATTGCCGCAGCCATTTCCCGAAGAATTCATGTTCACGGGGAAAAAAGAGCCGACAATACCATCCATATCCACATGCCGGATATCCGGTCTGAAGAAATATTCCTGCTCGAGCCCGAGCTCAGGTACGCCAAAGAGCGTGATTACTTCAAATCAGCCATTAATGTGCTGCGGAGGCACGGCTACGGGTTCGAGACCGGTTTTGACGTTCACGTAACGGGCAATATTCCTATCAATTCAGGAACGTCAAGCTCCTCTGCCCTGCTGGTATCCTGGATTCACTTCCTGGCCCGGATGGCCGATGTGAAGCCGGCCGAAACGGTATCGCGTTTTGACATTGGCAAATTTGCCGTAGAAGCAGAAGTGCTGGAATTCGGGGAACCCGGCGGAATGATGGATCAGTATTCTACCGCCCTCGGAAATATCATGTACCTCGAAACCGTGCCTGAGCCCATGGCGCTGTCTTATCCCGTGAAGCTGGGTACGTTTGTGCTGGGCGACTCCCTGGAGCCCAAAGATACGCTGGGCATTCTCAAGCATGTCAAATTCGGTATGCTCGATATCATCCGCCGGCTTAATACTTCAGGCAGGGCCTTCGATCTTCATACCTTCCCGGCCGGAGAAGCCGGGCGTTTCCGGTCAGAACTCTCCGCAGAGCAGTTCCGGTTGCTGGAGGGCAACCTTTCCGACCGCGATATCCTGCGCGAGGCGCGGACCATGTTTGCCGCTGATACCGTTGATAAAACCCGGGTTGGCGAGCTGCTGAACATTCACCAGGACAGCCTGCGCGATGCCAAAAAAGTATCTACTCCCAAAATTGACCGCATGGTGGAAGCCTCTTTAAACGCCGGTGCCCTGGGAGCCAAGATCAATGGCTCAGGCGGCGGCGGATGCATGTTTGCCTATGCGCCGAATAACCCCGAAGCCGTGGCAGAAGCCATTGAGCGGGAAGGCGGAAAGCCCTATATCATTGAGGTAGACGAAGGCACAAGGGTGGATTAGGCTACAGGGCGGAAAGCCGCTGCTTCACCACTTCGTTCAGGTAATCTTCCACCTCACCCGTATCTCCGGGTGCGCACCAGGCTTTGACCGAATATACAATGGTGGCCCAGTCTTCGGAGTTGAGCGAAACCCGGGGAGCCGGCGACCGGTGAATTTTTTCATTCTGGGCACATGCCGTCAGGATGATATTCTTTACGGTCTCAATGTCTTTCTCATGCGGCACCTTAAAATTCAGCTCTATCCGCAGCTCCCCGTTCCCGGAGATATTAACAATAGGGCCCGAGGTAATGGAATTGTTGGGAATGATCACCCTCTTATTCTCTTTGGTCAGCAAAACCGTATTAAAAATCAGGATCTCCTTCACTATCCCCGTGTACCCGGCTATGGTTACGCTGTCGCCGATCTGGTAAGGCTTAAACGCCAGGATCATCACACCGCTGGCAAAATTAGAAAGATTGCCCTGCATAGCCAGTCCTATAGCCAGCCCGGCACCTCCCAGCAAAGCCACAAATGAGGTGGTTTCAATACCAAATTTGGCCGCCGCACTGATCAGCACCATGATCTTGATCAGGATAGAGATCAGCGACCCCATGAAAGGTATCACATTGGGATTCACATTTCTCCTGTCGAGGATGGCCATCAGCCAGCTTCTTATCCGGTTAGCCAGCCAGAAGCCCACAATCAGCGTCAGCACGGTAATCACTATTTTGGGCATATAGGCCCATGCCACCGAAAGAAGCTTTTCTACAAGATGCTCAGGATTTGCCAGTTGTACTTTCATAACCGCAAAGTAAGCAAAACACCCGCAAAAAAGAGGAATTATTCCCCTGATTGTCAGAAAATTATTTATGATACTTCGTAAATGAACAGAAAACCTCTATCTTTGCAATCCTTTTCAGAAGGAATTCATTATCTAATTAAATTTCAGCAGAATAGCCCGGTCTGCTGATGTACGAAGGGCACATTTTTATGACAGATCAACAATTCCCTGCGTTTGACTGGGACAAAGTAACCAAAAAAGGTATTGGTGGTGGCTATTCTGCAGATCAGAAGGCCGAGCTCGAAAAACTGTACGGAGAAACCTTCTCTCCGATCGAAGAAAAAGATGTGGTAGAGGCACTTGTTGTGGGTGTAAGCGACAGGGAAGTACTGCTGAACATCGGGTTTAAATCTGACGGTATTGTATCCCGTTCAGAATTTCGTGACCTGCCTGATCTTAAGGTAGGCGACAAAGTAGAAGTTTTCATTGAAAAGCAGGAAGATGCGCTGGGTCAGCTGGTGATTTCCCGCAAGAAAGCAAGAATCCTGACCGCATGGTCTAAAATTGAGCAGGCGCTTGAAACCGATGTTATCGTGGATGCCCTGATCAAACGTCGTACAAAAGGAGGTCTGATCGTTGATATCTACGGAATTGAGGCGTTCCTGCCCGGTTCACAGATCGACGTTAAGCCTATCCGTGACTTCGACGTATTTGTAGGAAAACGCATGGAAGTTAAAGTGGTGAAAATCAACCACACTAACGATAACGTAGTGGTATCCCACAAAGTACTGATCGAGAAAGATCTTGAATCACAAAGACAGCAGATTCTTACTAACCTGGAAAAAGGACAGGTGCTTGAAGGGGTGGTTAAAAACATCACTAACTTCGGGGTGTTCATTGACCTGGGCGGTGTTGACGGTCTGCTTCACATTACCGATATCTCGTGGGGCCGCGTGAACCATCCGAACGAAGTACTTAACCTGGATGACAAGATCAAGGTGGTTGTACTTGACTTCGACGATGAGAAAAAACGTATCTCTCTGGGTATGAAGCAGCTGGAGGCCCATCCTTGGGATTCACTGGCGCAAAACCTGGAAGTAGGCTCTAAAGTAACCGGTAAAATTGTAAATATTGCCGATTACGGTGCGTTCCTCGAGCTGAAGCCGGGAGTAGAAGGCCTGATCCACGTTTCAGAAATGTCGTGGTCTCAGCACCTGAGAAACCCGTCTGACTTCCTCCAGATCGGAGACGAAATCTCTGCCGTGGTTCTTACCCTCGACAAAGAAGAAAGAAAAATGTCTCTGGGCATCAAGCAGCTGACAGAAGACCCCTGGACCAAGCAGGATCTGCTGGCTAAATATGCCATCGGAACCCGCCACACCGGTACCGTGAGAAACCTGACCAACTTCGGCCTGTTCCTGGAACTGGAAGAAGGTATTGACGGCCTGGTACACGTATCTGACCTGTCATGGACCAAAAAGATCAAGCATCCTTCTGACTTCGTGAAGATCGGTGATACCCTTGAAGTAGTGGTTCTTGAGCTGGATGTTGAAAACCGCAGGCTGGCCCTGAGCCACAAGCATATCGAAGAGAATCCATGGGATACGTTCGAGTCGGTTTTTGAAGTAGGTACCGTACATGACGCCAGCATCATTGCCAAGTCAGATAAAGTGGTTACCCTTGAGCTGCCTTACGGTATTGAAGGAACCGCTTCTCTTAAAGGAATCGTAAAAGAAGACGGCTCAGTAGCGGAAGTAGGTGAAAAGCTGAAATTCGAAGTGACCGAATTCAACAAAGAAGAGAAGAAAATTGTTCTTTCTCACACCAGAACCTGGGAAGCTCCTTCCGAAGAGCCTGAGAAAAAGAAAAGCGGAAAATCAGCGGAGAAAGTGAAGCTTCCTGAAGCTGAAAAATCAACGCTGGGAGATATCTCTGCTCTTGCTGCCCTGAAAGATCAGCTGGTAAGCGAAGAAGCCGCCTCCAAGAAAAAGGCTGCCTCTAAGAAGAAAGCTGAAACAGAAGAATAATCGGATCATCCGGATATTAAAAACGGCCCGCTGAAAAGTGGGCCGTTTTTTATGGGGGAGTTCCGAACTTCAGAGTCTGAGCGTAGTCGAGAACCGGGCGTAGGCAAGAACCACAAGCCGTAAGCGAAAACCGCATACAGCTATTACCCCTTCTTTCAATATATCGCCGCCCGCTGCCCCTTCACGCGCTCGTCGGTCAAAAATTCATCAAAGGTCATCAGCTTATCCAGGCAGCCTTTTGGCCCGAGCTCAATCACCCGGTTAGCCACCGAGTTGGTCAGCTGGTGGTCATGCGATGTAAACAGGATAACGCTGTCATAATCTTCCATTCCTTTGTTCAGCGCCTGGATAGACTCCAGGTCAAGGTGGTTGGTAGGCTCATCAAACAGCAGCACATTGGAGTTGGCCAGCATCATCTTCGAGAACATGCAGCGCTGCTTCTCCCCTCCTGAAAGCACCGTACATTGCTTCAGGGCCTCCTCGCCTGAAAACAGCATCCTTCCCAGGAATCCCCGGATAAAGGTTTCGTCTTTCTCGGCAGAATACTGGCGCAACCAGTCTACCAGGTTCAGGCTGCTGTCGGTAAAATAATCGGTGTTGTCGTTGGGCAGGTATTCTTTGGTAATGGTCACCCCCCATTTGAAAGTTCCGGAAACCGGCTGCTTCTTTTCCGTCAGCACATCGAAAAGGGCGGTTACGGCCAGGCCGTCCTTGCTTAAAAAGGCAATCTTGTCACCCTTGGCCACCTGGAAGCTCAGGTCTTTAAAGAGGTAATCTCCCTCTTCGTTTTTATAGCTGAGATTCTCCACCATCAGGATCTGGTCACCCACTTCCCGCTCCGGCTTGAAGCCAATAAACGGGTACCTTCTTGACGAGGGCTGAATAGCGGCAATATCCAGCTTATCAATCATCTTCTGGCGGGCCGTAGCCTGCTTTGATTTGGCCACGTTAGCTGAAAACCGCCGGATAAACTCTTCCAGCTCTTTCTTCTTCTCTTCCGCCTTCTTATTCTGGTCGGCCTTCTGCTTGGCAGCCAGCTGGCTTGATTCGTACCAGAAGGTATAGTTACCGCCGTAAAGGGTGATCTTCTTGAAATCGAGGTCGGCAATATAGGTACAAACATTATCCAGGAAGTGCCGGTCGTGGGAAACCACGATCACCGTATTCTTGAAATTCATGAGGAAGTTCTCCAGCCAGAGAATCGATTCGATATCCAGGTTGTTGGTAGGCTCATCCAGGAGCAGCACATCGGGGTTTCCGAACAGGGCCTGGGCCAGCAATACCTTCACTTTTTCAGCCGGGTTCATTTCGGCCATCACCGTGTAGTGATAATCTTCTGAAATTCCCAGGCCTGACAGCAATGCCGCCGCATCGGATTCGGCCTCCCAGCCGTTCATTTCTGCAAATTCACCTTCCAGCTCCGCAGCCCGGTTTCCGTCTTCTTCTGAAAAATCTTCTTTGGCATACAGGGCGTCTTTCTCCTGCATTACCTCGTAAAGACGCTCGTTTCCGCGCATAACGGTATCCAGCACGCTATACTCGTCATACGCATTCTGGTTCTGCTTCAGCACCGACATCCGTTCTCCCGGGTCCATGCTTACATTCCCGGTGGTGGGATCTATATCACCCGCCAGTATTTTTACAAAAGTCGACTTTCCCGCACCGTTCGCCCCGATCAGGCCGTACACGTTTCCGGGAGTGAACTTCAGGTTTACTTCTTCAAAAAGCACTCGTTTCCCAAACTGCAGGGAAAGATTAGATACCGTTAACATAAATCTGATTAAAAAATTGAAGTGCAAAGGTACGCATTTATTAGGGCTTTTCCCTATAATAAGGCCGCTCCTGCGGGACTTCTATCCGATATTACTTCACTTTTCTGCATTAAACCTTTTATTTTCCCTTCTAAAAGCCCTTTTTTGCGAATCTATTCGTTTTATCTATTATTATTCGTTTGTAGCACGTGCTGAAATATTTTTATTGCTGTATTTTTTTGTTTCTGATGACCGGCGCAGTGGCTGACCGCCACCCGGTAAATCCGGTTTCCGGAGACCCCACTTTCCAGGAAAAACAAAATGCCTGGACAGAGAAGATTCTTTCGGAAATGACGCTGGAAGAAAAGGTGGGCCAGTTGTTCATGATAGCCGTTTATTCCAATAAGCGGGAAGCCGATTACCAGATTGTTGAAAACCAGATCCGCAAATACCACCTCGGCGGAGTAGCTTTCTTCCAGGGAAATGCCCTGAAGCAGGCCGAGCTCACCAATCGCTACCAGGCAGCCTCCCAGATACCTCTTTTGGTAGGTCTCGACGCCGAATGGGGGCTGGGAATGCGGCTGAACAACACCTATTCCTTCCCGAAAGCCATTACCATCGGGGCTGCAAAAGACAGTGGCCTGGCCGAACAGATCGGTGAGGAAATTGCCCGTCAATGCAAACGCATCGGCGTGCACATCAACTTCGCCCCTGTAGCCGACATCAACTCCAACCCTAAGAACCCTGTCATTAACTACCGTTCTTTCGGCGAGTCGGTCTCCAATGTATCCGAGCTCACCACCGCGTTTGTCCGGGGTCACCGCAAACAGAACGTTATGACCAGCGCCAAGCATTTCCCGGGGCACGGAGATACCGGCATAGACTCGCATTATGACCTGCCCGTTCTGAACCACAGCCTTCAGCACATCCGCGAGGTGGAGTCTGCCCCCTTTGTAGCGCTGATCAAAGACAGCGTATCGTCTATCATGGTAGGGCACCTGAATGTGCCGGCACTGGATAACGGGGTGCCCGCCACCGTATCGGAGAAGGTTATCAAAGGGTACCTGCAGAAAGAGCTGGGCTTTGAAGGCCTTGTGATTTCCGATGCCCTGAATATGCGGGGCCTCCTCAAAAGTTTCCCGGTAGGTGAAGCAGAAGTTCGCGCCTTCAAAGCCGGGAACGATATGCTGCTGCAGACGGCCAATATAGACAAGGCTTATAACGCCGTACTCGACGCCTGCATAAAAGGCGCCATCACCGAAGCAGAGCTCGATGAAAGCATCCGGAAAATCCTGAAAGCCAAATATTGGGTAGGGCTGAATGCTTACACACCCGTTGATCTGAAGAATATTACCGCCGAACTCAACAATGAAAAAAGCAAAGAGCTGAAGCAGCTGGTCTATAACAAAGCCGTGACCGTAACCCGCGATGAGTTCGGGCTTATTCCCATCAAGGGCCTTTCTACTGTCAATATGGCTTCTATAGCCGTGGGCGCTGACGAGGGCAACCTCTTTCAAAGTACCCTCGAACTCTACGGAAACGTAACCCCTTACCTGCTGGCCGATAAACCTGCCGGAAACGCCGAGTGGCAGCACGTGGCAGACGAGGCCGTAAAAAACGACCTGGTCATTGTAAGCATTCATAGAGTACGGCAATCTGAAAAGCTGGATTACGGCATTACCGAATCTACCCTTAACCTGCTGAGGGATATCCAGAAACGGTCACGCCTCATTGTCTGTGTTTTCGGTAATCCCTACAGTCTTAAGTTCTTTGATGAATTTGAAACCGTATTATGCGGTTTTGAAGACGAAGACGAGGCCCAGATGGCTGCAGCCAATGTGCTGTTCGGGGTCAACTCTGCCAACGGGAAAGTACCCGTAAATACGCTCTCGGCCGATGGCAAGCTTGACTACGGCTACGAAATTGAAGGGTTCCAGCGGCTGGGCTTTGCCATGCCCTCTGAAGTAGGCATGGACGCCGGAAAGCTGGATGAGATACACCGGATAGCCCAGGCTGCCATTAATGCCCAGGAATTCCCCGGGTGCCAGGTGCTGGTGGCCCGCAAAGGCAAAGTAGTATACTACGAAGGCTTCGGCAACCTCAAATACACCTACGGTGAGCCCGTTACCCGCCATACGCTCTACGACCTGGCGTCGGTGACCAAAGTAGCCTCTACCCTGCAGGCCGTTATGATGCTCTACGATCAGAAAAAAATCGATATTAATGAAAAGCTCTCTTTCTACTTACCAGAGCTTGAAAAAACGAATAAAAACCGCATTACCGTCAAAGATGTGCTGCTTCACCAGGCAGGACTGAAAGCCTTTGTACCGTTTTACGAAAACACCCGTTTCGGAAGCGAACAGCTCAATCCCTACTACTTCTCTACCGATACCGCCCAGCACGGTTACCTGAAGATATCCGATGACCTGGCCGTTAATCCCGTTATAAAAGACTCTGTATTTGCCTGGATAGAGAAAAGCCCTTTAATAGGTGCCCCGGGAACCAAATATGTGTATTCTGACCTCGGGCTCATCCTTCTTCAGCGGGTGGTGGAGCGCGTCAGCGGCCGCAATCTTGACGCATTTGTAGGCGTCAACATTTACGAGCCCATGGGCCTCCACAATCTCATGTACAATGTTTTCCAGCAAAAGCCCAGGAGCCTGATCGCTCCTACAGAAGTTTCCGGCGACTTCCGGAAGGCATCTATCCAGGGCACAGTACACGACCCCAACGCGGCCCTTTTAGGCGGGGTGGCGGGGCATGCCGGGCTGTTTTCGAATGCCTGGGACCTGGCCCGCCTGATGCAGATGAACCTGAACGGCGGCAGCTACGATGACCGGCAGTTCTTTTCGAAAGAAACCATTGATTTCTTCACCAAAAACCAGTCGCGTATCAGCCACCGGGGCCTGGGCTGGAACAAGCCCTCCGGGCCGGGCGACGGCACCGTCTCGCAGTATGCATCTGAGAAAACCTACGGCCATACAGGCTTTACCGGCACCTGTGTATGGGTAGATCCTGAAGCAGAAATGATCTTCGTATTTCTCTCCAACCGGGTGTATCCGTCGGCCGCCAACCAGAAGCTGATTCGTAATAAAACCCGACAGAAAATTCACGATGTGGCCTATAAAGCCATAACCGACGGAATTTGACCGGAATACATCGCAAAAAATTCCCGTTACGCCTACTCTTTTTGGAGGAGTCCTTTCTTATTGTGTAAATTGGTAGTAAAATATCAATTAACTATTTATGAAAAAATTATTCTCTTTCCTGCTTGTTTCGGGGATCTGGTTCTCAGCATGGGCCCAGGAAAACCTGGAATACCAGAAACCGCCGAAAGAAATCCTTGACCTGGTAGATTACGAAAGACCGCCCTCCGTTTCCATGGATTCTAAAAAAGAATACATGCTCTTCTCCTACCGCGACACCTACAAAACCCTGGAAGACCTGAACCAGGAGGAGCTTCGCCTGGGCGGGCTGCGGATCAACCCCGTAACCAACATTTCAAGCAGCGTTACCTATCTGAATAACCTCAAAGTGAGGAAAGTAAAAGATACGCAGGAGATCCAGGTAAAAGGCCTGCCCCAGAATCCGAAAATCACCTATTTAAGCTGGTCACCTGACGAAACAAAGATCTCCTTTACCCATACCGCCGCCGGTGGCGTGGAGCTGTGGATCCTGGACCTGGCCACCGCCACTGCCAGGAAGATCGGTACAGGTTACCTGAACGGCAACATGGGCAATCCCGTGAGCTGGTACAGAGACAGCAAAAACCTCCTGGTAAAATACCTGCCCGCAAAAAGAAAGGCGCTGATCGATACCCGGGTAAGCCTGCCCACCGGACCGATCGTTTCTACAGCGGAAGGGAAAGCATCGCAAAACCGTACCTACCAGGATCTGCTGAAAAACCCGGCCGATGAAGCCAACTTTGAAACCCTTATCACATCAGAGATCTACAAGGTAGACCTGACCGGGAAAAAAACACCTTTCCTGCCTGCCGGTCTTTATACCGATGAATCTTTTTCTCCTGACGGAAACTACGTGATGATCTCCGTACTCGGAAAACCGTTCTCCTACGTGGTTCCTTACAACCGTTTCCCAAGCAAATCAATTGTTTATGATAAAAACGGGAAGCAGGTTAAAGTCGTTAACGACGAGCCCCTGAACGAGGTTCTGCCGAAAGGTTTCATGGCCGTAAAAGCCGGAAAAAGAAACATGAACTGGCGGGCCGACGAACCGGCTACCCTGGTCTATGTGGAAGCCCTTGACGGCGGCGACCCGGCGAAAAAAGTGGACTACCGCGATGAAGTGTTTACCTGGAAAGCCCCCTTTAGCCAGCCTGCCGTTTCGCTTGTAAAAACGCAGCAACGTTATTCGGGCATCCTCTGGGGGAATGAGAAGCTGGCCATACTGAACGACCAGTGGTACGATACCCGCAGCACCCGCCGGTTTGTTTTTGACCCTTCTTCCAAAGCAGAACCCCGGCTCATTTCTGACCGGAACTCCCAGGATATCTATTCCAACCCGGGTAGCTTTGAAACCATCCGGAACCCGTACGGCCGGTATGTGCTGGCTATAGAAAACGGGAAAAGCTTCCTGGTCGGACCGGGACACACCAAAGAAGGACAATTCCCCTTCATTGATGAACTGGATTGGTCTACCCTGAAAACCAACCGTCTTTACCAGTCTTCGTACACCGATAAGCTGGAAGACATCCAGTCTATCCAGGATTTCAAAACCGGCGAGGTGCTGGTCATGATCCAGTCGGCTACCGATTACCCGAATTATTTCCTGCGTAATATTAAAACCAAGACAGAGCCGGTTCAGATCACGCATTTCAAAAATCCTTTTGAAAGCATCAGTAAGCTGCAGAAAGAAGTGATCAGGTACAAAAGAAAAGACGGTGTGGATCTCTCGGGAACCCTGTACCTGCCCGCCAATTACGACAAAACCAAAAAGGAGAAATTACCTTTGCTGATCTGGGCATATCCGCAGGAGTTTGTGGATAAAAACAGCGCCGGGCAAACGGCTCTTAACCCTAACCAGTTCACGTTCCCTTCTTACGGTTCATTTGTATTCTGGGCCACGAAAGGATATGCCGTACTGAATGACGCCGCCTTCCCTATTGTGGGTGAAAACGGTAAAGAGCCCAACGATACCTTCGTGGAGCAGCTGGTAGCCAACGCCGAAGCAGCCATCAAAGCGGTAGATGACCTGGGTTATATTGATACCAAACGCGTAGCCGTGGGCGGTCACTCGTACGGAGCATTTATGACGGCTAACCTCTTAACCCATTCCAAACTTTTCGCAGCAGGTATAGCCCGGAGCGGTGCCTATAACCGTACGCTTACCCCGTTCGGATTCCAGCGCGAGCAACGCAATTACTGGGACGTTCCCGGGGTGTATAACACCATGTCGCCGTTTATGAACGCCGAAAAAATGAAAACACCGATCCTGCTGGTTCACGGTGAGGCCGATAACAACCCGGGAACCTTCACGCTGCAAACCGAAAGGTACTTCCAGGCATTGAAAGGGCTGGGCGCACCTGCCCGCATGGTGATCCTTCCTAAAGAAAGCCATGGCTATGCCGCCAAAGAGAATATTCTTCACCTGCTGTGGGAACAGGATCAGTTCCTGGAGAAATATTTGAAAAAATAAGGTGATCTTTTAAGAATATGTTTAAATTTTGTTCCGGGAATTTATTTCGCTTAAAAAAATTCGCAAAATAAAGCCAAACGACAAGATTTAAACATATTCTTACTAGATTTGGACATGAAACAGAAAAAAATGCAGGAAGAAAACCAGATCAATATCGAACTTACGGAAGATGTTGCTGAGGGTGTCTATGCTAATCTGGCCATGATTGCCCACTCCAACAGTGAGTTTGTGGTAGACTTTATCCGGCTTATGCCGGGCATTCCGAAAGCCAAGGTAAAGTCGAGGATCATTCTTACCCCGGAACATGCCCAGCGCCTGTTACATGCCCTGGAAGATAACATCCGGAAGTACGAGGATACTTTCGGAGAAATCCGCCAGTCAGGTGAACCGGTGCCGTTTCCCATGAATTTCGGGGGGCCTATCGGAGAAGCATGAAACTTTTAACACTACAGATTGCCTGTACTACCGAACGGGCAATCTGTCTTTTATAGCCTTATGACCCGGTTCTTTCAAAAAGAAATAAAGCTGAAGCCTCAGAAAAGAGGTTTTCACCTGATCACTGACCAGGTGCTGAATGCCATACCCGAGCTATCGGAGATCACGATCGGCATTCTGCATGTCTTTATTAAACATACTTCTGCCAGCATCACCATTAACGAAAATTTTGACCCTACAGTAAGAGGAGATTTCGAAAGGCATTTTAACGCCACCGTTCCTGAAAATGCCCCTTATTACCAGCACAATTACGAAGGGGCAGATGACATGCCCGGCCACTTAAAATCATCTCTGCTTGGAAACAGCCTGCAGATTCCTGTAACGGCCGGTAAGCTTAACCTCGGGAAATGGCAGGGCATTTACCTGGGTGAGCACCGCAATTACGACACAGGCAGGAAGCTGGTGATTACGGCCTGGGGAGAATGCTGAATACACTTTCTCAGAACAAAGAAATATCTTTTACACACCGGAAGCCTACATGAACCAGGCTGGTTTCAGGCGAAGAAGAGGCTATTCCACCGATCTTAAAACCGTGGCAGACCATCGGGTCGCATAAAAAAGAGCCTCCGCGCTGGTTTTTCTCTCCGGGCCGGCTCTGCGAGTCGTCGCTGCACCACTGCCACACATTTCCGCCCATATCGGTAAGCCCCAACGCATTTTTCCCGAAATAGCCTACCGGAGAGGTGGCCAGGAACCCGTCTTCTACTGTATTGTGTACGGGGAATGTCCCCTGCCAGAAATTGGCTTTAAAAACACCGTCTTCCAGGAAATCGTCGCCCCAGGTATAGGTGTTTGCATATTCTTTATGGCCGTTTTTTTCGGCCAGGATGAACTCTTCACTGGTGGGCAGCCGTTTACCGGCCCAGCGGCAGTAGGCCTGCGCATCGTTCCACGAAACCTGGGTTACGGGGTGATCGTCTGCCGCTTTGCCGGCCCCAGGTCCGAACGGGTATTCCCAGTACGCGCCCTTCACCAGGTGCCACTGGCCCGTTGTAAAATCAAAGACCCCTCCGTCTCCGAACTTCTCAGCCTCTGTGGTATACGAAGTAGCCTGTACAAACTTCCGGAAGTCTGCCACCGTAACCGGTGAAACATCCATCCGGAAGCTGTCATTGACCCGTACCATGCCTTCTTCTTCCTGCGGTTTACACGCAGCCGTTAAAAGAAGCACGAACAGCAGGGCTGTATTTCGTTTCAAAAAAATCACCGGTATTATAGCTCCCTGATCCGGATATTCTTAAACCATACCGAATCTCCGTGGCCCTGAAGCGAGATTTTGCCTTTATTGTGCGGAGTGGCATAAGGCCAGCTCTTGAACTTACTTTTGGCAATATCTTCTTTCCATTTATCGCCGGCATACTCGTAATCGGCCACTTTCTTACCGTTCAGCCAGTGCTCTACCCTGTTGTTCTGTATTTTGATCTTTCCTTTATTCCATTCCCCGGCCGGTTTTACCGCTGTCAGGTCCAGTGGCGCATATACGTCGTAATTTCCGCCCGTTTTATGCACATCTTTGGGTGTTCCGGGGTAATTCACATCGTCTATGATCTGGTATTCCGGTCCGTATATGTACGGTTGCTCTTTTTCGTTTTTCTTATCGAGCACCTTGTAGATAATACCACTGTTTCCTTTAGGAGCCACTTTAAATTCAAATTCCAGCTCAAAATTACCGTATTCTTTTTTCGTCACCAGGTCACCCTCCTTACCGTCGGTGGTAAGCTCACCATTCACAATATTCCAGCCGGCTGTACTGTTACCGTCATTGATCTTCCACGAGTACCACTGGTTGAGGTCTTTCCCGTCAAAGAGTTTGACCCATTTGTTTTTTTGTGAAAACCCCGTATTTGCGGCTAGCATAGCCAATAAAAACATTACAATTCTCATAGTTTTTTGGTTTTTTATTCTTCAAATTTAAACGTAATCGCAGGTTTATGCATGAGTTTCTCCAAAGATTTTTTAGGCAGGGTGACCGTAGTGGTCTGGCCTTCTGTTTTCCATTTCACAGGCAAATTGCCGTCCAGGATGTACATTTTACTGCCCTGGCGCGGGGCATTTCCTTCCCATTGTACGGTTTCGGTTAACGGTTCTTTATTGAGCCGGATGGCATATCGGCGCTGATCTTCTTTTGCCCGTGTAAAATAAAAATTGCCCGAGCGGTAGGTATTCACCGTTCTTGTGGCATAAATAGCTTCTCCGTTTGTTTCCAGCCATTTCCCGATCTCCTGCAGCCTCTCAACCTGTACGGGTAAAAACTCTCCTTCAGCGGTTGGCCCTACTCCCAACAGGAGGTTCCCACCTTTGGCCACAATTTCTACCAGGGTGTGAATAACCCGTTCCGAAGATTTGAACCGGTCGTTCGGCACATAGCTCCAGGCGCCTCCGAGCGTAATGCAGCTCTCCCAGGGATCGTCCTGCTTTTCAGCGGGTATCCCCTGTTCGGGGGTACGGTAATTTTCATACTCACCGTGTACGGTGCGGTCTACAATCAGTATGCCTTCCTGGTTTTTGCGGGCTATTTCCGCTACTTGGGGCATATCTATTTCCTGGTCAAACTCGGGAATGGGCGCCCCCCAGCTTAACACTTCGGCATTAACCGTGCTTCTGGGCCGCACCCAGCCGCCGTCCAGCCACAGGATATCCACTTTCCCGTATTCCGAGGTCAGCTCATTGATCTGGTTATGGGTAAATTCCCTGAACTTATTCCACCGCCACGGATTTTTGCGTATATCGTAATTCACATTCCGGTCAGGTGTGGCGTACTTATCCCACCAGAAATACTGCGAATGCCAGTCGGGCTTCGAAAAGTAAGCCCCTATCAGCATACCCTCTTTCCGGAAAGCGTCAAAAACGTACCGGGCTACATTGGCCCGCGGATCTCCTTTAAACGGCCCGGCCGTGATCTTATAATCGCTGTATTTGGTGTCAAACATATTGAAGCCGTCGTGGTGCTTGGTGGTGAAAACCAGGTATTTCATCCCCGCGGCTTTAGCGGCAGTGGCCCATTGTTCCGGGTTAAATTTTACCGGGTTGAACTTCTCGCTCAAACCCCAGTACCATCGCTTATAATCATCGTACCGCACGGTGCTGTCGCGGTTTATCCAGTCTTCGTTGCAGATACTCCAGCTCTCAATAATGCCCGGCACAGCGTAAATGCCCCAGTGAATGATCATGCCGAACTTCTGGTCCCGCCAGTTTTCCAGGTTAGCGGCTACTTTGGGGTCTGTAGGGTAATGGTATTCGGCAGAGGTAGGGTGTAAGGTATTCTGTGCGAATACCGGTACTGATAAAAGAAAGAATAAAAAGAATCGGTTGGTTAATTTCATCGGTTATCCGGCTGGTACTTTATTAAAACATAATAATAACAGAATTTTTTATGATTCAGTACCTTATACAATGATTTTCTGACAGGATAAGCACCGCGATTTAAAATTTTGCGCCGTTGTCTATTAAATAATATTGGCTATATTGCGTTGATTAATACGTGCTGTTGTTAATTATTACCTGATTATCCCTTTTTAAGTGAGAATTCTTTTCTTTTCTTTTCTTCTGTTTCCGGCAGTAGCATTTTCGCAATGGAACTATAAAAGCCGGTATACACAGGGATATTATGCCGAATTCGGTGGTCCCAGCCGGGGTGCTTCATTCAATTACAGCCGGGTGTTGTACGAACAGCCGAAGGGCTTCCTGGCTTCGTCTGCCGGCCTGGCCTATATCTGGGGTTACGCCACCATACGGGGGCAGTCTAACCCCGGGGGCTTCCAGAACAGCGGACTGGGCATACCCCTTTCCCTTACGTATAATTACAGCCTGGGCAACATCGATGAACGGTTGAAAAACCGCATCACCCGGAAATGCATTACCCGGCCGCCCCGGTATTATTTTGACTGGTTTGCAGAGGCCGGCGGCGCACTTACCCCTTCTTTTTTCAATAAGGCTTCCAATGAAAAAAACCGGATCGTTTATTCGGGTATCCTGGGCTTACGCATACAGCTGAAGATCAGCCGGCCGTACAAAGACAACGACCTCGTTATTTTTGCAAGGGGAGGGATATCTCCTTTTTACGATAAAAAAACCTTTCATTTTACCCAGTTGGGATCACTTTACGGGTCACTGGGCATAGGCATTTAAGACCGGATTATATTTTCATCGGGAATCACGTTTTTACCGGTAAGCTTCAGGTAAAGCTGTGCCAGCACCACCACATCTTCGCGGCAATATTCGATGATCTTTTCCGTGTTTTTATGTACATAATACTGCGTATTCACTTCTGAGCCGTTCATGGTGCTTTTGCTGCCCGGAATACCCAATACCGCGGCCAGGAGATCCAGCGAAGTATAGTGCTTATAATCGCCGAATTTCCACATTTCCAGGGTATCCAGGTGGGGAATTTCCCAGGGTTTCTTGCCTGAAATATTCAAAACCCGGGGTAACGGAATACCATTGATCAGCATTCGCCGGCACAAAAAAGGAAAATCAAACTCTTTTCCGTTATGGGCACATACGATAAGATTTTTCCCGGCCGGGTGCTTTTCTACCAGGTCGCTGAACGCAGCAAGCAGGTCTTTTTCCTGCTCTGCATACAGCGATTTCACTTTCAATTTTGTTCCGTTTTCATAGAAGCCGCCCACCCCTATGCAAAGCACTTTGCCGAATTCAGCGTAAATGGCTGCCCGCTCAAAATACAGGTCTTCGTACGGCTCATCACGCCTGAAAAAAGAAGATTTCTTTTCCCAGTGGGCTTTGAGCCGCTCAGGTAACGACTCAAAGTCTGCCGTAAGAGAAACGGTCTCAATATCCAGGAATAAGATGTTTACCATAGCGAAGCGTGGAAAAATAACCTGTTCTTACAGGCCGTGGCGGGCTGAAATCTCCAGCATCCGGTCAATAGACTGCCGGGCAGCCCGGATGGTCTCTTCCGGCAGAATAATCTCCGGGGTTTCGTCTTTCATGCACCAGTACAGCTTTTCAAGGGTATTCAGCTTCATGTACGGGCAGTCAGCACAAGAGGTACACTGGGTTCCGTTACGTTCTGTAGCCGCCACATGGAAGATCTTATCCGGCGATGCCTTCTGCATCTGGTGCAGAATACCGGTTTCTGTAGCCACTATAAACTCCTTCTCCGGGCTGTTTATCGTATATTTCAGTAAGCCTGTGGTTGAGCCCACGTAATCTGCATGCTCCAGAACCGCGTTAACGCTCTCCGGGTGGGCGATCAGCTTGGCATTGGGGTGTTGGTCTATCATCTCCTGTATAAGCCGCGCAGAGAAGGTTTCATGCACTATACAGGCCCCGTCCCAGAGAATCATGTTCCGGCCGGTTACCTTGTTCAGGTAAGCTCCCAGGTTTTTATCCGGGGCAAAAATGATCTGCTGGTCTTTCGGGATGCTCTCCACAATTTTTACGGCGTTTGTGCTGGTACAAACAATATCGGTAAGGGTTTTGAGCTCTGCCGAACAGTTCACATACGAAATCACAAGGGCATCAGGGTACTGCTCTTTAAAGGCTTTAAATTTATCGGCAGGTGCCGATTGTTCCAGCGAGCAGCCCGCATGTATATCCGGCAGCACCACCTTCTTTTGCGGGGAAAGTATCTTGGCGGTTTCAGCCATAAACCGCACCCCGGCAAATACAATCATATCGGCCTCTGTTTTTGCCGCTTCCTGCGATAACCCCAGGCTGTCACCGATATAATCGGCTATGTCCTGTATATCAGCTGTCTGATAATAATGTGCAAGAATAACCGCATTCTTTTCTTTCTTTAAACGTTGTATTTCTTCTACCAGCTCGTTCTCTTTCATAACTACTTTCTTTAAATAATTCTGCCCTTACCTGTTTGATCCTTTTTTTCAGCTATAGTTTATATTCTGACGTTTTTATTCTGCCAGGTCACATACAGACCCGTTCATTATTGCCTTGCACAAGCCCTTTAAAACCCTGCTCACCTACCCCACCCTCAACTTTTCACTAAAGTTATCTACTCGCCACTCTTTACCCGGAACTCTCCACTCAAAACTACCCTACCCCAGCTAGCTACCCTTAACTCTCCTGCCCCGAACTCTTCCCCGGGAACTAGCTCCCTAATTCACATAATCCCCCCTCAGCTCCCTGAACCGTATCCTTGCCTGGGCATTGAATATGCTTCCCGGAAATTCCGTCAGAACCCGCCGGTAAAGCTCCATGGCTTTCTGCTTGTCTTTCAGGTTTTCATCGGTAACCCTCGCCAGCAAAAACAGCGCATCATCGGCCAGGATATCCCCGGCATACTTTTCCACAATGGTATTCAGGTCATTCACCGCTTCCGGTATCCGGTTTACCTTCAGCAGGGTATTGGCCCTTAGCCATAAGATTTCGTCGGCCAGGGCATGTGCATTGTACTCTTTATACAGCGTATCCAGCACCCGGATGCTCTCTTCGTACTTGTTCTGAAAGATCAGCAGGTCTACTTTTGAAAAACGGGCCAGGGCCGTTTCTGAAGTATCCAGGCCCGTGTTATCTTCAATCAGCAGGCTGAGCTGCATGGCATCGTTGGAAATCTCTTTTGACGTAGCTTTTTTCAGGATATCCAGGATGTCTTTTGAAAGCGCAAACTGCCCGGTATAATACTGAAGCTTGGCATTTTTCAGGCGCGCAATTTCTCCCAGGTTGTCTTCTTTCTGCGATTTTTCCACCTGCATATACAGCAGGGTGGATTCCCAGGGCTCGTCTTTGAGCAAATAAATATCGCCCATGTCCAGCTTGCACTGGTCTCTGAACCGCGGATTGTTATTCATAGACCGGATGGCCATTTCCAGCGTACTTATCGCCCCGCTGTAATCATGAAGATAGAAAGCCTGCAGCAGGGCCATATTCCGCATGGCTTCTGCCGTTTTAATGTTATTGCCCAGGTCGGCTATCAAACGTTTGTATTGTTCAATCAGGTCTGTTATTGCTTCATCTTCAATAGGATATGAATTTTTAACAACTTCTTCCTTGCTCTTGATCATCCAGGTTCTTGCATACGGATACAATTCACCGTCAGGGTATTCATCCATAATATACTGGTACATCCTGGCTGAGTTTTTATAGTCTTTCGACTGGTAGCTCTGGTAAGCCAGCTCAAACACTTTACTGCCTCCCTGGTTCAGTCTCTTATCCAGTGAGCGGGCCTGGATAAACGCCCGTGAGAAATCGCCTTTCTGGGCAAACCACCAGATCAGGATCTCCGAATAAAAGGTTTCATTGGGTTCATTCTGTATCCTGGTAAAAAGAAGGGTCTCTATGAATTTTATTTCATCTTCTGTTACAAAGGCATCCTGGATAGTCGCCTTCACATAATCCGGGTTACCGTTTCTCCGGCCGTAACTCAGCACCTCCTCTATCATCTTATCCTTCATATTCAGCAGGTTATACGTTCTGGCCAGCCAGGTATCCAGCTTATACGGGTTCTTTGTTACCTCACGGTCTTTCAGGATCAGCTTAACCAGCAGCTCCAGCTTCTGGTTCCTGTAAAAGAAATTCATCAGCTCCAGAACCTTCATTTCCGAACCGGCAGCTTCATCAATAAGCTTGTCAAATTCACGCATGGCCTGCTCTTTTCGTCCGCTGTTCTCATACACCTCGGCCAGGTCTGCACGGTAAGAAATGGTATTTCCATAGCGGCTGATCTGTGTCTTGATAAACTTTTCAGCAGTGTCGTAATCCCGAAGCTTAAAAAGAACAGCCACATAGTCCATGTGGATCAGCGAAGCATATTTCTTATCGTCGCTGAGCTTTTTATATATTTCTGCCGCCTTATCATATTCTCCCTGCTTATAATAGGTATAAGCCAGCTCAAGGTCCTGCGCGCTGCAGAAATGGAAACCCAGGAGCAGGATGATCACCGGTTTTATTATTTGCCTGAGCATGATAATATTAATAATTTAATCTATTTAATTTTAATCTATTGTTTTATACTATAGGTGTTGATTTGTGGAAACTTTTCAGGCATGTGGTTAAAAGGGTGAACGTGTGTATAAGTTTTAACGATATTAACATTTAATTGTTTGAAATTCAATCTTTGCTCTCTTTTTGTGGATTAATTTTATTCCTGTTTCAGATGTTCACTTGCTTCTGAATAATTCGACTGCTTTCTGTGTATTTGGCTGAGTTATTCAGACAGGTCCGGGAGATGACCACAAGCTACCCGGCCAATTGTGGATTCGCGGGCATTATCCCCGGTCTTTTACACAAGAAAAACACAGGGTTGTCCACAGGCTTATTCAATTTTTAATGTTCTGAATTCATAATTGGCTCTTACCCGGAGCGGCTCTTTGGTGGTCACTATTTTTTCAGGCAGGATGAGCTTTTCCAGGTCACCGGGATCCCATATGCCGTTATCGTTGGTATCGTAAATAACGGTTATATGGTATGTGCCGGGCACTATGTTTTCGAAGAGAAAACGACCTGTGAAACGTTGCCGGGCGAATTCTTTATTTCGCTGTTCACTTTGCAATATGGCTATTTTCGGAAGTTCCGAGTCTCCCGTTTCGCCTTCCAGCAAACCGGTCTGATCGGGCTGCAGAACGGGGTTTTTGAATATCGTTACCGTGTTGATATCGCCCAGGTAGTTTTCAAATATATTGGCAGGGAGAGTGAGCTCGGTTTCTCGCTGTGCCTGGGTCTTTACTTTTATATTAATATGTTGATTATCAATTAATTGTATGTTTATTTTTTCTTTTTCCAGGGTGTCTGTCAGGAAACGGATACGGCCGGTATCCACCCTTACCAGGGGTTTATCGAAGAAGAGCTCATAGCTGATACTGGAGGTAAGTTCCTGCCCGTTTTTAATGTTGCTGCCAACGGCTAAGGTAGCCGGCTTCCTTTTTTTGTTTCTTTCTTCCTTGAAATATATTTTCTGGCGTAGGGTATCGGTTACCAGTAACGAATCCTGAAGTAAAATAACCGTTTTGACCGTATCCGGGAGGGTTTCTTTCAGTTTGTAAAAGTCAAGATGATTCCCGGCCAGCTGGTAAGACAAGGCGGTGGTATCGTCCAGGTTTTCGTAGCTTACCCTGGCTTTAAAAGCATTTTTATCCAGCTGAACCACAAACTCGTTTTCTCTTGAAATAGCTCTTTTGATTTTGTTGCGGGAATGGTCTGCCGGGTATACTTCTATTTCCGGGAGGTTGACGTTTGACTCCAGATGAAGACTATCAGGCAGGAAGCCCAGGAATTCTTCTTTCTGATCATAACGCAGGTTGTTGTTTTTGTCGGTAAAGGCCAGCAGGAAATATTTGTTGTTTTTCACGTTCTCCAGCATGAATTTTCCTGACGAGTCTGTTTTGACAAAGTACAATGGTTTTTTCTTGGAAAATGGCAGGGTATCAGCAGGGTACAGGCCTACGGTTACGTCAAGCTTAGGCTCTTTTGTAAACAGGTCGGTTACCAGGCCGGTGAGCTGTAAAGAATCCAGTTCATTTCCTGTACTGATAACCAGCTTCAGATTTCTGGCCGGGTTTCTTTCGGTGAGATCTTTTATCCCGTTTCTGAAGTTGAGTGTATAGGTGGTGTTCTCGGCGAGTGGCTTGTCAAATTTCAGGGTTACTGTATTATTTTTTACTTTGGTTTCATAGGCACTTCCCGGATCAGGTACAATAAATAGTTCATTTTGCAGGGAGGAAGCATCCACCAGCTCATCGAAGGTCAGCTTGAACTCCTGGCCTTTGAAATTCCGGGTTTTATTTTCAGGGAAAGAAGAAACCAGCTCGGGTGGTGTTTTATCGTTCTGACCTCCGGTGGGAGGTACAATTTGTGCACACGAAAGCACAATAAAGCTTAGCAACAGAAAGCAGGTCAATTTCATCAGGTCATGAGAAGTGCTGATGGGTTTTAACCGGCTTGTCCTGGAAGTTTTCATATAGATCGTATATGGGTTTAAATTTAAATGAGTTTTAACGGCCAAGGTATAACATCAGTACTGAAATATCCGCCGGTGATACTCCGCTAATGCGGGAGGCCTGACCCAGGTTCATGGGCTTCACCGACGATAATTTCTGCCTTGCTTCAATAGAAAGCGACTTTAGAGCTGTATAGTTGAAATCGGGATTTAATTTGATTTCATCCAGTCGCGACATTTTTTCGGCCAGCAGCAATTCTTTTTCTATGTATTTTTCATATTTGATTTTGATTTCCGCCTGCTCTTTCTGGTCTTTTGTATACCCCGTAATAACAGAATCAAAGATTTCATCGTTACCCGATAACGCGGCAATGCTTAATTCAGGGCGTTTAAGGAGGTTATAGAAAGTACTTTTTTCTTTGATTGGGGCAGAGCTTATCCGGGTTAAATACGGGTTGATTTCTTCAGGAGCTACCTTGGTTTGCTCCATTTTCCGGATCAGTTCTTCTGATTTTTTAATCTTCTCTTCTACCTTTTTCAGCCTTTCATCTGAAGCCAGGCCTATTTCATATCCTTTTGGAGTCAAACGTATATCGGCGTTATCCTGCCGTAAGATCGTTCTGAATTCAGCACGGGAGGTAAACATCCGGTACGGTTCATCTGTTCCTTTATTTACCAGGTCGTCAATGAGAACACCAATGTAGGCTTCATCTCTTTTAAGGTAAAATTCACTTAGCTCATGGGCTTTTCTGTGGGCATTTATACCTGCTATTAGCCCCTGGGCGCCGGCTTCTTCGTACCCGGTAGTACCGTTAATTTGCCCGGCAAAGAACAGGTTTTCTACCAAACGGGTTTCAAGGGTAAGCTTTAATTGGGTGGGCGGAAAGTAATCGTACTCAATGGCATATCCGGGGCGTAGCATTTTTACATTTTCAAAACCCGGTATTTTGGTGATGGCCGCATATTGAATATCCTCTGGCAAAGAGGTTGAAAAGCCGTTTACATACATTTCTATAGTAGTACGCCCCTCGGGCTCCAGGAAGATCTGGTGGTTGTCTTTCTCGGCAAAGCGGTTGATTTTATCTTCTACCGATGGACAATACCGTGGGCCCAGGCCTTTAATTCTCCCGTTAAACATGGGTGATTTATCAAAGCCTTTACGGAGCTCTTCGTGTACAGCCGTATTGGTGTAACTGATCCAGCAGGAATTTTGTTTTATTAAATGAGGAGTATCGGTATACGAGAACTTTTCAGGGTTTTCATCGCCCAACTGCTCCTGCATGGCCTCATAATTGATGGTTCTTCCATCTACCCGGGGGGGTGTTCCGGTTTTCATTCTACCCGATTCAAAGCCCAGGGATACCAGCTTTTCGGTTATTCCAAAAGCAGCTGACTCCCCTGTCCTGCCCCCGCCGAAGTTCTTTTCACCAATATGTATACGCCCGTTAAGAAATGTACCGTTGGTCAATACTACGGTTTTAGCTTTTATTTCTAACCCGAGCGATGTTTTAATGCCTGTGGCCTGTCCGTTTTCAACCAGGATATCGGTTACCATTTCCTGCCAGAATGAAACATTTGAATTTTTCTCAAGCTTATCCCGCCAATTAAGGGCAAACTCCATCCGGTCTGACTGGCACCTGGGCGACCACATGGCAGGACCTTTCGAGCGGTTCAGCATTCGAAACTGGATCATGGTTTCATCGGAAACGATACCCGACATACCACCGAGGGCATCTATTTCACGCACAATTTGTCCTTTAGCCACGCCGCCCATTGCCGGGTTACACGACATTTGAGCAATGGTTTGAAGATTCATGGTAACCAAAAGAACCTGTGAACCCATTACAGCCGCCGCATGAGCAGCTTCACACCCGGCATGGCCGGCCCCTACCACAATTACATCGTATTTACTAAACATACACTTTGATGTTTCACGTGAAACATAAGTCTGAATGTTTCACGTGAAACTTTTAATTTATCCTTTTAAAATAGTTATCCGTTTGGTTTTTATAGAAAGGAGTAAAATTGGGCGGGGTAGTCCGGAGTAGCTCTACCTGCTTTTCTTTCTCCTTTTTGAATTTTTCCAGGTCCGGCGGACTGGGTTTATTAAATTTAGTGGCCGTACGCGATTGTCGTGTAGGGTCCATCTCCTGTTCTTTTATAGCTTTATCGGCTTCCAGCAGCCGCGTTTCTATACCGCGTTGGCGGCGTTTTAATTCAGGGCTGATCCGCTTATTGACCAGGTCTTCCTCCGATTTTTCCATCTCTTTTTGGATATCCTTCAGTTCATTTCCGAGCTTTTTACCGGCTTCGGTACCGTTCATCTTTTCCTGCATTTCCTGGAGTTGTTTCCTGAGTTTGGCCTGCTCGTTAACAATCTTCGCAATCTCCTCTGATATTTCTTTTTGGGTTTTTCCTTCGCTCCCTATCCCCTGCAAGCGCTCGTTGATCATTTTTTGTTTCTTGCCAAACTCACCCGATTCGTTGCCCGGCTTCTCCCCTTCTCCTGATCCTGATGAAGACATTTGCTGCTGCATTTGCTTGAATACATCACTCAACATAAGCGCCAGGTTATTCATAGAGGTCATGCTCGACTGTTGTTTGGAGGCTGCATTCGGAAGCTTACGTTCACGGATCAGCTTAACCGATTCATCAATATTGTTCTTCATAGAGGTAACTTCCTTGGTAACCATAGCCTCCAGCTGCATTACCCTGCCGGCCAGGGCAAAAAGAGAATCCTCAATAATCTTGGCATCATTTGAGATATTCAGCTGCTCTTGGGAGAGCGGTATGAACCGGGGGTCTGATACGGCTATCGTGCGGAAGTTCTTCATGATCCGCTCCTGATCATGAGATATTTTTATCAGGTTTTCCAGTATTTCACGCAGTGCATTCATATCTACATGTGCCTGCTGCATTTCAGCTGACTGCATTTGCTCTTCGAGTGCATCTGCCATTTTCTTCATTTTCTGCGCTGCATTCTTTTGCGATTTTGCCGCTGAATCGTTTTTCTTCTGTTGCAGGTTAGATTTAGCGCTTTTCTGTTCCTGGCTGATATCTTTTTGTTCTTCTTCGCGGGCATCAAATGATTTGTTCAGCTCGTTACTTTGCTTTTCAATATCTTCCAGTTTTTTAGAAAGATTTTCAAATTCTTTGTTCAGCTGGTCCTGCTCTTTTTCGAGGTTCTGGCTTTCTTCTTTCCCGGCTTTTTCGGAAAGCTCTTCCTGTTTTTCGCTCATATCGCGAAGATTTTTTACGGTTTCCTCTATTTTCTGCTTGCGTTGAAGATCTTTAAACAGGTTAAGCGTTCTGTCGAGCTCTTTGTCCAGGTTGCGTTGCTGACGGTTATACTTTTCCAGCTGATCGAGCGATTTTTCGTCCAGGCTCTTCTCCAGCATTCTTTTTAGCTCTTCCAGCACTTTGGAGTCTTCGTTCTTCATCAGCTCATTGAGCATCTTTTGAAGCATTTCCATTTTATCGGTCAGCTTCGGATCCAGCCGGTCAAAACGATTTTGTTTTTCCAGCAGCTCCTGTAGCTGATCTTTTAAAGACTGTAATTCTTTGTTTAATTCTTCTTTCTTGTTTAAGAGGCGTTCCAGGTCTTTTTTATCCTGAAAGTCGGTTTCTTTCTTTTTCTTTAATTCGTTTTCAAGGGTATTCAGGTCTTTTTTAAAGTCTTTCGACTTTTTCACCAGCTCTTCAAATTTGTCGTGGGTTTTATTCACTTCTTTTTCCACATCCTGTGCATATTCTTCTACAGTAGGCATACGGAAGGTTAAAAGAGAAGATTTGGTCGATTTTTTTCCGTTAACCCCGTCATTGTCGGTAACGATGAGGTAGTATTCCAGCTGATCGTTTTTCTGAAGGCCAAGTACATCGAGGTCAACCTGGTAAAAGAAGGTTTGCGATAAAGAAGTTTTATTAAAGGGTATAGGGATAAGCTTAAAGTTTTTCTCATTGGTTTTCCGGTAAGCAAACCGGAAATCAGAAATACCGTAGTCGTCAGAGATGGTCCCACCTATCCCGATATAGTTATACAGGGAAGAATCAGAAATCTGTTCAAAGTTGATTTGTGGATATCTGTCGGGGATAACGTTAATAAAGTAATTGATAGGGTCGGCATTGCTGGAGTTGGCATTCTTCAATACGATCTCATACGCCGTAGTTCCGGATATTTTTTTCTGATAGTTGTAATCAGAGAATAAACCTTTTTCCACATTAATCTTTTCAGTGCTGTCAAAGACCATCTCGAAGCTGTCGGTTTCATTGGTTTTGAAAACCCAACGGATCAGTGTGCCTTCCGGAACCACCAGGTTACCCACATTGTCAAACTCTTCTGATGGTTTACCCAGGTAAGGCGGGTATTTGAGCGAAACGCTGAACGACAAAAGATTGGGCCGTGAAACCAGGTTTATCCGGAAAGAATTAGAAGTATACCCGCCGGCAAGGAAATGGAAATCGGTGCTTTCCTGGATGTGGCTGAACGTATAGTCGAACGTACGCTCGTCAGAAATATTCATCTTGTATTTACGGCCATTGGAGACCAGGAAAACTTCTTCGGGAAGCGAGTTACCGATCAGGCGGAGATCCAGCTTGAAATCTTCGTGCTGAATAGCATCCAGGTTTTTATTGAGTATTTCAAATTGGAAAGGGGCCGGCTCGGCAAAAGTTTTATTGAATTTTACGATCCGTTCGGTACTGCTGAAAAATTTGGGGGCGATAGCTGAAATCAGGAGCACCAGTGCTAGAGGCGGAATAGCATATTTCAGGTACTTCCGGTTCTCCCGAAGGTTAATGGCATCTGCGAAGCGAACCAGGCGAAGCTCTTCTGTTTTTTGGGCAATACCCGCTTCTAACAGCGCGTTTTCTGTAGAAGACAACCGTGAGAGCTGCAGAGTATTCAAGAGTTTGTCTTTTACATCCGGAAAGAACCGTCCGATCTGTACAGCGGCTTCTTCATCACTGATAGGTTGATTAATATGGAACAGGTGAAACGCCGGTTTCAGGATATATTGTGTAAGAGTATACGCCGATACGCCGATAAAGCCCAGTAATAGAACCAGGCGGAAGGCCGTTCCGAAACGACCGAAGTATTCCAGTGAATTCACTACAAGAAATGCACCTATAATGAGAGCCATGCTGATCAATAACCCTTTAATCAGCTGGTTCTTGTACAATTTTCTCTTATAATCGGCTATTTTATCCAGTATCGATAGTACGGCGCTGTTCATAACATTTAAAGGTTTAAATCAAGCGATACCGGGCAGTGGTCAGACAGGAATACATCCGCATGTATCTGAACGTTTTGCAGGGCATCGGCCTCCATATTTGCTGCAAATATATAATCTATCCGCCAACCCAGGTTTTTTGCACGTGAACCTGCACGGTACGACCACCAGGTGTAATGATGCGGATCTTTCACCTTATGCCGGAAAGTGTCTACAAAGCCGGCTTCAATGAATTTGCCTACCCATGCCCGCTCTTCAGGCAGAAACCCGGAAGTTCTGGCATTGGATTTCGGATTGTGAATATCGATATCGGTATGACAGATATTCACATCTCCGCAGATCAGGAGAGGCAACCCTTCTTTTTTCAACTCTCCGGCATAGGTATAAAAGTCGTCGAGGAAATTGTATTTTACACCCTGGCGTACGTCACCGGTGGTGCCGGAAGGGAAATAGGCCGAAACCAGCTGGAAATGATCATAGCGGGCCAGGAGAATCCGGCCTTCAGCATCGTATAGCTCCTTACCAGATCCTGTAACTATCTGATTAGCAGGTTTCTTTGATAAAATAGCTACGCCAGAGTACCCCCTTTTTACGGCCGGATACCAGTAACAATGAAAGCCCAGTTCGTCAAAAACAGGTTCAACAAGCTGAGTTTCAGCCAGTTTAATTTCCTGCAGACATAGGATATCCGGGTTTTCGCGGATCAGCCATTCCCTCAAACCCTTATTGAGGGCAGAACGAACTCCGTTCACATTGAACGTTATAATTTTCATACGTATAAAATAATCCCGGTCTTATTGTTCCGTTGCTTACAGGTGTACCCCCACCTCTTCCCTGAAATAACGGATCACATAATGCTTTAAAAGGGTCTCCTGGCTCATCAGGTCTATCGGGGGTATTTCACGGATTTGTTTCCAATGCGGCCAGCCCTCTTCATCTTTGCCTTCCAGCGTATAAAAACCACCGAGGCTCAGCACCTTGCAAATGGCAATATGCATGAGGTCCTGCTTTTGCTCCTTATCAAACCGTAACGCACCTTTGCCCAGCTCCTGTACTCCTATCAGGAAAAGAACTCCGTTCAGATCTTTGGGCTTTTTACCGGTAGTTTGTTCTAGAAAACGAACTAAATTGCCCCATATTTCCTTATCATCTAACGACATACGACTTATGAAAAAATTATTAATTACCTTTTGCAGGTATCTGCTCGACTTCGCGTATCCCCGCATCTGTGTTGCCTGCGAAAAGCAGATCAGCGACACGGAGACAGTTCTCTGTTTTGAATGCCAATGGACTTTACCGCGAAATACTAACCTACTGATACATAACGAATCTCCCGAAAATAAGTTCTGGGGAAGGCTGAAAACCGGTGGTATCTACTCATTTCTTAGCTTTACCAAGGGCGGAAAAGTGCAGAATATCCTGCACGCCCTGAAATACCGGAACCAGCCCGACCTGGGGGTTTTCCTGGGAAAACTGTGTGGAAAAGCCCTCCAGGAGCAGCAATTGTTTACAGATGCCCATTACCTTATCCCGGTGCCCTTGCACCGCTCACGGCAAAGAGAACGGGGCTATAACCAGGCAGAACGTATAGCTGCAGGTATCGGTGAAATACTTCAGATACCCGTTTGGCACGACCTGCTGATCAGGAACAGGTCTACCCGTACCCAAACCAAAACCGGGGGCCGCCTGAACCGCTACAGGAACCTTCAGGGGGTGTTCGGTATGGTTCCGGGAGCACCTGAACTGCTGAAGAACAAAACCGTGATCCTGGTAGACGATGTGCTCACCACCGGTGCCACGCTGGAGGTAGCTGCTACCGCCCTGCAGGAAGCCGGGATAAAAGAACTGTTTATCGTTACGCTTGCGGCCGTTAAAAGAAACGGCTGAAGAAGTACCGGCTACGGTTGCAGACCCATACTTTTGCTCAGAATAAAAATTCCTATATTTGAAAAAAATATAAAATTTGAAGCCTTTTTATACCGAAACCCGGGTGCGCTGGTCTGACCTGGATGCCAACCGGCACCTGGCCAACGCCTCTTACATGAATTTTACCTCCTATGCCCGTATGGCTTACCTGCGTCAACTAGGCATCAGCATAGCCGATTTAGCCCGGTATAACCTCGGCCCGGCCGTTCTGAGAGAAGAATTTTCCTTCTTCAGGGAAGGCTACGATAACGAAGAAGTGATCATTACCGCAGAACAGACCGCTATATCGGAAAGGGGCGAAATATTTGAATTTACGCATAACCTGTACAAAAAGGCCGACGGTACCCACATGGCGTATTCCCGTATCCTGGGCGTATGGTTCTCTATGGACAAGCGTAAAATCACACCTCCCCCGGCTGAAATGCTCGATAAGCTGAAGGCAGGTACAGACATTACGCGGCTGAGAGCCTTATCGGCAGATGATTTAAAAGCTCTCCCCGTGAAACCTCAGAATATAGTTATTTCCGACCTTCTTTAAACGGCAGATGGAAAACGACCGGGAACTCCAGGAAGAAATTTCAAAAGCGCTTCACGTGCTGTCCGGGAAGTTTGGCAATTCGTATGCTGCGGGGGTGAAATTGTTTAAATCCGGCCAGGTCCAGCTTCTTTCACAGGGGAAAGGATTCTTTGAAGTAGAGGTCAGGGATACGTTTGATGATTTCGTGGTTTCGTACCGGTCAGGCACAAAACCGGAGTGCTCCTGCAAGGCCGTGGAAGGGTGTTCTCACCGGGTGGCGGGTCTTATGCAGATCGAAGAGAAATTAAACGCCCTGAAGCCCCATTATAACGAGGAAGGGAAAGCCTATACCCGGGAAGGAATGATCAAACGGGTGCTGGCAGAAAGAAGGGAACGGGCCTCAAAAGCAAAATACAGGCTGGTTCCGGCCGATAACCGGTACGGCGAGCACCGGCTGATAACACCCCAGGGGGCATCGTATAAGATAACTTTCCGCGATTTTGAACGGCAGGAAGGTTATTGCAATTGCTCAGATTTTGCTACCAATAAGCTGGGCACCTGCAAGCACCTGATGTATGCTTTTGCCCACTTTAAGGCTGAAAATACGCAGCAGCCCTACCCTTTTGTAGAGATCTTCACAGATCCGCTTAACGATTACCTCATTACCTGGTACTATCCGCATGCCTTACCTGAGCCGGTGCGGGCCCTTATACGGCTTTATTTCGGCCCGGAGAAGCATATTTCACCCCAAAGAACCCTCATGTTCTTCGGGTTTGTGAAAGAGGCGGCAAAATACAAGCAGATCCTGGTGCGACAGGAGGTGCTGGATAAAATAGAACGTGAATTTGACCGGCATGTGCTTGAACAAAAGCAGGAAAATACCCGGCTTAATTATTCCCTGATCAAAGCAGATCTCTACCCCTACCAGAAGGAAGGAATAGCCTTTGCTACTTTCCGGAAAGGCGTTATCATAGCCGATGAGATGGGCCTCGGGAAAACCCTGCAGGCCATTGGAACGGCCCTGTTCAAGAAAAAAATATTCGGGTTCAAAAAAACACTGGTGATCTGCCCGGCTTCGCTGAAAGCGCAGTGGAAAGAGGAAATAGAAAAATTTACGAAGGAAAAGGCAGAGCTGATAGAAGGCCCGCCGGCCCAACGGGCAAAAAGCTACACCGGATCAGAAGCCTTTTTCCTGATTATAACCTACGAGACCGTACTGCGCGATACGGAGGCCATTGATAAAGCCGGGGTGGATTTTATTATCCTCGACGAAGCCCAGCGCATCAAAAACTTTGAAACACTCACAGCAAATGCCATTAAATCATTACGGAAAAACCATAGCCTGGTCATTACCGGAACCCCGATTGAAAATAAGCTGGCCGATATTTACTCCATTGCCGGCTTCATAGATCCCGGCTTGCTGGCACCCCTGTGGGAGTTTTCGTACCAGCATTGCTATTTTGACCTGCAGAACGAAAACCGGATCACCGGCTATTATAACCTGCAGCTCCTGAAAGAAAAGCTGAAGCCCGTGCTGATCCGGAGGGAAAAGAAAGAGGTGCTTGACCAGCTGAATAAGCTCACAGTTATTGATATTCCGGTAGAAATGCATCCTGTTCAGGCCGATTATCATGCCTCCTTTGCCCGGGCCGTTTCCTCCCTCTTATCCAAAAAGTTTAAAACACCCTTTGACTGGCAGATGCTTACCCACCACCTGCAGAATATGCGCATGGTGTGCGATTCCACTTTTCTGGTGGATAAAGATTCTGAACATTCTCCTAAACTGACCGAACTGGAAGAAATATTGCTTGAAAAGCTGGATATTCATCATAACCGGCGAAAAATTATTATTTTCTCGGAGTGGACAACCATGCTGGCCATCATCGGCCGTATGTTAGCAAGAAACGGGATAGGTTTTACCGAACTTACAGGAAATGTGCCGGTAAAAGAGCGGAAAAGGGTGATTCGGGAGTTTGAAGAAAACCCGGATTGCAGGATATTTTTATCGTCAGAGGCAGGCGGCACAGGCCTGAACCTCCAGGTAGCCGATACCATCATTAATTTTGAATTGCCGTGGAATCCTTCGAAGAAAAACCAGCGCATAGGCCGGATAGATCGCCTGGGGCAGAAAAGCGCTAATCTTACGGTGATTAACCTGATGATGCGCAATTCCATAGAAATGAAAGTAGCTTCGGGGTTACTGGTAAAGCAGGACCTGTTTGACAGTGTGCTGAATGCCGGCAGCTTTACCGATGAGGTTGATTTTTCAGAAAAAGGCCGGGCGCATTTTTTACAGATGCTCGAAGAATCGATGGGCGAATTTACGGCCGGACCGCCCCCACCGGATACACCGGAGCCCGTTGCCGCACCGGACGTTCTGCCGCCTCAGCCACCCGATGAGACCCGCCTGACCGAGCTGGAAGCGGTCATGAACAAGGGCATGGAGTTTCTTTCCGGGCTCTATAAATTAAGTACAGGCAAAGACCTTAACCCGGAGGGAAACCGGATAGCCATCGACAAAGAAACGGGAGAAGTGGTAATGCGGTTCCGGGTAAATGGGTAGCCTGCTCTTTAAAACAGGTTCAGCTGCCCGTTCCGGATAAACCCGCTGGTGTCAAAATCGGGTAGTTTCCGGTCTTTGAGGTAGCGTTGAACCGACAGCTGGTGGAGATTACGGATGTGTTCGGCAAACCGGCCCTCTCCCCGCATACGGACACCAAAACGCGAGTCGTTCAGCTGTCCGCCGTGACAATCGGCAATCTGGTGCAACACCTTGTCTGCTTTTTCAGGAAAAGCCTTGCGTATCCAATCCTCAAAAATACCGGCAATGGCCCCGTTCAGGCGAACTACCGTATACCCGGCAGCCAGCACACCGGCATGGGCAGCCGCCTCGATCAGCCGGGGGATCTCGTGATCGTTCAGCCCGGGGATAATGGGTGCCGTCATTACTCCGGTAGGGATACCTGCGTTGGAGAGGGTTTCCAGTGTGCGGAGCCGTTTGGCCCCGGTAGCTGTACGCGGTTCCAATGCCAGGCGCAGCTTTTCATTAAGGGTGGTGACCGAAAGAAACACATGCACCAGGCCGTGGCGGTGGAGCTCCTGCAGGAGGTCGAGATCGCGCAGGACCAGTGCGTTTTTGGTGAGTATGCCTACCGGATTTCTGTAACGGAGGCAGGTTTCCAGTATTTTCCGGGTAATCCCGTACTTCTTTTCACCGGGTTGGTAGCAATCGGTATTTCCGGATAAATGGATGGGCTGGCAGACCCAGTTCTTCGATTTGAACTTTGCTTCCAGCAGGTCAGCTGCATTTTTTTTGACCATGATCCGGCTTTCAAAATCTATGCCTGCAGAAAAACCCCAGTACTCGTGTGAATTGCGGGCATAGCAGTAAATGCAGCCGTGCTCACAGCCCTGGTAAGGATTCATGTACTGTACGCCGTACATATCCGGGCTTTTGGTGAAATTGACCACCTTCCGGGCATTTTCTTCGTAAAAAATAGTTTTTATCCGGGCCGGGGGGAAATCTTCGTCGTAATAATCCTCCGCTTCATACCGGTTGGCCATGAATTTATTGTGCGTGTTGATCTGGGCTCCCCTACCCTCGGTTTTGGTTTTTGACAAGTTCATGGTATGTATTTTTCTGAACGAAATTACAGTACCTGCACGGTTGTCAGCCCAAAAACACGGATAAGAATTGTAGCAAAATTTTACACCGGTTAAAAGCGGCGCACACGCGGATGGGAACGGCGTTGTGACGAAGAGGATTGTACGGGGGAAGCCTGCACAGGCTTTTTGATCTGGAGGTATTTAAATTCCATATAGATACTTTCGTAATCGGCTAAAATCCCTCCTACCCGTCCCATTTCCCGGGTATATTCATTACGACTATCCATATCCTTAAGATACCCGTTTCGGGTAGCATAACTTTCTAAATCATCCAGGTAGGCCACAACATCGTCATACGTTTTGCGATCAGTGATTTCCGTTAGGTTTTCAAATTTCTTTTCCATATTTCAAATATGCTTTATATCTCTTATTTTGGTATATTCTGAATGGGTGCCACAGAATTTTATTCTGAAATAATGGTCAGCAAAAACAATGACAACGATGATCCGGTACCGGTTTCCCTTAATATTAAACACATAACGGCCGTTTCCTACATAATCAGCTGACGGGAAAACCCGTTTAAGCGCATTGTGGTTTCTGAAGGTGTTGTTTTCTATCTGCCTCACCCATTTATTGACAGGAGCCTGAGTATCTGCATGCCTGGCCACAAAGGCGTCTAAGACATATTTGCCGGTTATTTTCATCGTTGTGTGTAGAATGCCGTACCTCCCGTTTTGCGAAGTACATTTCAATTTATATCCCTGTGGAATCGGGTATACGCAACAAAAGTAAAGAATACTTCCGGGTTACGCCGCAGGTCCGGAAATTTCTTATCTGCAGGCAAGAAATGCAACCGGGAGCGTGTAAAAGAAACCGGCCTTCATGTTTCCCTCTTCAGGCGTATAATTATTCCCCTGAAATCATGTAAATTTGAAAATTGCATTGAACCTACTCAGGAATACGTTTTAAAATGGCAGCCATGCGAAAATACCTGGTCTTGATTTTACTCTTCAGCAGCTTTTGTTCCTTTGCGCAGCAAAAAACCTACTGTAATCCCATGAACCTGGATTACGGGTATACGCCCATTCCCAATTTCAGCGAATGGGGCCGGCACCGGGCCACTGCTGACCCGGTCATTGTCAATTACAAAAATGACTATTACCTGTTCAGCACCAACCAATGGGGCTACTGGTGGAGCCCCGACCTGCTCAACTGGAACTTCATTTCCCGGAAATTCCTGCGTCCCTGGAACGGCGATGTGTACGATGAGCTGTGTGCGCCCGCCGTGGGTATCCTGGGAGACACCATGATTGTGATGGGCTCTACCTACACCGATAATTTTACCATCTGGATGAGCACCGATCCCAAAAGCAACAACTGGAAACCGCTGGTCGACTCCTTTTCGCTGGGAGGCTGGGATCCCTCCTTCTTTACCGATGACGACGGCCGGGTTTACATGTACAACGGCTCAAGCAACCGTTTCCCCATGTACGGGATAGAATTGACCCGGAACGGGCTGAAACCCATAGGGACCCGTAAAGAAATGTACCTGCTGGAACCCTGGCGCTATGGCTGGCAGCGATTTGGGGAGCACCTCGACAATACCTTTCTCGACCCCTTCATTGAGGGTTCGCACATGACCCGGCACAACGGGAAATACTACCTGCAATACGGAGCGCCGGGAACCGAATTCAGCGGCTATGCCGACGGCCTGCTGGTAGGTGATCACCCGCTGGGGCCTTTCCAGGCCCAGTCTGACCCCTTAAGCTACAAGCTGGGCGGTTTTGTGCGCGGCGCCGGGCATGGCGCTACTTTCCGGGATAACGATCAGAACTACTGGCACGTCAGCACCATGGTGATATCGGTAAAAAATACCTTTGAACGCCGACTGGGCCTGTGGCCTACCGGCTTTGACCACGACGGCGTGATGTGGTGCAACACCGCATACGGCGATTACCCGACTTACCTGCCCTCTGCCCCCGAACGGAAAACCGCCCTTCAGCCCCGCTGGATGCTCCTGAACTACCAGAAGCCCGTGCAGGTATCGTCTACCCTGGGTGGCTACCTGCCCAACAATGCAGTAGATGAAAACATAAAAACCTATTGGAGCGCCACGTCAGGCAATAAGGGCGAATGGATTCAGACCGACCTCGGCAATGTGTCGGTGGTGAATGCCGTACAGATCAATTATGCCGACCAGGACGTAGACCAGGATCGGCTCGGCAAACGTACCGGCCAGTACCACCGGTATATCCTCTACTATTCGGCAGACGGCAAAAAATGGAAAATACTGGTCGATAAAAGCAAAAACACCACTGACGTACCCCATGATTACGTAGAGCTGCCCGAACCGGTGGAAGCACGCTACCTGAAGCTGGAGAACATACACATGCCCACCGGGAAATTTGCCATCAGCGGTTTCCGGGTATTTGGGAATGGAAAAGGCGCAAAACCGGAAAAAGTGAAACAATTTATGGTTTTGCGTACGGAAAAAGACAAGCGTTCGGCGTTTATAAAATGGAGCCCGGCGGAAGGAGCCTATGCCTATACGATCTATTACGGAACCCACCCGGATAAACTCTATAATTCGGTTATGGTGCACAGTAACAATGAATATTGGTTTAAGTCGATGGACAGCCGGAAGGCCTATTATTTTACGATAGAAGCCGTCAACGAAAACGGGATTTCAGATCCGTACGAAATCCTGAAAGTAGAATAAATACGGCCAAACCCCGGAACCAGCGCCCTGGCACTGATCACTCGGCACTCGGCACTAATCACTCGGAACTCGGAACTGATCACTCGGAACTAAAATATGAATTTGTCAGGCAGGAAAGTATCACTGGTTTTAGGCTCAGGCGGCGCCCGGGGCCTCACGCACATCGGGGCCATCCGGGCGCTCGAAGAAAAAGGAGCCGTTATTGATGAGATCGTAGGATCTTCCATTGGCGCCCTCATAGGCGGGATCTACGCCAAAGGAGAGCTTAAGGCATTTGAAGACTGGGTAACCACCCTTAGCAATTACGATGTGCTGGGCCTCCTGGATTTCACTTTGCAAAGCACTGGCTGGGTAAAAGGCGAAAGAATCCTGAACAAGGTGAAAAAGCTGATACCCGATATACACATTGAAGAATTACCCGTTCCTTTTACGGCCGTGACCACCAACCTTACCCGCGAGTGTGATTGCTGCATCAGCTCAGGCAGCATGTATGAGGCAATACGGGCTTCTATCGCCATTCCGGGCGTTCTGACGGCCGTTCACCAGCAGGAAGATAAAATGGTAGACGGAGGGGTTTTAAACCCGCTACCGTTAAAATATGTGCGAAAAAAGAACAATATTATGGTGGCCGTTAACCTCGAAGGACCGCCGGAGCGGGGAACTGAAATTTTTAAGGATAATTCCATGATTTCGGTTCTTCAGCACTCGTATTACGTAATGCGAAATCAGATCACTCTCCTGACCATTGATTTGTATCAGCCGGATTTTGTAGTGAATATTCCGAAAGACATCAGTGGAATATGGGACTATGACAAGGCCACCTATCTCATCGAAAAGGGGAAAGAGCTGACCCTGAAAACCCTGGATAGCGTTTAAGCGGCAAAAGAGAAAAATTCGTAGATTTGAAACACTAACCTGCTGGCAACTATGCACCTTACTCCTGTTGAGATCGTGGAAAACATCAGCCGCGAAGATTTTGTTAAGAACTACTATCATCCGCAAAAGCCCGTATTGCTGAAAGGGCTTACAGACCACTGGAATAAAAAATGGACTTTCGATCATATCAAAACCCTGGCCGGTAACCAGGTGGTTCCGCTGTACAGCAACGCCCGCACCAAAGGCAATAAAAGCACCTATGAGCCGGTAACCACCATGAATTTCGGCGAATACATTGACCTGATGCGGCAGGGGCCCACAGATCTGCGCATTTTCTTTTATACCATCAAAGACCACTGCCCCGCGCTGCTCAACGACTTTGAATATCCCGGTATAGGGCTGAAATATTTCAAACGCCTGCCTGCCCTGTTTTTCGGCGGGAGCAACAGCAAGGTCTTTGCCCATTACGACATTGACCTGCCCGATAACCTGCATATCCATTTTGAAGGGCACAAGCGGGTGCTTCTCTTTGGGCCGGAGCAGAGCACAGCCCTCTACAAGGTGCCTTTTTCCATCCATAACGCAGAAGGAATAGACTTGGATCAGCCCGACTACGTAAAATTCCCGGCCCTGAAACAGGTCAGGGGCTTTGAAGCATGCATGGAGCACGGCGATGCCCTGTACATGCCCAGCCGGTGGTGGCACTATATTGTGTACCGCGACCCCGGCTTTTCCATGACGCTCCGCTCGTTTCCGCAGACGGCCGGAGGAAAGCTCGGCATGATGTACAATGTATTTTTTATGCGGCTGATCGATAACTTTATGCGAAGAATACAGGGCCAGAAATGGATTGATTATAAAAATGAGTGGGCACTGAGAAGAACAAACAAAAAACTGGGCTTAACCTGAAACCGGGATGCATAAAAATACATTTTTCGTAAAAATATTCTTTTTACTTCTTTTAGGGAATGTGCCTGTCTTGGCACAAAACCCGGTCGACTGGCTCGTACAGCCGGTACTGCAAAAAGCAGAAATCGTAAAAAATCACCGCGATATCATTATCCGGAACGGCCTGGCCGAGCGGGCATTCCGGCTCTCCCCCAATGTGGCCTGTTACGATTACAAAAACCTATCTTCCGGCCAGCAGCTGCTCAGAGCCGTAAAGCCGGAAGCAAAAATTACGGTAAACGGGAAAGAATACGCTGTGGGCGGGCTTCGGGGCCAAAAAGAAAATGCCTATCTTTTGCCGGCCTGGTTAGATTCTATGACGGCCGGCCCGGAAGATTTTATCTATGACAGCTATTCGGTTTCTGACGTGGCACCGTTCCTCCACTGGAAAGCCACTACCTGGATCTCAGAAAAAAAACAGCCCTCCGGGAAAGTATTGACCCTCAAATTCAGACCGGGTGCCGGCGAGCTGGAAGGCCTGCAGGTAGCCGTCCATTATGAGATTTATGACGGCCTTCCGCTGATCGTAAAATGGGTATCGGTAGAGAATACCTCTTCGAAACGTTTTCTGCTTAACCGGGTCGTTAACGAGGTGCTGGGCACCGTAGAAGAAGAAAGCGCTGTGGTAGGCAAACCTGAAGATATGCTGAAGCAGCACGGTTTGTATATCGAGACCAACTATGCCTTTAACAATGCCATGAAGTACCGGCTGAGCGATCAGACCACCCATTGGAAAACCGACTCCGCCTATACTTCCCAGGTCAACTACAACTACGAAACACCCTGCCTGCTGGAAGTGTACCCCAACCAGGATCCGAACGAAATGCTTGAACCCGGTGAAATTTTTAAATCGGTCCGTACCCATGAGCTCCTGATGGACAGCTACGACCGGCAGCGCCGGGGCCTGATGATCAAAAAAATGTACCGTACGGTAGCACCCTGGACCATGCAAAATCCCATTTTCATGCATCTCGTCAGTAAAAATGATCGGGAGGTCATACAGGCCGTTGACCAGTGTGCCGCTACCGGCTATGAGGCTATTATACTGAGCTTTGGTTCGCATCTGGATATGGAAGACAGTTCAAAAGCGAACATTTCAAAATGGAAGGCCCTGGCCGATTACGCCCATAAGAAAAATATTCTGCTGGGCGGGTACTCGCTGTTCAGCAGCCGCAGGATCAGCGATGAGCACGATGTGATTGACCCTCAGACCGGTAAGCCCGGAGGCGCGCTCTTTGGAAATGCCCCCTGCTTTGGCAGCCAGTGGGGACTGGAATACCGCGATAAAATCAAATACTTCTTTGAAAAAACAGGCTTTGATATCTGGGAAAACGACGGTCCCTACCCCGGCGATGTCTGCGCTTCGGTCACTCATCCCGGTCACCACGGCCCGGGCGATTCGCAATGGAAACAGATGGAAATCCAGAAAGAGCTTTACCACTGGTTAAACGAGCGCGGCGTTTACATCAATGCGCCCGACTGGTATTTTTTAGACGGAACACATAAAATTGCGATCGGTTACCGGGAAGTCAACTTTTCGCTCTCCCGTGAGCAGCAGCGCATCCTGAACCGCCAGAACATTTATGACGGCACCCAGGAGAAGTCAGCCTCCATGAGCTGGGGCTTTGTGCCGCTCACCCGCTACCAGGGCGGAGGCCCGGAGGCCATCCTGGAACCCCTGAGCGGGCACCTGAAAGATTATGAACAGCTCATGGTGCAATATTACGGTGCCGGAGTGCAGGCCTGTTACCGCGGGCCCAGGCTGTACGATACCGAAGAAACCCGGAAAATGGTGGCCCATACCCTTGACTGGTACAAGCAATACCGCCACATCCTGAATTCAGATATGATCCACCTACGGCGGGCAGACGGCCGCGACTGGGACGGGTTCATTCATGTAAACCCCGCCTTAAAAGAAAAAGGGTTGCTGATGCTGTACAATCCCCTGAAAGAAAAAATAACAAGAACCATCAGGGTTCCGCTTTACTACACGGGTCTGACCGGCCAGGCCGTTTTTAAAGAAAAAGGCCAAAACCCCAGGGTGCTGCAGCTGGACCGGAAGTTTGAAGTGGAGCTGACGTTTACCATAGAACCCGAAGACTATACCTGGTTTTTGGTCATGTAGGAATACACCCGTGCAGGGAGTGCTGAAGCATAAGGGTTTTACCGCTGCAGCTGTTCAATTCTTTCCAGGAGCTGGCAGATCACCTCCAGCCCCGGAATGTTTATCTCCAGGTCATAATGCCAGGTAACCAGCTTCTCAAAATGAGCCAGCTTATCGTAATGCAGGTACACGGTATTTTCTTCGATGACGGTTTCAATCAGCCCCGAGTCAACCAGGTCGTCAAAAAACGCCCTGTCAATCTTGTAAACCCGTACACACTCTTCTCTTGAAATACGCTCCATCTTACTGCATATTTTTAAGTTGTTCGAACAATTTCTTCTGCTCATCGGTCAGTGACTCGGGGAGCTGCACCTTGTAGGTGATCAGGAGATTACCGTATTTATCCTTCTCTTTGTATACCGGCAGGCCCTTATCTTTCACCCGCACCGTGGTACCGTTCTGGGTCAGCGGGTTTACCGTTAGCCGGATATCACCGTAAGGAGTAGAAACGGTTTTTTGTCCGCCCAGTATAGCCGTATACAGGTCAAGCTCTGCCTCGGCCTTCAGGTCGTGGCCGCTGACCTGGTAAGGCGTATTGTTGGTGATGCCGAAGGTGATGTACAGGTCGCCTTTAGGCCCGCCGTTATAGCCCTCGCCACCGTAACCCGCCAGCTTAATCTGCAGGCCGTCATAGGCGCCCGCCGGCACGGTGATCCGGATTTTCTTCCCGTTAACTTCAAATGTCTGCTTATGTTCGGTAAGAACATCGGTGAGCGAGAGGTTCAGCGTGGCATGAATATCCTGCCCTTTGAACTTCCCGCCAGCCCGGCCCTGCCGGTAAGAGCCGAAATCAAAGCCTTCATCGCCGCCGAACATAGAGCCGAAGAAATCAGAATAATCAGATGCATTGCCGCCGGAATAAGTGCTTTTGCCTCTTGAGCCGGCAGACTGCTGCCGGGTCCGCTGGGCTTCTTCGTATGCCTCACCGTTCTTCCAGTTTTCGCCGTATTTGTCGTACTTTGCCCGGGTCTCGGGGTTGCTCAGCACCTCGTTGGCCTCATTGATGGCCTTGAATTTTTTCTCGGCTTCCTTGTCATTAGGGTTCAGGTCAGGGTGGTATTTCCGCGCCAGCTTCCGGTAGGCTTTTTTGATGTCTTCCGTGCCTGCAGTCTTACTTACCCCTAACAGCTCATAATAATCTGTAAAAGGCATGTGTTCTGGTTTTTTATTAAAGAACGAAATTAAAGAAAAAAGAGATCAATTTAAAGCAGAAGATTTTTTACGGGAGCAGGAAAAAAAATTTCAGAAAAAATGACAGGTAATGTGGGGTAAAAGCGCTCAACTTTGTCTCATACGTATAACAACCTTAACTGCCGGATAAATGTACGAAAAGTACAGTAGGAAAAGCGGGGAAGAGAACCCGTCGGAAAAGCTGAGAATATCTTCGGAAAACGAGGAGGATTCCGGCAAGGGGATTGTCCTGGACGAAGAAAGTTATTTAAGGAGGCTGTTTAAAATGTCTCCCGAAAAAGGATTTGACCTGCTGTTCCGGAAATACTACGGACAGCTGTGCAGCCACTGCGTGCGTTTTGTTCATTCCAAAGCTTTTGCAGAAGATATTGTATCAGAGATCTTTGTGAACTTCTGGCAGAAAAAAGTATATGAGCATATCGACACCTCCTTTAAAGCGTATTTGTATAAAAGTGTCCGGTTCCGGTCGTATAACTTCCTGAAAAAAGAATTTTTAAGGGAAACCAATGAGATCCGGGACGTTGACTTTGCCCGCAAAAGCCCTGTAGACAAGCCTGATGATATCCTGTTCTATCATGAGCTTGCCAACCGCCTGGACAAAATCATCAGGAGCCTTCCCGCTCAATCCAGAAAAGCCTTCCAGATGTCCAGGCTGGAAGGAATGAAATACAGTGAAATAGCCCGTGAAATGAACATTACCATCAGTGCCGTTGAAAGATTGATAAGCCGGGCACTCGATAAGATAAGAACAGAGCTGCGATCTGATTCCACACAAAACCAGTGACCATGAACAGAACTTTTGATTAATAATAAACGCATCGTGAACAAAAAATTAGTTTTTGATTACCTGAATGACAACCTGACGTCTATTCAGCAGAAAAGCCTGGAGCAGTGGCTGAAAGACCCCGCTAACGAAGAGGAGTTTTACAGCTACCTCAATGAGTATGAAAATGAGAACATGCAGTATAATGTGGATGTGGAGGAGAAGCTCCGGGAAGTAAAGGAAAGGTTAAGCAGCACCTCCCCGGAAGAGGAGGAAACATTGAAATCAAAACGGCTTGCCGGCAGAAGGCGGGTGATCTCATTTACCGCCGCGGCCAGCCTGCTGCTGGTGCTGGGCCTCCTGTGGGCCCGGAAAAAATTTAGTGCCGAACAGGTTTATGCACAAGCCGGAGCGCTTGCCGCTGCCGTGGAAGACCCCATAGAGAAAGTGAACACCACCGGGTTCCCGTATACCGTGGTGCTGCCGGATAACAGCTCGGTGATCCTGCAGCCCGAGGGGAAAATAAGCTACTCGCCGGAAGATTTCAAAAACGGTAAGCGGGTGGTTTACTTTGAAGGAACAGGGTTCTTTGAAGTGTCTAAAAACCCGGAGTCTCCCTTTACCGTCAATACAAACGACTTCAGCACCCGGGTGCTGGGCACCAGCTTCACCTTAAAAACCGCCAAAAATTCACAGGAAAACGAAATTGTGGTGAAAACCGGCAAAGTGGCCGTCTTTAAGGCCGATAAGGGTAACGGCACAGCGCCCGGGGAGCCGGTGATGCTTTCGGCCAACCAGAAGCTGCAGTTCTCCAGGGGCTCTACCCTGGTACCGGTGATGATCAGTAAAAAGGATCTGGAGCAACCGGCTGAATCGCTGTCTTTTGAGTTTGACGAAAGACCGGTAAGCGAGGTATTCGAGATCCTGTCTTCAGCCTATCATGTGGAAATAGATTTTGAAATGGAAGAAATGAAAAACTGCAAATTAACCGCATTTCTTTCCGATGAGCCCCTCTATGAAAAGATCAGGCTGATTTGTTTTGCCCTGGACGCACGATTTGAAATTAATAACAAAGTGATAATAATAACCTCAAACGGATGCTGATGGAAAGACTCTAACTTGCAAACCAAAAAAGAAGCCCGCCCCGGCAAGGACAGGCTTCCGTTCAGGCTCAATGGAAATTGGCGTTTCTGGGATTGAGCCCGGCTTTAATTAAAACCAAGTGTTAATTAAAAACTATGTAAAATTATGAAGAAAAAACTACAATCGCGTAGTCTAATACGATGTCTCATGCGAGTAACACTAATTCAATTTATTTTATCTGTTACCGTGATAAGCTTAAGCTTTGCGGAAGAGGCCCATTCCCAAAAGCTTTTAATGAAGCGCCTCGACTTTAAAGTGCAGGAGCAAAGCCTGAAAAACACTATCCGGGAGCTGGAAAAAATATCGGATTCAAGGTTTATTTACAGTAACAGCCTGATCAATACAGATAAGAAAATATCGCTGGAATTGTCGGGTGTGCTGTTTAAAGATGTTCTCAATAAAATTTTCGATCCCCTGGATATCACCTATACCATCTCGGGTAACCAGGTGGTGCTTCAGAAAAAGAAAGGGGTTTTCAAATCGTTAAAAGGGAAATTCGGCGACAATCTTTTACTGGAACGGGAAGACATAAAAATAACCGGGACGGTCAAAGATGAAAAAGGAGACCCCTTAGCCGGGGTAAGCGTAGTGCTGAAAGGTACGGCAAAAGGGTTGATTACAGACATGAACGGGAGCTTCGAGATGGCAGTACCCGGTCCGGAATCAGTACTGCAGTTCAGGATAATAGGATATAACAACTATGAGCTGACGGTAGGAAACAGAACCCACCTGGAGGTGGTCATGGAGCTGGATTCCAAGAGCCTTGAAGAACTGGTGGTGGTGGGTTACGGTACCGTAAAAAAACGTGACCTGACAGGTTCAGTGGCCCAGGTCAAGGGAGCTGACATTACCGCTTTCCCTGTATCTGATCCCGTGCAGGCCCTACAGGGCCGTACACCCGGTGTACAGATCATCACCAATACCGGTGCTCCTGACGGCGACTTCCAGGTGCGTATCCGGGGTGTTAACTCCATCCGGGGCGGTAACGGCCCGCTGTATATCGTTGACGGTATTCCTTTCAGCAATTACACCGTTAACCAGTACGATATCGAATCCATAGAAATATTGAAAGATGCATCGGCTACTGCCATCTATGGATCGCGTGGAGCTAACGGGGTGATCCTGATTACCACCAAACGGGGGAAAGAGGGGAAAGCCAACATCAATTACAGCATTGATTACGGTATCCAGAAACCCATTAAAAAGCTGGATCTCATGGACGCCCAGCAGTGGGCCCGGTTCTACAACGAATACCTGGTGAATGCCAAAATCCTGACCGAAGCGCCTTTCAGCGATGCCGATATTGCGGCCATGGGCAAAGGAGTGGACTGGCAAAACGAAGTATTCCAGCCCGCGCCCATCCAGAACCATAACCTGTCGGTATCCGGCGGTACCGATAAAATCAAATACCATATAGCGGGTTCGGCATTTAAACGCGACGGGCTGGTGCACAACAGCATGATGGACAAATACAACCTTCGTACTACGCTCGATGTAAAAGCACATGAAATGCTGGACATTTCCATGCAGATGGGCTACACGTTTGTAGACCGCATGAACCAGGCCGACGGCGGAGGTAACGGGGGTTCTTCCATGCTGGCAGCCGCTTACTCGGCTCCTCCTACGTTTTCTCCGTACAATGAGCAGGGAAAATACCGTGACCTCCGCTCTCTCTATACCTGGTCTTCCCACGAGCTGAAAAACCCCCTGATGATGGCCTATGAATCAAAATACAAAACGGCCCAGAACCTGAGCAATATCAACGCTTCGGCCAATTTCAAACCGTTTAAAGGGCTTTCGTTGAGGTCATCGGTAGGTCTGGAAAACTCGGATTCCCGGTATGACGGGTACACCAATTCCAACTACATCTACCAGAGCAACAGTGCTTCGGTGAGCAACAACCGGTATACCAACTTCACGAACGAAAACATCCTCAGCTACCAGGCCGATATCGCCAGGGTGCACAGCCTGAACGTGATGGCCGGGTATACCATTCAGTCCAGCACCAGCAAGTCAATTGCCGCTTCGGGCAATACTTTCCTGTCAGACGTGCCCGAAACCAATGCCTTGCAAACAGCGGGGATCATCAACACGCCTACTACCGGGTTTAGCCGGTGGGTGCTGATGTCTTACCTGGGGCGTTTGAACTACTCCTTCAAAGACAGGTATCTGCTCACTACCAGCATTCGTGCCGATGGTTCGAGCCGTTATTCGCCGGGTCAGCGCTGGGGATATTTCCCGTCGGCAGCCATAGCCTGGCGGGTGTCGTCCGAGCCGTTCATGGAAGATGTTTCGAAAATATCGGATCTGAAGATCCGGGCCAGCTATGGTGAAACCGGCTCAACCGCCATCAGCCCTTACGGTACGCAAAACCTTCTGTCGGCAGGGAAAGCCGCCACAGGCGCGGGCAATTACACGTATTTTGCGCCGGGCACCACGTATCCGGGCTCGCTGAAGTGGGAAACAACCACGCAGATCGACGGGGGTATTGACCTGGCCATGTTTAAGAACCGTATCCGTTTCACCGCTGACTATTATTATAAATATACAACGGACCTGCTGAATGCGGTTTATCTGCCTACCTCATCCGGTTATACCTCATCGGTACGGAACATTGGCCGTATGGATAACAAAGGAATTGAGCTGATGATTGAAGGAGATATCATCAGGGGTAATGATGTTCAGCTGAGCGCCTCATTTAATATCTCGCACAACAAAAACACGGTAGTCAAGCTGGAGGGCGGCGAGGATATCCTGGGTACTGTATACAACAACTACGGTTCGGGAACCATCACCGTCATCCGGGAAGGACAGCCCCTGGGCGCATTCTACCTCTTTAAAGATGCAGGCATTAATGAGACCGGCCAGTTGTCGTATGTTAACCTGGACGGAAGCGTGGATGCCAACGGAAATGCTACATATACCGATGCCGACCGTTACATTGCGGGCAATCCTTTCCCTGATTTCTTCTACGGGTTTACCGTAGACCTGCGATACAAAAAGTGGGCGCTGAATATGCTGTGGCAGGGAACCCAGGGGAACGACGTCTTCAACCTGAGCGAAATGCGTAACCTGTCGTATTCGCAGGGCATGAACGTTTCCAGCGAGGTGTACGGAAACAGCTGGAGAGAAGGCCAGGACAACTCCCATGTGAAATATCCTAAAATTCAGCAAACGGGAACCCTGCGTTTTTCAGACCGTTTCCTGGAAGACGGATCGTATCTCCGGTTGAAAAACATCAGTATTGCGTACCACATCCCGGTGCCGAAAAGCATGAACTGGTTAAAAGCGGCAAGTGTTTATGTGGCGGCCCAGAACTACCTGACGTTCACCAAATACACCGGTGTTGATCCGGAAGTAAGTTCAAAAGGAGGAGATATTGACGGGGCAATAGACCACCTGTCTTATCCGAACAGTAAAACGCTTACCATAGGCTCCAGAATTCAGTTCTGATGAAGTACTCTATTTAAAAGTTAACAAGATGAAATACACGAAAATATTTACTATCGCGATTTTATGCGGACTGTTGGGCAGCTGCACGGATATGCTGGAAGAAAGAGACTTCACTTATGCCGTAGCCAGCTCCACGTTCTACAATACGGTAGATGAAGCCAATGCTGCGGTAATGGCGCCGCTTGACATCATGCGCACCGCTTATGGCGACGACTGGTTTGCTACCCAGGAGATCAATACCGAATACGTCTATCCGAAAGGAGTGTATGCAAATTATGCCTACAGGGAATATAACGGGTTCATTAATGCAACGCATGTCAGCCGGTCGGCAACCAACTGGCAGAGGATCTGGCGTGCCATCATGTTTTGCAATACGGCCATCGGCCGGCTGCCTGAAGCCAATGCCATGACCATCGAACAGATCTCCGCCTACCTGGCCGAATTGCGCTTCTTACGCGCATACAACTATTTTAACCTTGTTCGCAGCTGGGGCGGGGTGCCGCTGCGTACCGAAGCGAATCTTACCGAATGGGACCTGCCGAAATCAACCCCGGCCGAAATCTATACATTCCTGGTGAATGACCTGAAATTTGCGGTAGAAAATTGTCCGGCTACGCCGCGGATCATCGGCACACCCGGGAAAAATGCAGCAAAGGCCCTGTTAGCAGAGGTATATATGTATACCAAGGAGTATGCGGAGGCGCTGAGATTATCAGGGGAAGTAATGAACACCAATGCATATAGCCTGGTGGCCGTAACCGGCTCGCGTGATTTTGACAAGGTATTCGGGTATGACCTGGTAACTTCTGCAGAAGAAGTGTTTTACCTCAAAACCTCGCGTACCGACGGTAAAATGTGGACTTACCTGGGCTACACTGCCCATCCGAACTATACCATTGAAGGCAAGAAAATGCTGAACGGTAACGGTTACTGGACACACTATACCGATGTGCGCAATACGTTTATTGCCGGGTGGGATCCCAAAGATTTCCGTAAAGGGCTTAACGTGGGGGTCTTTGACCTGGGCGCAGCCTACGGAGGCACAAACGGGGCCCTGCTGACAAAGTACTGGGATCCCAACGCTTCGGGTTATGCAGGTAATGTGTCCATTCCCCTCATCCGTTATACCGATGTGCTCTTCACCTTCGCAGAAGCCAGTGCACGTGTGGCCGGTGCGCCAACGGCAGAATCGATCGAAGCCATAAACAAGATGCGCAGACGGGCTTACGGCAAGCCTGCCAACGGGGCAGATGCTACGCTGGATTATAAGCTTTCCGATTACAGCACGCTTCCGTCGTTTATTGACCTGCTGATCAAAGAATCGAGATACGAACGCATGAACGAAGCCAAGCAGTGGAACTTCACTGTTCGGTTAGGAAGAGACAAAGTGCAGGCGCTGATCAACCAGAAGAGACTGGACGGAGCCCCGCTTCCCATCAATGAAAAGCACTGGTTGTTCAACATTCCCGATAGCGAATTTGCGTATAACAAGGCCCTGAACCAGGCAACGGACCAGAACCCTGGCTATTCAAACTGAGATATAAGAACCGGTCTGTCTGAAGACCGGTTCTCTTCCTGAACCTAAATAAAAAATACAATGAAATTAACGATAAAATCAGTACTCTGTTTGTTGATTCTGCTTTCCGTTGTGCAAGCCTATGCGCAGGAAAAGCAACCCATACGGCTGAAAGTAGGGACCTATAATGTAGGGCATTTTAACCAGGGGGTTACCGGAGGTTTCCAGGGGCGCCATTTTAAGGCCGAAGCACTGAAATGGAGGGCCTGGGTAAGCAGCCAGAGCCTGGATATCTTGGGGGTGAACGAGTGGAACAAAGGCTTTGATAAAGACAGCACGCTCAATGCCGAAGATGAAATACTGAAGCCGTTTTATAATTACCGGTACTTCGGAGAGGCCCATACCTGGATTTTTAACGGCATCAACAGCCATTACAAGCTGAAAAATATCCGCCAGAAAAACTGGTTTGGAGAATACTACGCCATCGTAGGCGACCTGGTCATTGACGGTACCACCATCACGATTCTGTCTACCCATATGCCCTGGCAGCAGCAATGGCATAAGGAGTCGCTGGAGCTGCTGATAAAAGAGCTCAAAAATTACGAGTATTTTATATGCATGGGTGACATTAATGCCATAGATGAAGAGCAGCTCCGGTTTATGTCAGAGGGCTTTAACATCGCCAACGGCGGCAACCAGGGCTGGTTCCTGACCGCGCCCTCGGGCAAGCTGAACGGGAAGAAAGACGGGCTGAGCATAGACAACATCATCACCAGCAAAAACATCAAGATTATGAACGTCTCTGCGCCGTATACGGGCCTGAATGACCAGGATCACCTGCCCATCACCGCTGACCTGATCATTACACGATAAACGGTATACAGGATGCGGTACGCTCTGATCTTCCTGGTATTGCTGCTGGCGACAGAAACGGCCCGGTCGCAAAAAAGCGATAAGCGGCCTAATATAATCGTCATTTTAGCCGATGACATGGGGTATGGCGACCTGGGGTGCTACGGGCACCCCACCATCTCTACCCCCGAGCTGGACAAAATGGCCGCCGAAGGAATGCGGCTTACCCAATGCTATGCCGGAGCCGCCGTTTGTACACCCAGCCGGGCAGCCCTGCTGACCGGGCGTTTCCCGGTCCGGACCGGTGTTTACGGCAAAGGAGATGTATTTCGCCAGAACTCGGCTACTGGGCTTCCCCATAAGGAAATTACCATAGCCGAGATGCTGAAGGAAAAAGGATACGCCACGGCCATCATCGGCAAATGGCACCTGGGCAGTGTGAAAGAATACCTGCCCGTGAGGCAGGGGTTTGATTACTGGTTCGGAACGCCGTACTCTAACGATATGGGACGGGTCTTTACGACCCGGATCGACCCTGACCAGCCTTTTCCGGCCGGGCCCAGGGCCGGTGCGCCTGAGCTTCCGCTGTTCAGAAACGATGAAATAATAGAATATGAACCCGATCAGAGATACCTCACCAAACGGTACACCGAAGAAGTAATAAAGTTCATCAGGGATCATAAAAACCAACCGTTTTTTACCTACTACGCCAGTAACTTTCCCCATACACCTTTGTACGCGTCCCCTGATTTTGAAGGCAAAAGCAAAAGAGGAATTTACGGCGATGTGGTATCTGAGCTGGACTGGAGCGTGGGGCAGATCATACAGGAGCTGAAAAACCAGGGAATTGAGGACAACACGCTGGTGATCTTCACCAGCGATAACGGGCCCTGGTTAACGCAAAAAGACCACGGGGGCTCTGCCGGCCTGCTTTTTGAAGGCAAAAATTCAACCTATGAAGGCGGCATGAGAGTACCCGGCATTGCCTGGTGGCCGGGCAGGATAAAGGCTAACGTCACCAGCACGGCCCTGTTCAGTGCCCTGGATATTTTCCCGACAATAGCCCGGATCACCGGTTCAAAAATACCCGGGAACCTGGAGCTGGACGGAATGGATCAGAGTGAGCTCCTGCTGGGTACCCGCACAAGCATAAGAACGGAGATATTTTACTATATCAATGAAACCCTGCAGGCCGTCAGGCAGGGCCGGTGGAAGGCGCATTTCGTTACGCATGCGTCTTACTCTCCCGAGCCTCCCAGGGTGCTGGATGTGCCCCTGCTTTACGACATCGAGGCAGACCCCGGTGAAAAGTATGACCTGGCCCGGCACAAGCCCGAAATCGTCAAAGCGCTTACGGAGCTGTACAATCAGGCAAAAAATGCAATTCCGCTGCCTGAGCCCGAGATAGAGAAAAAGCTTCCGGGCCGGTAAGAAGCCGGCGAAGTACAAACTGCGCAACTTCCTTTTCCTAATTTCAGCATCGGCGGGAAAAATAACGTATCTTTGCAGGGAAATGAACGCGCGCGATTTCCTAAAAATTTATACACAAGACAGTTTTGTGCAAAACCTGGCCATTGCACTAAACAGGGAGTCGCATGTCCGTACGGAAGGGTTGACCGGAAGCCTCAGCAGCATTCTTACCGCCGCAGTTTTTGAAAATGCACCCCGTTATACCCTGATCGTAAGAGAAGACCGGGAGGAGGCGCTGTATTTCTTCAATGATCTTCAGAATATTTACGGTTTTGATGCGCCGCAGATCGCGTATTTTCCGGCATCGTTTAAACGGGAAGCCGGAGAAGTGGAAAATGCCAATGTTATTCAGCGTTCCTCGCTCCTGACCCGCTTCCAGAATCCCGATCCGCTTCTTATCGTTACCTACCCGGAAGCGCTTTCCGAAAAAGTGGTCAGCCGGAAAACGCTGGTAGCCCATACGCTGAAAGTAAAGGTGGGTGACACGCTTGACCTGAATTTTGTGACCGAGCTGCTGGTCTCCTATAATTTTGAAAAAACCGACTTTGTATACGAGCCGGGGCAATTTGCGGTGCGCGGAGGTATCCTGGATGTCTTCTCGTATTCGGCAGATGTGCCCTACCGGATAGAGCTCTTCGGCGATGAGGTGGAAAGCATCCGGGCCTTTGAGGCCGAATCGCAGCTCTCTACCCAGAAAACCGGGCAGATCAGCATTACCCCGAACCTGCAGGAGCGGCTGGCGGTAGAAGAAACCGTTCCGTTTTTTCACTTCCTTCCGCAAGACTCCCTCGTGGTTTTCAGCGACCTGAGCTTTATTCTTGACCGCGTGCAAAGCCACTACCGGCGTATAGAGCGGGCCTATGAAGAAAGCGGCAGCGGAGACATTAACCTCTCGCTGCGGCCCGAAGACTCCCACCTCGATGAAAAGGGAGTAAAAAAAGGGGTGCTGAGCTACAAAACCCTTGAGCTGGGCAAAAAAGGATACTTTAAGGATACACAGGTATTTTCCTTTGAATCCAAACCCCAGCCCTCGTTCAACAAAGACTTTAACCTGCTTAACCAAGACCTGACCGAGAACCAGGCCCTGGGATATACGGTTTTCATTGCCTCTGACTCGTTGAAGCAGCTGAACCGCCTCGAAACCATTTTTGCGGAGATCAACCCGCGCTTTAAATTCAACCCGCTTTCGGCCAACCTGCGAGACGGCTTCATCGATGTGCAGAACAAGCTGCTGGTATATACCGACCACCAGATTTTTGAACGGCTGAACCGTTACCGGGAAAAAGACCACTTCTCCAAATCCAAAGCCCTCACGCTGAAAGAGCTCAAATCGCTGCAGCCCGGCGACTACGTAACCCATGTGGATTACGGTATAGGCCGCTTTGCGGGTATGGAGACCATTGATGTTAACGGGAAAAAGCAGGAAGCCGTACGGCTCGTGTACCGCGATAACGACCTGCTCTATGTGAACATTCACAGCCTGCACAAGATAGCCCGGTATTCGGGGAAAGAAGGCGATCCGCCTGCCATGAGCAAGCTGGGATCGGGCGAGTGGGAAACCCGGAAATCAAAAGTCAAGCGCCAGGTAAAAGACATTGCCAAAGAGCTGATCGCCCTGTATGCCAAGCGGCGCGAAGCCCCCGGCTTTGCATTTTCGAAAGACAACTACATGCAGATAGAGCTGGAGTCGTCATTCATGTACGAAGATACCCCGGACCAGGCCACCGCCACCGGCAAGGTGAAAGACGACATGGAGAAGCCGTATCCTATGGACCGCCTGGTATGCGGAGATGTGGGCTTCGGGAAAACCGAAGTGGCCATCCGCGCAGCCTTTAAAGCAGCGGCAGACGGCAAGCAGGTGGCCGTGCTGGTGCCTACCACCATCCTGGCCCTGCAGCACTACAGGACCTTTTCAGAACGCCTCGCACAGATGCCGGTGACCGTAGACTACCTGAACCGCTTCAAATCGGCCAAAGATACCACCCAAACCCTCAAAGAAGTAAAAGAAGGCAAAACAGATATCCTGATCGGAACCCAGAAGCTGCTGAGCAAATCGCTGGTATTCAAAGACCTGGGCCTGCTGATCATTGACGAAGAGCAGAAATTCGGGGTGAAGGCCAAAGACCGGATCAAAGAGCTGAAGCTGAATGTGGATGTGCTGACGCTTACGGCCACGCCTATTCCGCGTACGCTGCACTTCTCGCTCATGGGCGCGCGTGACCTTTCGGTGATTGCCACACCACCGCCTAACCGCCAGCCCGTGGAAACGCGTGTGGATACCTTCAAAGAAGAGCTGATCCGTGATGCCATCAGCTACGAGCTGGGCAGGGGCGGACAGGTATTTTTTGTCCATAACCGGGTAAGTGATATCGATACAATAGCTAATATTATCTATCGCCTGGTGCCCGAAGCCCGGATAGGCGTGGCCCACGGCCAGATGGAGGGCGAGAAGCTGGAGAAAGTAATGATCCGTTTCATTGAAAACGAAACCAACATCCTGATCTCTACCAACATCATTGAATCAGGCCTGGATATTCCCAACGCCAATACCATCATCATCAACCAGGCCCACATGTTCGGCCTCTCTGACCTGCACCAGATGCGGGGCAGGGTAGGGCGGTCCAACAAAAAAGCCTTTTGCTACCTGCTGACCCCGCCGCTCTCAGGGCTCACCACCGATGCCCGGAAGAGAATGCAGACCATCGAGCAGTTTTCAGACCTGGGCGACGGCTTTAAAGTGGCTATGCGCGACCTCGACATCCGGGGAGCGGGTAACCTGCTGGGCTCGGAGCAAAGCGGCTTTATCAATGACCTGGGCTATGACATGTACCACAAAATACTGGATGAAGCCGTTTCAGAGCTCAAAGAAAACGAATTCCGCAGCCTGTTTGAAGAAGAGCTGAGCCAGAAAGTATATAAAATAGAAGACTGCCAGATTGAAACCGACCTGCAGATCCTGATCCCGGAAACGTACATCAGCAACATCTCCGAACGGCTTTCGGTATACAATACCATTGATACCCTGAAAACCGAAGCAGAGCTGGAAAACCTGCAGTCTTCGCTGACCGACCGCTTCGGACCGCTGCCACAGGAGGTGGAAGAGTTATTTAAAATAGTCAGAATCAGGTGGAAAGCCGAATTTATCGGTTTTGAAAAATTAGTTCTGAAAAATAATAAACTCAAAGGCTATTTCGTTTCAGAAAAGCATCAGGAATACTACCAGACCGATAAGTTTGGCAAAATTCTTGATTTCATAAAATTGTATCCGAAGCAGGCCGGCCTGAAACAGGTCAAAGACCGCCTGGTTTTCGAAGTGAGTGAAGTGAAGGCCATTCAGCAGATAGATGCCTTATTTGACAGGATCAGGGCGCATATTGAAAGCTGACAGCTTTTGTTTCAGATATTTGGTTTATTTTTGCGAATTCGTGTATTAAAAATAATTTATAATGAAGAGAATAACTTTAAGTGTAGCTTTCCTGGCACTTACTCTTTTTGTTGCATCCTCGTGCAGCAGCGGTAAAAAATCTTCGAATGATCCGGGTAAAAGAAGCCGGACCACCGGTGCGGCGTATGCCAAAAAAGAAGGCGAGGGCTTCAAGGTTGCTGACTTTAAAGGCCAGCCTGCAGGTCCCAATATGGTATTTATTGAAGGCGGCCGCTTTGTGATGGGTACCCTGGAAGAAGACGTTACCTATGCACGTGACAATATTGACCGTACCGTTACCGTGGGGTCTTTCTATATGGACGAAACGGAAATCTCCAACCTCGATTACCTGGAATACCTGTACGCCATCAGCAAAGACTCTACCCGTGAATTCTATGCATCGGCGCTTCCCGATACTACCGTATGGGCCAATGAAATGTCGTTTAACGACCAGTATGTAGACCAGTATCTCCGTTATCCCGGGTTCAGAAGCTACCCGGTGGTAGGGGTGTCATGGGTGCAGGCCAACGACTACTGCAAGTGGAGATCAGCTGTGGTAAATAACGAGATGTATGCCAAATACGGGGACAAAGGCAGCAAGAAAGGACTTTCTTTCGGCAAAAAGAAAAAAGAAGATGCCGCTACCGCCGAAGCTGCGCCTAAAGTAACCGGAAGGGTGCCGATAGAAACCGGCATTAACCTGCCTGACTTCCGCCTGCCTACTGAAGCCGAATGGGAATACGCTGCCAAAGCAACGATCGGTACGCAAACGGTGGATGAAAACTACGATAACCGTATTTATCCGTGGGACGGCTCTTCCATGAGACGTTCAAAAGGAAAAGCAAGAGGAGAAATGATGGCCAACTACAAAAGAGGCCGGGGTGACTACGCCGGTGTGGCCGGACGCCTGAACGACAAATACCAGATCACCGCTCCGGTATACGAATATTACCCGAACGACTTCGGGCTGTACCACATGGCAGGAAACGTGAACGAATGGGTCTATGACCTGTACCGTCCGAACTCCTACCGTGACTTCAACGATCTTAACCCGATCAGGAGAAGCGACTACCAGGATGAAGAGAAAAACTATGACTCTAAAAACAATAACTCCCTCATCGATAACCGCGTCAGGGTATACAAAGGCGGTTCATGGAATGATGTGGCGTACTGGCTTTCGCCGGGAACACGTCGCTTCCTGGATCAGGATTCCTCTACGGCAACCATCGGTTTCCGTTGCGCCATGATCTCTGTGGGAGAGCCGGGTAAGAGAAAGTTATAAGCCGGAGTTTTAATACACAAAAAAGGCTTGCGTATGCATTACGCAAGCCTTTTTTATGGCAATGACACGTTCCCGGAACAATCATCTACTGCTTATCCGTACTCCTGAAATGCATTTTTTCTATCCCGAAACTCCGTTCAACCACCTCTTTCTCCAGGTCCAGGATTCCCTTCAGCGATACGTAATCGATCTTGTGGGCATCATCACCCGGTTTATGGTAATCGTCGTGCCCGCCGGTATGGAAAAACAAAACCGGGATGTCTTTCTCGTAAAAAGAAGTCTGGTCTGACCCGCCCCGGCCTTCGTAGCCGGTATAATGACGGATGTGCCGCGACGTATCGATCTGCTTAAAAATGGTTTCAAACTCGGGAGCCGTTCCGTAGCCGATGATCGCCACGCCGTTATCTGGATTGAACCGTCCGATCATATCCATATTCAGCATAAAATGTACGGTGCTCAGCGGAAGGGTAGGGTGGGCGGCAAAATAACGCGAGCCCACCAGCCCAAGCTCTTCTGCCCCGAAAGCAATGAAAAGAAAATTCACCGGCTCCTTTGCCTTATTTTGAGAAAAAACCCGGGCCAGCTCCAACAGGCCCGCTACGCCTGAAGCATTGTCGTCGGCTCCGTTATGAATCCGGCCGTAACCGGTAGAATCTTTTGAACTACCTTGCTTTCCTTCTCCCAGGTGATCGTAATGTGCGCCGATGATAACGGTTTTATCTGCCCCGTTATCCAGGAATCCGATCACATTACGCGATGGCCGGATACTATCCTGAACCACCACCCGCCTGACCTTCGCTTCGAAATCCTGGTAATACCCCTGTGTACCCAGGGGCTTCAGGCCGTAAGATTTAAATGCCTTCTGAACATACTTTGCGGCTTTATCCGCTTCTTTGCTTCCCGTGCCGCGGCCCTTCATTTTATCATCGGCCAGGTAATAAATATGTTTTTTGAGACGGGGTATTTCTATCTCCTGGGCAAACGATGGAAGGCTTAATACCAGAAACAGGATAAGGGCGGCGGGTTTCGTCATTTGTACTTGATTTGATGGCGAAAGATAAAAATGCAGGCGCAATAATGAAAATATATCGGTAGCCGGATTTTTATTTACAGGCTGGGATAACGTTTTGTTTTTGACCTCCGCAAACGATACCGGACTATATTTTATTTAGTTTTTCGACATATTTATATATAAAATCGAATAAATGACTAAATAAATATTCTGTATTTTAGTGATTTGCAGAATAAAATTTAGTTGTATAGGTGTTATTTACACGTTGCTTTATTATATATTCGCCCCTGAATTATTAAACCGAACCTCTTTAACGATGAAATCTTTGGAAGAAAAAATTGCGGATATTTTCCCGGAAGACGGCAGGATACCCGAACAGTTTCAGCTGGAACCCCTGCATCAGAAAGAATACCTGATGGGAGGACAGATGATTCAGTGGTCAGGCCCCGTCCAGGAAGTCCATTCCCCTATTTATGTTAAAAAAGGCGATTCTTTTGAAAGCCTCCTGATCGGAAGCTACCCCATTGCTACGGAAAAAGAAGCCATGGAAGCGCTGGAGGCAGCCCTGAAAGCCTACGATAACGGCCGGGGCGAATGGCCCACCATGAGCGTGAGCGAAAGAATCACCTGCATGGAGAATTTTGTACGGAAAATGCTGGAAAAGAAATCGCAGATCGTCACCCTTCTGATGTACGAGATCGGTAAGTCGCTGGGCGATTCCATAAAAGAATTTGACCGTACGGTAGAATATATTTACGATACCATTGACTGTCTCAAAGATATTGACCGTAATTCCTCGCGCTTTAAAATAGAGCAGGGGATCATCGGGCAGATCCGTCGCTCGCCCTTCGGTGTGGTGCTGTGCATGGGCCCGTTCAACTACCCGTTAAACGAAACCTACACCATGCTGATTCCGGCCATTCTCATGGGCAATACCATTCTCTTCAAGCCGCCCAAGCACGGTACGCTCCTGCATTATCCTATGCTGGAAGCCTTCAGGGAGTGTTTTCCGAAAGGCGTGGTGAATACCATTTACGGAAGGGGCGCTAACGTGGTGCCTCCGCTGATGCATACCGGTAAGATCAATGTGCTCACATTGATCGGTTCCAGTAAAGTGGCCAGTGACCTGAAAAAGATGCATCCTAAGCTGAACCGCCTGCGTGCCGTGCTGGGGCTGGATGCCAAAAATGCGGGGATTGTACTCAAAAACGCCGATGTGGAACTGGCGGTGAAAGAATGTATCCTGGGGTCGCTTTCTTTCAACGGCCAGCGCTGTACGGCCATTAAGATCATCTGGGTGCACCGTTCCATCGCGAAGCGCTTCCTGAACCTGTTTACGGAAGAGCTGGAAAAACTGAAATACGGCATGCCGTGGGATGCCGGCGTGCAGCTGACGCCCCTTCCGGAACCCGGAAAGCCGGCCTACCTGGCCGAATGCATCCGCGATGCCCGGGCTAACGGGGCGGAAGTGATGAACAAAGGTGGCGGAACCACCGTCAACTCTTTCGTTTACCCGGCGGTGCTTTACCCGGTAAACAGCAAAATGAAAGTGTACAGCGAGGAGCAGTTTGGCCCGTTGATCCCCATAGTGCCCTTTGATGATATGGAAGAGCCCATTCAATATATCATTGACTCTTCTCACGGCCAGCAGGTGAGCATTTTCGGCTCTAACCCGGACCAGATTGCCAACCTGATTGACCCGCTGGTGAACCAGGTCAGCCGGGTGAACATCAATGCCCAGTGCCAGCGCGGACCGGACACTTTCCCGTTCACCGGGCGCAAGGATTCGGCCGAAGGAACCCTCTCGGTGGAAGACGCGCTACGCGCCTTCTCCATCCGTACCGTAGTAGCCACCAAAGATACGGAGGTGAATAAAGCTATTTTCAACTGGATCGTAGAAGGGCACAGCTCGCATTTCCTGTCTACGAAGTACGTATTTTGATTTTTCAGGGCGCAGATGACGCAGATTATAAGCTGTGTCATCTGCCTGTACTATTTGACTTTGGCCCGGATTTGCTTATACGTCTCCTGCGCGTACCAGATCACGTACCGCGAAGTATCTTTTTCAACCGTATTCACATAGGTCCGGAAAGCAGCGGGCGTGGATAGTTCCAGGGGATACTTGTACAAGTATGCCGTTCTGAAAGACAAATCATCGGCCTTCCATCAGGTAAAGAGGGAAAAGAGTACTTTCGGCGTGCGCTTCTTCTATATATTTCTGAAGCTTTTTGTACACAGAGCTCTTTTTGTTTATCAGGTTTCGCGTTTCACCGGGATCTGTTTCCAGGTTGTATAACTCGTAAGTGGTTTTTTCAGTAGTTTTGACCTGGAGCTTCACCAGTTTCCATTTCCCGGAGCGCACGGCCTGCCGTCCGCCGCCTTCGTGAAACTCCCAGTACAGGTACGTATGGCGGGCCTGGCGGCCTTTCCCGGTAAGCGTGGGCAGAAGCGAAAGCCCGTCGGTATAACGGGCTGAAGGAGCCCTGGCCAGGTCGGTAAAAGTGGGGAGGAGATCCCAGAAAGCCGCAATGTGGTCAGTTACGCGTGCCTGCCGGATTTGCTTCGGCCAGTGTGCAATGAAAGGAGCCCGCACACCGCCCTCATACAGGTCTCTTTTCTGGCCGCGGAAACCGGCCGTGCTGTTAAAAAAGGCCGGATCAGCCCCGCCTTCCGAATGCGCACCGTTATCACTGGTGAAAATAATGAGCGTATTGTCCAGCAGGTTCAGCTCCGTTAGCTTCTGTACCACTTCTCCTACATAATGATCCATTCGCTCTACCATAGCCGCATACGTAGCGCGTGGCTTCGGAACGGAAGCGTACCCCGGTACGGTGGCCTCTGGCCCGTAATCGTTCCCCTTGTACACGGTTTCCTCAAAGCGATTCTCATACTTGCGGTAAAATTCATCTTCCGGCCCGGTCAGCTCTGCATGGGGCAGAACGGTTGGAATAAACAGGAAAAAAGGTTTGTTTTGGTTCTTTTCCACAAATTCCAGCGTTTTTTCCTGGATCAGCGCCGGGGCATAGAGAACCTTATTGGTCAGGTCGTTGCCTTCCAGTGGCACTTCCCGGTTATTGTGCCAGAGATGGGTAGGGTAGTACCGATGCGACTGCCGCTGGCAGTTGTACCCGAAAAACTCATCAAATCCTTTGCGGTTAGGGTCACCCGTGGTGCCCGTCATTCCTAGCCCCCATTTCCCGAAAGCACCGGTGGTGTAACCGGCGCTTTTCAAAAGCATAGCCAGTGTCTGAACGGAATCAGCCAGCGGTTCCTGGCCCTCCGGCATGATCTCCTTATTGCCCCGTATATACGTGTGCCCGGTATGCTGGCCCGTCAGCAGGGCCGAACGCGATGGTGCACACACCGAAGTACCCGAATAAAACTGCGTGAACTTTAAGCCGCCTGCAGCCAGCCGGTCGATGTTCGGTGTTTGGATGATCTTCTGTCCGTACGTGCCGATATCGCCGATTCCGAGGTCATCGGCCAGGATAAGAACAATATTGGGTTTCTTCTGCTGCGCGGAGGCAGGAAAAGAGAGAAGGAGGCAGAGTCCGGCAAAAATGAATCGCATAAACGGGCAGAAATGATACTGTAAATATGCCGGAAGAGGGGCACATTTGCAAAAAAAGGAGGGCGGTTTGATGGATGGGGTAGATTTGAAAACTATTCATCACTGCCGCCCCAGCAGCACCCCGCTCACATTCCAGAAGCTGAAGCTGCTTCCTTCTCTCGGGCCCTGCGGAATCTTCACCCGGATGCTGTGCTTACCGGCCTTCAGATCACCCAGGTCAATGAACACCGGGTTGGTTACTGTAGCCGGGCACCAGTTGGAGCGGCTCAGATCGGAAGAAGAAAGCCCCGAAGCAAAATTTCCCGATACCGGGTTGGATAGCCGGTAAGAGCCGCAGTCCTGCCGCCAGGGTGTAAAGCTGTGCACCTGCAGGTTATCCAGGAAGATCCGGTTGACCTTCGGCACAAACTCATCACCGTTTCCCCAGCCACCGTGGCCGGTGGTGATGTAACGCAGTTTGGCATCTTTCAAATCGCGATCCAGGGTAAATTCAACCCGGAGACCTTTTTCATCCGCAAAAAAAGTAGCGTAATTCTGCCCGCCCATTTCCATCACATTAACGGTATTGAATACCGGCAGCGCATAATTGAAATTCCCGTAAGGCGAGCTTCCGTTATGCACCGTAATTTCCAGGCTCACCTCGTGGCCGCCTTTATCGTAATTGCCGATATACGTACCTACATACACTTCCTTATTGCTTAGCTCGCTTCGCAAATCGGATATTTCCTGGCGAAAAGGCGTAAATTCAAGCCATTCCTTCCCTTTGATCGTATTGTAATTAAAATGGTGGATGCCGAAAGAAGTAAAAAACCGCATCAGCTCTATGTTCGGCAGGTAGTTTTCAGTAAGGGTCATGCCCTGGTACTCAGCCCCCGAAGTATCCTTCAGCAGGGGCAGGGTCCGGATCCCATCCCTGAGCCCGTCAAAAAAATTCTTTTCCCGGCCTTCCGGGATCACAAATACGGAGCCGGTTCGGTCATAGGCGTCACCGTTTGAACGCTGCTTCAACTCCACAAACACCTGTTGCCGGTCTCCTATTTCCGGGAACTTCACCTTTTTAACAATAAGCGTTCCGTTCGCAAAACGCAGCACACCTTCTTTAGACCGGGTTTCTTCGTTCCAGTTGATCAGCTCATGATCAAAAACCGGGATGGTGGTAAAACGGCTTTTCCAGATCAGGTCGCGATAGGAGAGGAGGTCATAATTTTCTGCGGCTATTATTTTAGGAAAAGCGGCATTTTTCTCGATTTTTTGTGCCCGGACTATCGTATTCCCGTTGCGTATGGTTTCCAGCACCGTTCCCAGGTCAATGCCTAAGGCAGAAGGTGCGGCGTAGTACGGCAGCGCAGTAGTGTACCAGATTTCAATGGTATTTGAGTTAATAACGGTTTTGGCTTTCCGGCAGGAATAGCCCAGGATTTCCCGCCTATCGGGTAACAATTCATACCGGGCGCTGAGGGTATCTTCGGCCGACAGGGCCTGGCTGTCTGACAGGTAGGAGAAATAGATAAGCTTCCGGTTTTCAGGGTTAAAAAACGTTTGCTCTGCCGGGAAAGGCGCCGTGCCCCGGAGAATATTTTCTGTAGTGATCAATGTAGCGTTGTTACGGGCAAAAACCACAGTAGCGTTCCGGTCATCGGCAGGCTGATCGTTGAATATCCGGGCATACGTGATTTTTACGGTTTCAGCGTTTTTCTGCGCCAGGGCCCACGGGCCTGCAGCAAATGAAAACAGGATACAGAAAAATAACTTCATGGTAAAGTGATAGGTGTTTCAAAGTATAAAGGTAGTTTTTTGCCGCAGTATTGAACAGGAGTGACAGAACAAAATTACCTTTGTGAATGAATTAGAAGATTTCTTTCTTCATTTGGGCAGGTTTTCTATCTTGCCCCTTTAACAGGATATACAGGTTCAATACTATGATCAACAATTCAGAAACACGATTTTTGGAAGGCCCGCGGGCCCGATGGAAAGAGTTCCGGTACGCGCTAGACGTATTCGTGGAATTTATCAGGGGGTTCAGAACCCTGCACTTTGTAGGGCCCTGCGTTACGGTTTTCGGTTCGGCCCGTTTTGACGAAAACAACATTCACTACCAGGAAGCCCGCCAGCTGGCAGCCAAGGTCTCTACCCTTGGCTTCACCATCATGACAGGCGGCGGGCCCGGCATCATGGAGGCCGCCAACCGCGGGGCCAAAGATGCCGGTGGTGCATCTGTGGCATGCAACATCGAGCTGCCGCACGAGCAGCGGGCCAACCCCTACCTGGACAAATATGTGGATTTCAAATATTTCTTTGTCAGGAAAACCCTGCTGATCAAATATTCGTATGCCTTTATCATTTGCGCAGGCGGCTTCGGTACCCTGGATGAATTCTTTGAGGCGCTGACCCTCATCCAGACCGGGAAAATTGAGCAGTTTCCGGTAGTGGTGTTCGGTTCGGAATACCATCATCACATCATTGAGCATGTTCGGATGATGGTTAGGGAAAAGACCATCTCCCTGAAAGACCCCGATCTTTTCCTGGTAACCGACTCCATAGACGAGGCGGTAGAATTTATCCGCAACAAAACCGACGGTAACTTCGGGCTGCGTTTACGCCCGAGAATTCTCCTGGGCGAAACGGCGATACCGTAGATAAGGGCACGAAGGAGCCCCCTTGTCAGGCTCAGCCTGGCTGGGCGGCCCCGTCGAAGCCCAAGTGATTAAATGGAAGAATGTGACTAAGGCCGAATTCCGAAAACAACACAGCCGTTGGTACCCTTTAAGCCCCGTTATAAGCTGGTGTAGCCGCCGTCGACGGTGTAATAGCTGCCTGTGACGAAAGAAGATCGTTCGCTGGCCAGGAAGAGGAACACCTCGGCCACTTCTTCGGGTTCACCCAGTCGACCGATGGGGTGCAGGGCTACCAGTCCGTCGAGGGCCTCCTGCGGCAATGCGCTTTGTACCAAGGGGGTTTTTATAAATCCGGGCCCTACTGAATTGATGCGTATGCCTTTGGCCGAATACTCAATAGCCGCTGTTTTGGTCAGGCCCACCACACCGTGCTTGGCCGCCACGTAAGCGGCGCTATGGGCGAAACCCACCGATCCCAAAATTGAAGCCACGTTAATGATCGAGCCCTTCCCGGAAGTTTTTTCAATAGCGGGTATCTGGTAGCGCATACCGTAAAATACGCCGTTCAGGTTAATATTGATCACCTTTTGCCATTCCTGTACATCGTACTCACCTACTGTGGCTATTGCTCCGCCAATGCCGGCGTTGTTCACGGCAATATCCAACCGGCCGTAGACCTCCAGGGCAATATCGGCAATCTCTTTGTTATCTTCGGCCTTAGACGAATCGGCCGTTACACCCACGGCTTCTGCCCCCAGCGCCTTCACCTCTCCCACCACCTGCACCAGGTGATCTTCATTGATGTCGGTTAAAACCAGCTTTGCTCCGTTGCGGGCAAACAGCAGCGCGGTGCTCTTCCCGATGCCCGAACCGGCGCCGGTAATGATGGCTACTTTGTTTTCTAATTCTTTCATGTTTCTCTGAGATTTGTACGCTGCAAAGAAATAGCTATTTTCAGGGAAGAAATATGATAATACACAGGAGAGAAACTGACTTTTCTTAGTATAATAACTTCAATAAATCACAGACAACAAAAATATTGTCAACACAGTTTGACAATGAAAACATTGTTTTTTACCTTTGACAATAAAATCCTTGTCAAAGATGAGCTGGAAAAGAGCAAACACAATTACCGGGCCTACAGCAGAGGGCTCGAAATACTTCAAAAGAGATAAAGTAGAAAGGAGAATATGGCGGAAAATCATGGATAATCACCATGTGCTTTTTCTGGCCCCAAGAAGAGTGGGCAAAAGTTCGATCGTAATCGAAATGGCTCGTACAGCTCCTGAAGGTTATGCATGTATATGGCAGAATATCCAATCCGATAACTCTATCCCCATTTTTTATAAAAGAATGTGCGATATGATTAAAGAGTCTCTGGATATTTATTCAAAAACAACAAGTTCGTTGAGGGAGTTTGTGAAGGGAATCAAAATCACGAAAGTATCTAAAGACGGAGTTTCTATTGATACGGTAGAGATTGATTATAGAGAACAATTTTTCAACCTGCTGGAAAAAGTAAAGGAGACCGAAGTAAAGGTGGTTTTGTTTCTGGATGAGTTTCCCGATGTGGTTTGGAATATATTTAAGCATGAGGGAGAAGCCGCAGCAGAAAAGCTCCTGGCAGATATAAGGTCTTTGGACGATGAAAAATTTAAGAGGAATTTTATTTTGGTGCTATTAGGGTCCGTGGGGCTTTCTCACATTGTTAAGAAAATCACCGGGAGAGATGATAGGGTCAATAATCTGCATAAAGAATATCTCTATGCATTAAATGACCAAGAGGCAAAAGAGCTTTTGAGGCAACTTACTAAAGGTGCCACCATGCAGGTGGATGCGCAGGCTGAGGCCTACTTGTTAAACAAAATGGGACATCATATTCCTTATTTTATTCAATTATTGGTGGAGGAGTGCGATGAACTTTTAGAAGAAGATGAAATCCCGCACCTGGATAGTCGTACAATAGATAAAGCGTATAGCAGGCTTTTGCAAAAAAACGAACGTTTTACCGATTGGGATTCCAGGTTATCGAAGTATTTCCCGGAAAAATATCCCTTTTTACTGGAGGTATTGAGAGAATGTGCTTATCAAAACACGTTAACCATCCAGGAGATTTTTAATATTTCGAAAAAGCATCAAAACGACTTAGAGTTTAAAAAAGACCTGGATGATATACTTGTAGCAGACGGCTATCTTTTTGAAGAAGGCGGAAGATACAGATTTAATTCCCCGTTACTAAGAGATTGGTGGAAAAACAGACACCCGAAATTACTATGAAAGATTACGTGATCAGATATCAAAATGCTAACCAGTCGATGGACGAAGTGGTTGAAAACTTTATAGTCCGTAAAAAAGAATATGAAGATACAATCAATTCTATCCAATCTGCGAAAGAAGGAGATTCGTTTTCGCACTTGGTTTTTGTAGGGAGGAGAGGAAGTGGAAAGTCCACGTTGTTAAGACGTATTCAGGCGGGTATTCTTCATAGCGACTCACTTTCTTTGCGCTATGAGGTAGTAAACCTCAGTGAGGAGCAGTCGGGGGTTTACCGCTTTTTTGACCTTTGGGACTATGTTATCCGTGACCTCAACTCACAAGGCTACTCTATACAAGAGCCGGATTTTCGGCTATATAAAGAAAATCTGAAAACCTATAGTAAAGACCTGCACGCGCTTATCATAAACGCATTAAGAAGCCGGAACAAAAGGCTGATTCTTTTAATAGATAATATTGACCGTATTTTTGATAATATCGGAGAAGATGTGGCTCTGTTTAGAGAGTTGCTCATGAACTTCAAAGAAATCAGGATTATAGGTGGTAGTACGGTAATGTCAGAACATTTTTGGCGATACGACATGCCGTTTTATGAGTATTTTACTATTAAAAGGCTGGAACCCCTGTCTCTTCCCGAAATAGAATTGCTTTTACAGTTTTGGAGTGAAAAAAAAGGGCTTTCTGAAATAAAAGACTACCTGAAACTATATCCGGGCAAAATACAAAGTATTCGTATGCTAACAGACGGGTTACCCCGCACTATGCTTATTTTTATCGATATGCTTCTGGATAGAAAAGAACAAAACGGCTATCAATATTTACAGAGAGTAGTGGACAATGCTACACCAATTTATCAGGAAAGGTTATCGGGTTTATCTCCTTCTCAAAGGAAAGTGGTAACCGAGTTAGCCTTCAATTGGGATGCGGCTTCCGTAGAAGAATTGGTGGATAAATGTAAAATGGAAAGCAAACTTATTTCTGCCATTTTAAATCAACTGGTAGGTCTTAGGTTTGTGGAGAAAATAAAAGGTGAAACTAAAAACCTGTATTATAGACTAGAAGAACGATTTTTTAACCTTTGGTTAAACATGACCCAAGGAGGGCTACAACAGAGATATGAGGCTAAAGCTTTATGTAGTTTTCTGGAAAGCTGGTATGATAAAACAGAACTGGAAGGGCTGACAAAAGAGTTTTCGGGTTTGTTGTTAAAAAAGCAATTGAACTCTGACTTTGCAGAGTCTTTAGGCTATGCCTTACTCAAAAGCAAAGTAATAGAATCAGAAAGCAAGCAGGATTTGGTATTGGGGTTAAGAAAATACGAGGCTAAAATCACGAACGAAGATTTGGCAATTATCTTTGAAGATTTTGACAAAAGTATTGGAATTGCCTTTGAAAATAAAGATTATGAGAGAGCGATAGAATTGTTAAAAATATCAGACATTGATGAAGGCGAAAAGTTTTTTTTGTTAGGTAATTGTTATTTTAATCAAGAACAATTTGATGTATCACAAAAATATTACCTATTAGCCATTGAAATAGGGCATGTAGGTGCTGTAAATAACCTTGCTATTCTTTACAGAGAACAAGGGAAATTTGACTTGTCAGAAAAATATTTTTTATCAACGATTGAAAAAGGAGAGATAAAGGGGTTATTTAATTTGGCGGTTCTTTATTATGCCCAAGGGAAGTATGATTTATCAGAAAAGTATTATCTGTCTGCCATCGAAAAAGGTGATGTGCAGGCTTTGTTTAATTTGGCTAATCTTTACAGTGAACTAGGGGAATACGATTTAACAGAAAAGTATTATCTATTAGCTATTAATAAAGGAGAGGTGAAAGCATTAAATAATCTAGCGATTCACTATTATGTCCAAGGGGAATGCAATTTATGTGAGAAATATTTTTTGAAGGCTATCGAGAAAGGGGATATAGATGCTTTGGACAATCTAGCTAAGTTTTATTACATGATAAATGATACTATGTCATTACAAAAGCACTTAGACAGCTATGATGTTTCCATTTTTAAAGATGATATTTTAGTTTATTATTTGTATCTCGGGAAAATAGAACAGTTCAAAGAAAAATATAATGAACTTCAAGACCAATGGATTTCTCATTATATACTGGTTCATTTACTAGTTCACCATCAAAGCGTGCTTGTCCATGAGTACTTTGAGGGTAATACAGAAGCCAAAGAAAAGTACAAACCCCTGTTTTATACTGTGCTATATCTATTAAATGATAAAAATACGATCAAAATGCCGCCGGAAATAGAAGAGAATGTAAAAGACATCCTTAAAGAGATTAGCAAAAAACAAGAGTACTATTATCCGAAAGGGTAAGTCCATAATAAATTTCTCAAAATCATTTGTTTATAAAAAAGTAACTCCCTACCTTTGCAGTCCATTTTAGGCGATGAGTCTGCTTTGGCGAAGTTTTTCTTGTCCTCTTGACCTGTTTTCAGCAGGTTACGCTTCCCCTGAGAGTGCAGGATAAACTTTGGAGAATCGAATGATCATCCTGATGACGCTTTCTGATTGTGACTTAGGAAGGGCCTGCGCGGGACTGAGTTCGTTAGTTCGTATTTCTCAAATCTTAAAATTTCAAGAAAAATGGCGAAAGAAATCGCAGGCTACTTAAAACTTCAGGCCAAAGGCGGACAGGCAAACCCTGCACCTCCTATCGGTCCTGCTTTAGGTTCTAAGGGTATTAACATCATGGAGTTCTGCAAGCAGTTTAATGCCAGAACCCAGGATAAAATGGGACAGGTGGTTCCTGTGTTGATTACATACTACACAGACAAATCATTTGATTTCGTTATCAAAACCCCTCCTACTGCAGTACTTTTATTGGATGCATCAAAAGCAAAGAAAGGATCAGACCAGCCTAACCGGAACAAGGTAGGTTCGGTTAGCTGGGACCAGGTAAAAACAATTGCCGAAACCAAAATGCCTGACCTGAACTGCTTTACCGTTGAGGCTGCCATGAGAATGGTAGAAGGTACAGCCAATAACATGGGTCTGAACATTACAGGAGACAGGCCGTTTTAATTTAAACAAATCAATGGGAGTTTCGGTCTTGAATCGGAACGTTAATTACCAAATTTATGGCTAGAATAAGCAAAAAAAGAAAAGAGGCCCTTACCAAGTTTGACAGCGAGAAATCGTACAGCCTGGAAGAAGCCGCAGGTATTCTGAAACAAATCTCGTATACCAAATTTGACGCTTCGATTGATATCGACGTAAGATTAGGTGTAGACCCCCGTAAAGCGGACCAGATGGTTCGTGGTGTTGTAGCATTGCCGCACGGTACCGGTAAGCAGGTAAGAGTACTCGTACTTTGTACGCCTGATAAAGCCGAAGAAGCCAAAGCAGCAGGTGCTGACCACGTAGGTCTGGACGATTACATTCAGAAGATCGAAAAAGAAGGATGGACCGACATTGACGTGATCATTACCATGCCTACCGTAATGGCGAAGCTGGGTAGACTGGGTAAAGTACTGGGCCCCCGTGGTCTGATGCCTAACCCTAAGTCAGGAACAGTAACGCTTGACGTGGCAAAAGCGGTGCAGGAAGTGAAAGCCGGTAAAATCGACTTTAAAGTAGATAAAACGGGGATCATTCACGCCGGTATCGGTAAAGTATCTTTCGATGCCAAGAAAATCGCTGAAAATGCTAACGAGCTGGTTCAGACTTTGATCAAACTTAAGCCTTCATCGGCGAAAGGTACGTACGTAAAGGGTATTTCATTGTCCAGTACAATGAGTCCTGGTATTCAGATTGATAAATCAACAATTATAGGACTGTAATCATGACAAGAGAAGAGAAAGCACTTATCATTCAGGAGCTGAGCGAAAAGTTTGCTGCCAACCCTTACTTCTATATTACAGACGCTAGCGGTCTTTCGGTGGCCAAAACCAACCAGTTAAGACGCAAGTGTTTTGAAAACGGTATAGAGTATGTGGTAGTAAAAAATACGCTGATTGAGAAAGCTCTTGCAAGCCTCGACACAGATTACACGTCGTTCAACGAGTCGGTTCTGAAAGGATTCTCAGGGATCATGTTCCATCCGGAAAGCGGAAAGGCAGCAGCTACCCTGATCAAAGAGTTCCTGAAGGACAACAAAGAGTCGATTAAGCTGAAAGGAGCGTCGGTAGACGGCGGGCTGTTTATTGGTCACGACCAGCTGGAAGCCCTCTCGAAACTGAAGTCGAAAGCCGAAATGGTTGGCGAAGTAATCGGACTGCTGCAGTCTCCTGCGAAAAATGTACTGGGTGCATTGCAGAGCGGTGGTCAAAACCTGGCAGGTATTCTTAAAACTCTTTCAGAGAAAGAAGCCGCCTGAAATTAATTTTTTAACCGGGGTAAGCCCCAATTTATTCATTTTAAACTATCTAAATTTTTATAAAAATGGCAGATATTAAAGCGTTCGCCGAGCAATTAGTAAACTTAACAGTTAAAGAAGTAAATGAACTGGCTGCTATCCTTAAGGATGAGTACGGTATCGAGCCTGCTGCTGCAGGTGCAGTAATGGTAGCTGGTCCTGCTGCTGGCGGGGAAGCTCCTGCTGCAGAAGAAAAAACTTCATTTGATGTGATCCTGAAATCAGGTGGTGCTAACAAACTTCAGGTAGTGAAACTGGTTAAAGACCTGACCGGTCTTGGCCTGAAAGAAGCGAAAGAAGTAGTTGATTCAGCTCCGAAGCCTCTGAAAGAAGGTATCGCTAAAGATGAGGCTGATGCCCTTAAAAAGCAACTGGAAGAAGCCGGTGCTGAAGTGGAAATCAAATAATTGGCGCTTAGCGAAGACAAAAGGCACCGTCCGGAAGGGCGGTGCTTTTTTTGTGGTCGTAATCCTGCAATTGATTTCAGGCAAACGAGATAGCCATGACGGGTGAGTTCACAGCTAAAATAAAAAAACAGGAGAATGATTTGATTATTCGAAAATAATAGTATAAATTTGCTTATGTAAAAGTAAAAAAGTATACTCATATGAAAACGCCTAAACCCTACAACATCCCTTCTGCAGATCCATACGGTGGCTTCGTGGGTGAAGCCCCCACCATGTATATGGCCGCCGGCCGGCCGCTGTCCCTGAGCGGTATGACACCTCTGCAAAAGATGCAGATCAGTAAAAAAGGGGTGTCTAAAAACTACCTGGAGCAGTTCAAGAAAGCTACCGCCCTGGGTTATGATGACCTGGCCGGGGCTTTGGCCGTTACCCGGGCCACCCTCATTAATAAGAAAGGAGAGGAGAAGTTTAACACGCCGCTGAGTGAAAGGATCGTCTCCCTGGCAGACCTGTACGCCTACGGGTATGAGGTATTTGAAGACACAGAAGCCTTTAACCAATGGATGCAGGCCCCTAACCAGGCCCTGGGCGGGCTTACCCCGCTGAGCATCACCGATAGCCTTTACGGTCGCGAAGAGGTCAAGAGCCTCATCGGGCGTATTGCCTACGGTGTATATTCATAACGTTCACTAACCTTTTAATTAACGGTGTCAGGCAGATGGCTATGGATAAATTTTGGAAGAATATAAAATTATACAGCTAATCCGGAATCCGAAGGATTCGAATATTTATAGCCATACGGATTACAAAAGACCCATTCGACCCCGAAGGGGTCGCATAGGAAACGTAATGATATCACGGGCTATAAACATTTGACCCCTTCGGGGCCTGTTTCATCTATGAAAGTTTACCGCATCAGTAAAACCGAATACGCCCATGATCTCACCGGTACAGGCGCCAGGCTTTTTGGCGGCCGCTGGAATCACATCAACGTACCTTGTATTTATACGGCTGGCAGCGCCTCGCTGGCCGTGCTCGAATATTCGGTCAATGTAAATGTGGCGTTTGTGCCCCGCCACCTGAGCCTGGCGGTTTTTGAAATAGAAGATCAGTCTGTTTATCACCCCCGGGAGCTTCCGGCCGACTGGGCGGCAGTTCCTGCACCGCTTTCTGCCAAAGACCTGGGCAGCGGGCTCCTGCACGATAACATTTCCGTGATCCGGGTACCTTCTGTGGTCATTCCTGCAGAATACAACTACCTGCTGAACCCTTCTGCCGCAGGAAAGGCCTTCCGGCTGCTGGAAGTACAGGAGTTCTGTTACGATATGCGCATCAAAAGCTGATCCCGTAAACCAGGGCCCCGCCATTGTTCTGCCGGCCGCTCAGACAAAAAGATGCCCCCTGCTGATATTCTAATCCCATTTTAATGCGAAATACCCCCTTTTAAACGTTTATAAGATGATGCAGGAAAAAATTCTGTGTCTGTTTAGAAATTTAGGCCCATAATTTGCATATCTACGAAAATTTTATTAATTTTGCACTCTTTTGGTGCAAAGTAAGAAGACAACAGCCTGGTAGCGTACCCAACAACTTCAGAGTCAGCAGCAAACTGTTCACCGTTTTAGTTGTTTACCAGTAACTGTTCACTTTTCACTTTCACTGACTTGCCCGAGACACTTCCGCCTTTCGTAGGGGCAGATGAAAAGGGGTCCTCACTGCGATTTTTTTCGGGTAGTTTCTGACTGCCGACAAGTTCTTTAATCACTTAAAACAATTTAAAACCTTGAAATTGACAGAAACCGGAAGGAAGTCCTTTGCAAGTGTTCAGCCCGCGTTGGAATATCCCGATTTCCTGGATATCCAGTTGCAATCATTCACCGAGTTTTTCCAGATCGATACACCCGCTGAAAGCCGCAGGGCAGAAGGCCTGTATCAGACCTTTATGGATAACTTCCCGATTGCCGACTCGCGCGAGAACTATGTGCTTGAGTTTGTGGATTACACCATAGACCAGCCCAAGTACTCTGTAGATGAATGTATCGACAGAGGTTTAACGTATTCAGTGCCATTAAAAGCCAAATTGAAGCTGACCTGTAATGACGCTGACAATGAAGATTTCGAAACTATAGAGCAGGAAGTATTCTTAGGAAACATTCCTTATATGACCTCCAGGGGGTCTTTCGTGATCAACGGAGCAGAAAGGGTGATCGTATCCCAGCTGCACCGTTCTCCGGGTGTTTTCTTCTCCATGAGCAAGCATACCAACGGCACGAAGCTTTATTCGGCCCGGGTGATCCCGATGAAAGGATCCTGGATCGAGTTCTCTACCGACGTCAATAACGTGATGTATGCGTACATCGACCGGAAGAAGAAATTCCCCGTAACCACGCTGCTGCGTTCTATTGGTTTCGGTACCGATAAAGAAATCCTTGACCTGTTCGGTCTTTCCGAAGAAATCCAGGCTACCCGCGAAAACCTGAAAAAGGTAGTGGGCAGAAGACTGGCCGCAAGGGTGCTGAAAACCTGGACGGAAGACTTCGTGGACGAAGATACCGGCGAGGTAGTATCCATTGACCGGAACGAAGTACTGCTGGAAAGAGATTCCCTGATTACGGAAAATGATATTGAGCTGATTCTCGAAACCGAATTGAAATCGGTAATTCTTCACCGGGAAGACGCCAACGTATCCGAATACAACATTATCTATAACACGCTGCAGAAAGACAGCTCTAACTCGGAAAAAGAAGCCGTAGAGCAGATCTACCGTCAGCTTCGTAACACCGAGGCGCCGGATGAAGCTACCGCACGGGAGATCATCCAGGGGCTGTTCTTCTCCGATAAGCGTTATGACCTCGGAGAAGTGGGCCGTTACCGGGTGAACACCAAGCTGAACCTGGATACGCCGCTCGAAACCCGCGTACTTTCGAAAGAAGACATTATCTCTATCGTGAAGTACCTGATCGGGCTGATCAACTCCAAGGCTGTGGTGGATGATATTGACCACCTGTCGAACCGTCGTGTGCGTACCGTAGGCGAGCAGCTCTCCGGCCAGTTCGGCGTGGGTCTGGCCCGTATGGCCCGGACCATCAAAGAAAGAATGAACGTTCGCGATAACGAAGACTTCAAGCCGGTAGACCTCATCAACGCCCGTACGCTGTCTTCGGTGATCAACTCGTTCTTCGGAACCAACCAGCTTTCGCAGTTCATGGACCAGACCAACCCGCTGGCAGAGATCACGCACAAGCGTCGTCTTTCGGCCCTGGGACCCGGCGGTCTTTCCCGCGAGAGAGCCGGTTTTGAGGTGCGTGACGTTCACTACACCCACTACGGTCGTCTGTGTACCATTGAAACACCTGAAGGTCCGAACATCGGTCTGATTTCCTCGCTGTGTACCTATGCGAAGATCAACTCGATGGGCTTTATCGAAACACCGTACAATAAAATTGAAAACGGTAAGCTGACCGGCGACATCGAATACCTGACCGCGGAAGAAGAAGACGGCAAGAACATTGCCATGGCTACTGCTGACGTGAAAGATAACGGAACCTTCACCGTAGACCTGCTGAAATGCCGTTACGAAGGCGACTTCCCGATGAAGGCGCCGGATGAGATCGAATATATGGATATTGCTCCTAACCAGATCGTATCCATTGCCGCTTCCATGATTCCGTTCCTGGAGCACGATGATGCCAACCGGGCCCTGATGGGATCAAACATGCAGCGCCAGGCCGTGCCTCTGCTGCGCCCCGAAGCGCCTATTGTAGGTACCGGGCTGGAAGGTAAGCTGGCCCGTGATTCCAGAACGCTGATCGTGGCCGAAGGAGACGGGGTGATCGACTACGTGGATGCCGAGAAGATCGTGGTGAACTACGACTGGACAGACAACCAGAAGCTGGTAAGCTTTGATACCAACTTCACCACCTATAACCTGATCAAGTTCCGCAGAACCAACCAGGATACCTGCATTAACCTGCGCCCGATTGTTCTGAAAGGACAGCGTGTGAAAAAAGGACAGATCCTGGTGGAAGGTTACGCTACACAAGGTGGCGAGCTGGCCCTGGGACGTAACCTGCAGGTGGCCTTCATGCCATGGCAGGGATATAACTTTGAGGATGCCATCGTGATCTCTGAGCGTGTGGTACGCGAAGATATCTTTACGTCTATCCACATTGAGGAGTTTGACCTGGAAGTTCGCGATACCAAGCGCGGGGAAGAAGAGCTGACCTCTGAAATCCCGAACGTATCGGAAGAAGCCGTGAAAAACCTGGATGAGAACGGTATCGTAAGAACCGGTACCCACATCAAGGAAGGCGACATCCTGATCGGTAAGATCACACCTAAAGGAGAATCCGATCCTACGCCGGAAGAAAAGCTGCTGCGGGCCATCTTCGGTGACAAAGCCGGTGATGTGAAAGATGCTTCCAAAAAAGCACCGCCGTCGTTAAGAGGGGTAATCATTGACACCAAGCTGTTCTCCCGTCCTTCGAAAGAAGAAAGAGTGAAGCACAAGGAAGAAGTGAAGCGCCTGATGGTGAAGCACAGTAAAGATCTTTCTGCGCTGAAAGAAGTGATGATCGACAAGATGGTGACGCTTCTCGATGGTAAAACATCGAACGGTGTAAAACATAAGTTTGGTGAAGAGCTGATCTCGAAAGGAGTGAAGTTCAACAAATCCAATATCTCGAATAACCTTTTCCCGGACAAGAACCCGTTTGTGGACGAAAGTACCTATAACGTACCGGAAGAAGCCAACCTGCTTGGCGATATCATCCTGGAAGGCTGGACCAATGATGCGGAGACCAACAGCATGCTGGTATCTCTGGTGAAAAACTACCTCACCCGTCGTTCTGAAATCATCGGGGTTTTCAAGAGAGAGAAATTTGTACTGGAAGTGGGCGATGAGCTGCCTGCCGGTATCGTGAAGCTGGCCAAAGTGTATATCGCCAAGAAGCGTAAGCTGAAAGTGGGTGATAAGATGGCGGGTCGTCACGGTAACAAAGGGGTGGTAGCCCGGATCGTAAGAGACGAAGACATGCCGTTCCTGGAAGACGGTAGCACCATGGACATCGTGCTGAACCCACTGGGGGTACCTTCCCGGATGAACATCGGGCAGCTGTACGAGGTATGTCTTGGCTGGGCCGGTAAAAAGCTGGGCCGCAAGTATGCTACTCCCATCTTTGACGGTGCTTCAAGTGCAGAAGTGGATGCCGAGCTGAAAGAAGCCGGCCTGGCAGAATTTGGCCGTACTTACCTGTACAACGGTCTGACCGGTGAGCGTTTTGACCAGCCGACTACCGTGGGTATCATGTACATGCTGAAGCTGGGTCACCTGGTAGACGACAAAATGCACGCCCGTTCTATCGGACCTTACTCGCTCATTACACAGCAGCCGCTGGGTGGTAAAGCGCAGTTCGGTGGTCAGCGTTTCGGAGAAATGGAGGTGTGGGCACTGGAAGCCTTCGGTGCATCGCATGTGCTTCGTGAGATCCTGACCCTGAAGTCGGATGACGTACTGGGAAGAGCCAAAGCATACGAGGCCATCGTGAAAGGCGAGAACCTGCCGAAAGCCAGCATCCCGGAATCGTTTAACGTACTGGTGCATGAACTGAGAGGACTTGCATTGGAGATCACTCTTAATTAATTATAATCATTTTCAAACAGAGCATAGAAAATGTCATTAAAGAAAAATAAAAAGCTGAACAGTGACTTTAACAGCATAACCATAAGCCTGGCCTCTCCGGAATCCATCCTGGAGGGCTCTTATGGGGAGGTTACCCAGCCCGAAACCATCAACTACAGAACCTACAAGCCCGAAATGGGCGGCCTGTTCTGTGAGCGGATCTTCGGGCCGGTAAAAGACTGGGAATGTCACTGCGGTAAGTATAAAAGAATCCGGTACAAAGGCATCATCTGCGACCGTTGCGGTGTGGAAGTGACCGAGAAGAAAGTTCGCCGGGAGCGTATGGGCCACATTGAGCTGGTGGTACCCGTGGCGCATATCTGGTACTTCAAGTCGCTTCCCAACAAAATAGGTTACCTGCTCGGTCTGTCTTCCAAAAAGCTGGACCAGGTGATCTACTACGAACGCTACGTGGTAATCCAGCCGGGAATCAAAGCCGATGACGGACTGGCCCAGATGGACTTCCTGACAGAAGAAGAATACCTGGATGTATTGGATAAGCTGCCAAGAGAAAACCAGATGCTTCCGGATGAAGATCCGCAGAAATTCATCGCTAAAATGGGAGCCGAGGCGCTCTATATGCTGTTGTCAAGGCTGAAGCTGGATGAGCTCTCGTATGAGCTGCGTCACCAGGCCGCTACCGATAACTCGCAGCAGAGAAAAGCCGAAGCCCTCAAGCGCCTGAAAGTAGTGGAATCTTTCCGCGATGCCAAAACCCGTATCGAGAACAATCCGGAATGGATGGTGATCCGTATGGTACCGGTGATCCCGCCTGAGCTTCGTCCTTTGGTTCCGTTGGATGGCGGCCGTTTTGCTACCTCTGACCTGAACGACCTGTACAGAAGAGTGATCATCCGGAACAACCGTCTGAAAAGACTGCTGGAGATCAAGGCACCTGAGGTGATCCTGAGAAACGAGAAGCGGATGCTCCAGGAAGCGGTAGACTCGCTGTTTGATAACTCAAGAAAAGTGAACGCGGTAAGATCAGACGGTAACCGCGCCCTGAAATCGCTTTCCGATATGCTGAAAGGAAAGCAGGGACGTTTCCGTCAGAACCTGCTGGGTAAAAGGGTAGACTACTCCGGCCGTTCGGTGATCGTGGTAGGCCCTGAGCTGAAGCTGCACGAATGTGGTCTGCCAAAAGATATGGCCGCCGAGCTCTTCAAGCCGTTTATTATCCGTAAGCTGATCGAAAGAGGTATTGTTAAAACTGTAAAATCAGCCAAGAAAATAGTAGACCGGAAAGACGCCGTGATCTGGGATATCCTGGAAAACGTACTGAAAGGCCACCCTGTGCTGCTTAACCGGGCTCCTACACTCCACCGTCTGGGTATCCAGGCGTTCCAGCCCAAGCTGGTGGAAGGGAAAGCCATTCAGCTTCACCCGCTGGTGTGTACGGCCTTTAACGCTGACTTTGACGGTGACCAGATGGCCGTTCACGTGCCGCTTGGTCAGGAAGCCATCATGGAGGCGTCTATCCTGATGCTTTCATCGCATAACATCCTGAACCCGGCTAACGGGGCGCCTATTACCGTACCTTCTCAGGACATGGTGCTGGGTCTGTACTATGTGACCAAAGGCAAGCGTTCTACGCCGGAAGAGCCAATCGCCGGTGAAGATAAAGTATTCTACAACGCCGAAGAGGTGATCATTGCCCTGAACGAAGGCCGCCTTTCCAAGCACGCCTTTATCAAGGTGAAAACCAAAGTGAAAGATGAAAACGGCGAGCTGGTAGAGAAAATGATCGATACCGTAGCCGGTAGGGTGCTGTTCAACCAGTTCGTACCGGAGAAAGTAGGTTATATCAACGAGCTGCTGACCAAGAAAAAGCTTCAGGGCATCATCGGTAAGGTATTTAAGGAAGTATCCTTTGCCCGTACCGCGCAGTTCCTGGACGATATCAAGGAGCTTGGATTCCAGTCGGCCTTCCGTGGTGGTCTGTCCATCGGTCTGGGTGATATCATGATTCCTGAAGAAAAGCAGGGACTGATTGATAACGCCCGTGAAGAAGTGGAAGAAGTACAGAACAACTACATGTTCGGTATCATTACCGAGCGGGAACGTTATAACCAGATCATCGACATCTGGACCCGGGTGAACACCCGCCTGAGAGAAACGCTGCTTCGTCAGCTGGAAAACGATCGCCAGGGCTTTAACCCGGTTTACATGATGATGCACTCCGGTGCAAGGGGTTCTCAGGAGCAGATCCGTCAGCTGGGCGGTATGCGGGGTCTGATGGCCAAACCACAGAAAAACATTGCAGGTTCTGTGGGTGAGATCATCGAAAACCCGATCCTTTCCAACTTTAAAGAAGGTCTGGATGTGCTGGAATACTTCATCTCTACCCACGGTGCCCGGAAAGGTCTTGCCGATACCGCCCTTAAAACGGCCGATGCCGGTTACCTGACCCGTCGTCTTCACGATGTGGCCCAGGATGTGGTGGTGAACGAAGAAGACTGCGGTACCCTGAGAGGAATTAACGTATCTGCCCTGAAAGAAAACGATGACATCATCGAGCCGCTTTCAGAGCGTATCCTGGGTAGAACTTCCGTGCACGACATCATTGATCCGCTGACCAAAGAGCTGATCATTGCCGCCGGAGAAGAGATCACCGAGGAAATTGCAGAAAGAATAGACAATACGTCAATAGAAACCATCGAGATCCGTTCAGCGCTGACCTGCGAAACCAAAGTAGGGGTTTGTGCCAAGTGTTACGGACGTAACCTGGCCTCCGGCCGGATGGTGGATGTAGGTGAAGCCGTAGGTGTGATTGCATCGCAGTCGATCGGTGAGCCGGGTACACAGCTGACCCTGCGTACGTTCCACACCGGTGGTACAGCCATGAACGTATCGGTAGAAGCGAACCTGAAGGCGAAATTTGCCGGTAAGATCAGCTTTGAAGATGTACGGACAGTGCCGTTTACTAACAAGGAAGGCGAAGAGAGCACGATTGTGATCGGTCGTAGAGGGGAAATCCGGATCGTTGACCCGGCTACTAACCAGCTGCTGATTGCCAATAATATCCCTTACGGTTCTACCCTGTTGGTAAAAGACGGAGAGATCGTGGAAAAAGGAGCGCCGCTGTGTAACTGGGATCAGTTTAACGCCGTGATCATGACCGAATTTGACGGGGTAGTGGAATACGACTCCATCGAAGAAGGTATCACGTATCGCGAAGAAGCCGATGAGCAAACCGGTTTCCGCGATAAGGTGATCACCGACTCCAAAGACCGGGCGAAAAACCCTGCCCTGATCATCAAGTCGCTGGAAGATGAAACCAAGGAATATAACCTGCCTGTAAGTGCCCGTCTGATGGTGGAAAACGGACAGGAGGTGAAAGCCGGACAGATCCTGGCCAAGATACCGAGAGCGATCAACATGAACCGCGACATCACCGGTGGTCTTCCAAGGGTAACCGAGCTGTTCGAAGCCCGGAACCCGTCGAACCCGGCCGTGGTTTCGGAGATCGACGGTGTGGTTTCTTACGGTAGCATCAAGCGGGGTAACCGTGAGATTTTCGTGGAGGCCAAAGACGGTACCAAAATGAAATACATGGTATCCCTGTCGAAGCTGATCCTGGTGCAGGAAGGTGACTTTATCCGTGCGGGTGAGCCGCTTTCAGACGGTGCCATCACACCGGCCGATATCCTGCGTATCAAAGGACCTACCGCGGTGCAGGAATACCTGGTGAACGAAACCCAGGCCGTGTATCGTCAGCAGGGTGTGAAGATCTCCGACAAGCACATTGAGGTGATCGTACGCCAGATGATGCAGAAAGTAGACGTGATCGATGCCGGAGATACCATGTTCCTGGAAATGCAGGCGGTTGACAAGTGGCTGTTCCGTGAAGAAAACGACAAGATATTTGACAAGAAGGTGGTAGTAGATGCCGGTGCATCTGAAAACTACAAACCAGGTCAGATCATCTCTACCCGTGAATTCAAGGACGAAAACGGCCGCCTGAAGCGCGAAGACAAGAAACAAATGACCGTACGGGATGCACAGTCTGCGGTATCGCAGGTGATCCTGCAGGGGATTACCACGGCGTCACTGGGTACCGAGTCGTTCGTTTCTGCCGCATCGTTCCAGGAAACTACCAAGGTACTGTCTGAAGCTGCCGTTAAAGGTAAGCGCGACGACCTGGCCGGTCTGAAGGAAAACGTGATCGTAGGTCACCTGATCCCTGCCGGTACCGGGCGCAGAAAATACCAGAATATCCAGGTGAATTCTATCGAGGAGCTCCAGGCCGCCAGCGCTGCCCGGATTTCTGAGCCCAGAAAACGCGAATACGTGGATTAAATTTCGCGCACGTACGGGCGCAAATTTTGCGCCCCACGAACGCATATCCCTAAACGCCCGGCCTTAGGCCGGGCGTTTTTTAAAGATATAAATGCAGTACGGGACTTTACATAAAACCGTGCTGTTTTCACCAAACGCCAAAAGAGTTTCGGCAAAAATAGTCCAATGATGCCCTCCGTCGTTTAAATTTGTCCTATGGCAGCACGTCGGATATCGGTAGATGAATTCTTCAGGCTGGGATTGCACTACCCGGTTATTGATGTACGGAGTCCGTCAGAATACCTTCAGGCGCATTATCCCGGCGCGGTCTCTGTTCCTCTTTTTACCGATGAGGAAAGGAAGATAGTGGGTACTACCTATAAGCAGCAAAGCCGGGAGCTGGCCATCAAGGCCGGGCTTGATTTTTTCGGACCCAAAATGAGACCCATGGTAGAGCAGGTGGAGAACCTCCCGGACGAAAAAGGAACCCGGCAGGTAATAGTGCATTGCTGGAGAGGCGGCATGCGAAGCGAGGCTGTTTCCTGGCTGCTGGGGCTTTACGGCTTTGACGTGCTGACCTTAGACGGCGGCTACAAAGCCTACCGGAACCGGGTGCTGGACATCCTGGCGCGGCCGCATTCATTACGGATTTTAAGCGGCTACACCGGCAGCGGGAAAACAGGAATCTTAAAAGAGCTGGAGCGGTCAGGCCAGCCGGTGCTTGACCTGGAAGCTCTTGCCGGTCACCGGGGCTCGGCCTTTGGAGGCCTGGGAATGGCCCCGCAATGCAGCAACGAGCAATTTGAGAACCGCCTGGCCGGGGCACTTTTTGAGCTTTCCGGGAAAACCTTTGAAGACCCGGCCATCTGGGTGGAAAGCGAGAGCAGCCGTATAGGAAATGTAGATATCCATTATAGCTTCTTCAGGCAAATGAAAGCGGCACCGCGGGTGGATATCGGTATTTCTTCTGAAAACCGGCTGTCGTATATTGAGCAGGAATACGGGAAGTACGACACCGGGCAGCTGATCAAAGGAGTAGAAAGGATCCGGAAACGTCTGGGAGGCCTGGAAGCACAGAGAGCTGTGGCCTTTCTGCAGAATAACGATATCCGCAACGCATTCTCTATTCTTTTAACCTATTACGACCGGTGGTACGACAAAGGCATGGCCGTATTTCAACCCGAAAGCCTTCATATTGAACTGCCCGGTACCGATGCCGAAACCAACGCCCGGATAATCCTGGAAAAAATACAATGCACGAAGAAATAAAACTTACCCAATATGCCCATGGAGCCGGATGCGGATGCAAAATAGCACCGCAGGTCCTGGATGAAATACTTAAAAGTAATTCTGTACAAAATACATTTGATGAGCTGATGGTAGGCAACGGCACCCGCGATGATGCCGCCGTATACCGGCTTAGCCCTACCGATGCGCTCATTGCCACTACCGATTTTTTTACGCCTATTGTTAATGATCCGGTTATTTTCGGAAAAGTAGCCGCCGCCAACGCCATCAGCGATGTCTATGCAATGGGCGGCAGGCCGCTGCTGGCGCTGGCTATTCTGGGCTGGCCGGTAGACAAGCTCCCGGCGGCTCTGGCACAGCAGGTGCTGGAGGGCGCAAGAAGCATATGCAGTGAAGCGGGCATTCCCCTGGCCGGCGGCCACAGCATTGACAGCCCCGAGCCCATTTTCGGGTTATCGGTGAATGGTATGGTGAAGACGAAACACCTCAAGCAAAATAACCGGGCACAGGAAGGTGACCTCCTGCTGCTGACCAAACCCCTGGGAGTGGGAGTATTGGCCACCGCTGCCAAACGCGACCTGATCACGGCCGAAGACGAAGAGCTGCTTTACCGGCAACTGATACAGCTAAACAGCATTGGGGCTGACCTCGGCCTTTCCGACGCCGTTCATGCCATGACCGACGTCACGGGCTTCGGCCTCAGCGGACACCTCATTGAAATGGCCGAAGGCTCGGGCCTTTCGGCTGTGCTGGAATATACCAGGATTCCTAAGCTGGAAGCAGCAAAGAAATACCTCCGGCAGAATGTTATTCCCGATGCTACTTACCGGAACTGGAAAAGCTATCATCAGAAGATAGCCTTTGAGGCGTCAGTGGATGCCATGGAATCTTTCCAGCTTTTGCAGGATCCTCAGACGAATGGCGGGCTGCTCATAGCCGTGAGTCCGGACGGCCTGGCGGAAGTCCGGCAGATACTGGAAGAAAAAGAATATTCTGCCTTCACGGAGCCTATAGGAAAGCTGGTGCCTGCTGCAGAAAAAACCGTTATATACCTGTAGAAAACCAATTGTATACTATGAAAGGAAAAATACTCCTCCTTATAGCGCTGAGCGGCCTGACCTTTTGGGCCTTCAGAACCCGGCCCGACTCCCGCCCCAACATCGTCTTCATCATGTCGGATGATCACGCGTACCAGGCCATATCGGCCTACAATCCGCGACTGACCCATACGCCGAACATTGACCGGATTGCCCAAAACGGGATGCTCTTTACCAATGCCTGTGTCACCAACTCCATCTGCTCGCCTTCGCGCGCGGTGATCCTGACCGGCAAGCACTCCCATATTAACGGGAAGATCGACAATTACTTCCCTTTTGATACCACCAACATTACTTTTCCGCAGATTCTGCAGGCCAACGGCTACCAGACGGCCATGTTTGGAAAGCTCCATTTTGGCAATAACCCCAAAGGCTTTGATGAATTCAAGATTCTCCCTGATCAGGGAGACTATTACAACCCCGACTTTATTACCAAAAAGCAGGGCAACCAGAAATTTACCGGTTATGTAACCGACCTGATCACTGAATTTACCCTGAACTGGCTCAAAAAAGAACGCGATCCGGAAAAACCCTTCTTCCTGGCCTACCTGCACAAGGCACCGCACCGCGAATGGCTGCCTGCGGAAAGGCATTACGAAGAATACCTGAAAAAAGAATTTCCCGAACCCGAAACCCTCTTTGATGACTACGAAGGCCGGGGCCGGGCCAGCAAAGAGGCCGAAATGAACCTGCTTACCCATATGAACTGGGCTGGCGACTCCAAGATTTTCCCGGAGAATATGGATAAGCTGGGCATCAAAGAGAGCCATCCGTACGACAAAGGCAATTACAACTACGTAGTGGGGAGAATGAACCCCGAACAACGGAAAAAATGGGACGCCGCCTACGGGAAAATGAACGAGCAGTTTATCAAAGATTTTCCCAAAATGACCGAAAGAGATAAAATGAAATGGCGCTATCAACGCTACATGCAGGACTACCTGGGTACCATTGCAGCGGTAGATGAAGGAGTAGGGAAGGTGCTCGACTTTCTCAAAGAAAACGGGCTGGATAAAAACACGATCATTGTGTACACCTCTGACCAGGGCTTTTACCTGGGTGAGCACGGCTGGTACGACAAACGGTTTATTTTTGACGAATCATTCAAAACCCCGCTGCTGGTACAATGGAACGGCGTGATCCGGCCCGGATCAAAAAACTCAAACATGGTACAGAACCTCGATTTCGCCCAGACGTTCCTGGATGCCGCCGGCATAAAAGCCCCCGCCGATATGCAGGGCGAAAGCCTGGTGCCCCTTTTTAAAGGAAAAGGAAAGAACTTCAGGGATGCCGCCTACTACCATTATTACGAATACCCCAGCGTGCACATGGTCAAGCGGCATTACGGTATCGTTACCGAGAAATATAAGCTGGTGCATTTTTACTACGATATTGACGAATGGGAGCTCTACGACCGTACCCTCGATAAAAACGAAATGAAAAACGTATACAACGATCCGGCGTATGCGCAGGTCAGGGAGGAATTGCATAAAAAGCTGGATGCCCTGCGGAAGAAATACAAAGATTCGGAAGAGCTGGATAAGATGTATATCCAGAAGTACCGGGATAAAGGATACATTAAAGAATAAGGTGTTGGCCCTTGCCGGATAAAGGCGTATCTTCGCGGCTTTTACAAATGGCAGCAATGAATCGCGACAAAGTGAATAAGGGAGTCCTGATGACCGTATTGGGAGTGGTGTTTATGGCTATCAACATGAGAGCGCCGCTCACCTCCATAAGCCCGGTAGTGAATGAGATCATCAGTCGCTTAAGCCTGAATAACCTGGAAGCCGGGCTGATCACCACGCTGCCTCTGCTGGCCTTTGGCTGTCTTTCTATTTTTATTCCCCGGCTGGCCTCCGGCCTTGGGCTTGAACGGGTGCTTTGGTATTCCATGCCCGTGCTCGTGATAGGGCTGCTGGCCCGTGCTTCGGGAAACGTGGGCCTGCTGTTTGTGGGAGCCGCACTCATCGGTGTAGCCATTACCGTAGGCAATGTGCTGATGCCGGCTTTTATCAAGCTTCGCTTCCCGGAAAAAATGGGTTTAATGACAGGTATAAACGCCCTTTCCATGAATGTTGCAGGGGTGCTGGCCTCCGGGTTCAGTGTACAGATCGGCCTATTGACCGGTCTGGGGTGGAAAGGCTCCATCGGGGTATGGGTTATCCCGGCCATTATCGGCTTCGTAGTGTGGATACCCCAGCTCCGGCCCCGTGATAAAGCGGTCCAGGCAGCTGCCGGAGGATTCTCTGAGCTGTTAAGATCACCCCTGGCCTGGTACATTACCATTTTTATGGGCCTGCAATCGTGCCTGTTCTATGTATTTGTGGCGTGGCTTCCGGTAGTACTGCAGGAGTGGGGGATGACCGAAGAGCAGGCCGGGTGGACGTTCTCCTACATCCAGATGACCCAGCTGCCCATTACCCTCCTGGGGCCGGTGATCACCGCCAGGATAAAAAAGCACACCAACCTTATCCTGTTTACCACGGCCGTAATGCTTATCGGTGTTTTGGGGCTGGTCTTTTTCAAAACCACTTATGTGATTCCTTCGGTGATTTGCATCGGTATAGGCACCGGGCTGGCCTTCAGTATTGTACTGATGTTCTTTGTACTGAAAACGCAAACCCCTCAGAAAGCCGCCCAGCTGTCGGGTATGGCCCAGTCGTTCGGTTACCTGATTGCCGCTGCCTCACCCCCGCTTTTTGGATGGATATACGACCAGACCTCCGACTGGACCTACTCTTTGCTGTTGCTGATACCGATCACCCTGGGCATGTGCCTGGTGGCACTTTTAAGCGCGAAAATCAGGCCGTTTCCTACAGCCCCAGGCTCCTGAGAAATGCTTCCCGATAATTCTGGCCTATCGGTACTTCGTGCCTGTCCAGGAATACACGGTTGCCTTCGATATGGGTGATCCTGCTCCGGTTAATGATAAAGGAGCGGTGCGTTCTTTCAAAGCCGGTATCGGGTAAAAGGGCTTCAAAGGCCGAAAAGGTAACCGGCGATTTTAAGGTTTGATCTCCCGTACAAACCAGGGTATAATTCCCGTTGGCCTCGGCATAAATAATATCGCTGAACCTGACCTGGAAAATTTTACCTTCTGATTTCAGAAATACGCCCGGATCCTCCTCTGCAACGGGCCGGACCACCGGGTTCTCCCTCACTTTGTCGAGCGCCAGGATAAAACGTTCCAGTGAAAAGGGCTTGACAAGGTAGTCGGTCACTTCCAGGTCAAACGCATCTACCGCATATTCCTTATAGGCAGTGGTCAGGATCACCCGGGGTTTTGACCGCAGCGTTTTCAGGAAAGATATGCCGTCAAGCAAGGGCATGTTGATATCCAGGAAAAGAAGGTCTATCTTTTCGGTCTCCAGCAGGCGCCTGGCCTCTAACGCATTGCTGCAGCTTCCGGCTATCTGCAGGTCGGGGAAATGTGAACAATACGTCTTCAGTATTTCCCGGGCAATGGGTTCATCATCTACGATCAAACACTTCATTTCAGGATGTTTTTAACTGTAAAAGCACTTTATAGGTACGGGCTGTTTCTTCGATGCTCAATTCGTGGCGATCAGTATAGAGCAGGTTTAACCTTCTTTTGGCATTTTCCAGCCCCAGGCCGCTGTTTTTGTTCAGGTCATTCTGTTTGACCTGTGAAACGTCAAATGTATTAAATATGGAAAACAGGATGTTATTTTCCCATACTTTGAGATTAATATCGATCTGTATAACCGGATCTGCCGTGTTTTTGGAATGCTTGAAGGCGTTTTCCACAAATACAATCAATAACATGGGTGCAATGTTCACCTGGGTAGACTCTTCCAGCGTTACGGACAGCTGAAGACGCCCTTCCAGGCGTATTTTTTCGAACTCTATGTAATTTTTGATGTAATTTATCTCTTCATTCAACGGAACAAATGTACTGCCGCTCTGGTAAACCGAATGCCGGAGCAGCTCCGACAGCTTGAGCAACAAGCCCGGCAGCTTTTCGTCTTTTGCCAGCGAAAGCCCGTACAGGTTGTTCAGGGTATTAAATAAGAAATGCGGACTGAGCTGCGATTGCAGAAGCTGAAGCTCACTCTGGCTGACCAGGGCCATTGACTCGGTATCCTTTACTTTATTTTCAGAAACCAGCCGGAAGGCCGTGCCTGCCAGCGCCAGGGAAATAGCCAGGATAAAGGCCATGAAAATGATCAGGAAGGCATTGGCCGTTTCAAAGGGAGAATGCCGGCTGTAGCGGATCAGGCCGATCCAGGCCATCACCACCGCTACCAGGGCCAGTGCCCCGCGCACAGCGGTTTGCTGCGGAATTTCCCGCGCATCTTTAAAATACAGAACCCCTATGCTATGCCCGATATACAGCCCCAGGTAAAATAAAATAACCGTACCCGTAGCCACCGACTCCTCCTCTGCAATACCCAGGGGGACAAAGATCATATTGAAGATGTTCCAGAGCGGGATGCTCAGGAGCACAAGCCATAACCCGTATTTTTTTAAAAGCCTTACCATATTTCCTGTTTTACGTACAAAGTTCAGCCCGGCGTACACTTACAGAAAACAAAGATGATGAAAACCGGGAAAAGACGGGCAGAAATCCGTTTTTTAATGACGGGCGCAGCATTTGGGTGGCCGGTTAAGCAGGTAAACCCCCCTTTGCCGTAGCTCCCGGCTCCCCGTCATTAAATTTCTGTTATTGGTCATTCATTCCCGGGTGTCTGTCAGGTGAATTTTCCCGTAAATCTTCATCAACGGAGATTTGAAGAAAAATTCAAACCAATGAAAAAGATAATACTGCTATTATTGTTTACAGGAAACGTTTTCGCCCAGACCATCTCCGGGAATGTGATTAACCGGCAAAATGAACCCGTCACCGGGGCAACGGTGACGCTGTACGCCGACAGCCTGCTGGTGCAGGGAAAATTTACCGATTCTTCAGGCCTGTTTCGCTTTGATCAGCTGAATGCGGACCGGAAATACATCGTAAAAATAACGTACATAGGATACAAGCCCTACCGCTCCGGGCCGGTTGAAGCGTCCTATACTTTCAATAACCTGGTGCTTGAAGAGTCGGGAGAAACTGCTTTAAATGAAGTGGTGGTGCAGGGCCGGAAGCCCATGATCGAAAACGAAATAGACCGCACCATCGTGAATGTGGAGGCCATGCCCGGCGGAAATACAGGCAGCGCCTACAGCCTCCTGGAGAAAACGCCGGGGGTAAACGTGCGGGACAACTCCGTTTCGCTGAACGGAAAATCAGGAGTAGCCGTATTTATTAACGGCCGGCCTACCAACCTGGCCGGCCGCGACCTGGAAAACTACCTGAAGTCGCTGGCGGCCGCCGATATTGAAAAAATTGAGCTGATCGATAACCCGCCGGCCCGGTATGACGCCGCCGGAGGCGCCATCATTAACCTGAAGCTGCGGCAAAACCGGAATATCGGGTGGGCCGGAAGCCTGAATGCCTCGCACGGAACCGGGAAATACTGGCGGAATTTTGACGGCGTAAGCCTGAATTACAACCAGGGCAAAATATATACGTATGTTTCCGGCGGATACTTCAACGAGACGTATGAAGAGAAAGAGTGGAGAGACACCCGCTTCCTGGATGAAAACGTAACGGTAAGCACAGCGATAAGAAACCTTAGCCAAAGCAGGGGGTTTAACGTTCATGGAGGCCTCGATTATTTCCTGTCAGACAAAACCACAGTAGGAGTTTTCTACAGGAACAGCCGGCCGTTTTCGCCCTCTGAAAGAACGATTGTCAACCGTGAAGCAGCCTTGGCATATAGTGTGATCAACCCGAACGAAGAAAACAAAACCTTTGACGGGGCATCGGCCTACATCAGTCAGAAATTCAACGGCAAAGGCCGTGAGCTGTCGCTGGAAGTAAACCAGGTGCGCTACCTGATGGACGGCACCCAGCGCTTTAACAGCAGCGAGCCGTTTGAATATGTGCTGGATACCCGCATCAGGACCCGCTCTGTCAATATCGACTACGTGCATCCCATAAAAGGAGGAAACCTGGAAGCCGGCATGAAGAGCAGCTTTATGAACAACAATAACAATAACCGGTATTTTGATATTGCGGAGAGCGGGCCGGTTATTGACTGGCCGAAGACCAACCATTTCCTCTACAAAGAAAACATCAATGCAGCCTATGTAAGCGGCAGCAAAAGATTCAGGCGCTGGGACCTGAAAGCCGGTATCCGGGTAGAAACCACCCGGGCCGAGGGCCTGCAGCTGGGCAATGAAGCGGTAGAGCGCTCGGGCTTTGAGCGTTCATACGTGAATGTATTTCATAACTTCATCCTGAGCTATAAGCTCGATTCTGCCGGCACCCGGGTGCTTACCTTCCTGACCCAGAAACGGCTGGTGCGCCCGTATTACCTCTACCTCAACCCGTTTATGCAATACCGCGACCCGTACAACTATGCTACGGGGAATCCTGAGCTCAACCCACAGCTGCAGAACCGGTACGAGATCAATTTCAGAACCGGGGGAAAATACGAGATCGCGGCCCATTACAATCCGTTTACAGACGTTATTCTGCCCACAACCGAAACCATTGATAACAAATTTTACACCAAATACGACAACATCGCCAAAGGGTATATGTATATGACCAGCGTAGGCCTGCACAGCAGGCTGGCTAAATGGTGGAACGTAAATTATACCGTTCGGGCGACCCACATGGGCTTAAGAGGAAAAATATACGTGGAAAACCTGGATTACAGCATAAATGTGGCCCGTATAGAGCTCAATAACCACTTTACCCTGGCCAGGAACCTGACCGCCTCTTCCTATATCAACTACGCCAGCAAAGACCTGAACGGCCAGGTGGTTACCAAAGCCCGGTATATGGTAAACCTCGGTTTCCAATATAAATTCCTGAAAGAAAAAGCCAGCCTGAACGTATCGGTAGATGATCTCTTCCATTCCTGGAAAAACCGTAGCTGGAGCACCAATGTCACCAATGCCTACATCACCTCCCTGAGCTATTTCGATTCACGGCGGGTAGGCGTATCGTTAAATTACCGGTTGGGTAACAACAAGGAAATGAAGAAAGGGAAATCAAGCAATGCCAATGATGACCGTATATAAAAGAGACCTGTTCAGGTAACTAACTTATACCCGAGACCCCGGATGTTCAGAATAGAAACAGCGGGGTCTTTTTTGAATTTCTTTCTCAGCCGGGAAATGTAGGCATCCATATTCCGGGTGCTGAAGAAATCATCATCTCCCCAGAGCCGGAGCAGCACCTTTTTCCGGTCCAGCACCTCGCCCCGGCTCCTTACCAGCTCTTTCAGCAGCTCGTTTTCTTTATACGATAGGTTTTCGGTTTCGTTTTGGAAAGAAAGCTCCTGCCTGACAGGGTTAAAGATGTAGCGGCCTACCTGTATATTCTCAGAAACCGCAGGTTCGGGAACCCGGTTCAGGAGCTCTTTTATCCGGAGCAGCAATTCCTCGAAATGGAAGGGCTTCCGGAGATAATCGTTGCCTCCGGCTCCATATCCTTTGATAAGATCTTCTTTCCCGGTTTTGGCGGTCAGGAACAGGATCGGCGTATCGGGGTCATGTTTCCTGATTTCCCCGGCTACATCCCATCCGCTAAGTTTGGGCATCATCACATCCAGGATATACAGGTCAAAAGCTTCCGTATGGACCTGCTTTATGGCTTCCAGTCCGTTTTCGGCTGTTTTAACGGCAAAGCCTTTGCGTTTCAGGCTGTCGGCAATAACCCCGGCAAGCGAAAGCTCGTCTTCGGCGATCAGGATTTTTTTCATTTCGGAAAAATCAATGTAAAAATGCTTCCGTGCGGTAAATTATCTTTTAACTCCACCTTTCCACCCAGTAGCTTCATGGCCTGTTTCACATAGCTCAGTCCTATACCGTAACCCCGCTGGTCATGGATATCGTGCGTAGGAACGCGGAAAAAACGTTCAAAGACCTTTTCTTTATAGGCATCCGGTATGCCCGGCCCGTTATCTGCCACCGAGATTTTCAGGATCTGCTTCTCCTGAACGGCAGAAATAATTACCTGCTTGCCGGTGCCGGTATGGTACCGGGCGGCGTTATCGGTTAAGTTCCGGAGAACCTTTCCCAGCAGCTTTGGATCGGTAGGCAGGGTTAATGACGGACCCACTTCGTTTATAATCTCGAGGTCACCGCTGCTGTTCTTCCGGGTTTCGTCTATCAACGCCCGCAGCGGGGTAGGCTGTATTTGCGGAGAGAGCTGCCCCACCCGCGCTTCGGTAAGTATCTCGGTCGTGAGCATATCCAGCGACTCCGTATTCCGGAGTATAATATCCAGGTAGCTTTGCCGCTCTTCCCGGCCCAGGTCAAACGCTTTCATGGCTTCTGCGGTTAGCTGGATGGTAGCCAGCGGCGTTTTCAGCTCATGGGTGATGTTGGTCACCAGCTGGTCTTTCTGCTCGTTCAGCTTTTGCTGGGAAAGCAGGATTTTCAGCATATAGCCCAGGGTAAGAACCGATATCACCACCAGCAGAAAAGACCCCGTCAATGCCACGGCCTGCCTGCGCATGATGTATGAATACGGGCTTTTAAAGAAGGCCTGTACATACCGGGGCTCAGCTGCCCTGTTAAGAGTTATGTTTATTTTCTGGGTAGAAATACGGTTGGGTTCCGGTTGGGCAGGATTTAGCTCAAAGGGTTCATAAATGTAATTTTCGGCCAGGTACCTGCGGTATATTCTCTCGGCTTCCGACAACGGAACCGGTGTTTTTAAGTATCGCTCATGAAGAAAATTGCCGATATTGATGGTGTAATACCATACCGACCCTTTCTTCAATTCGCGTTCCACGTCACCGGTAAATACCCGGATGAACCGTTGTTTAGCTTCCGGGGTGATCGAGTCTATTCTTTCGGAAATGCTTTCCTTGCTGAAGCTGGTGCGGTGATTCCCGTACATAGAAGTATCTATGTCTGCAATCGTAAAAATGGTCATTTTGTTTTTCTCGCTCCACCTGCACGTTATCTTTACCCGGGACTCGTCATTCATGTAGGCCGTCAGCTCCTTAATGACCGCGGCTCTTTTCCATTCAAAAGACTGCTCTACCGACTGCTTCAGTCCTTCATTGATCTTTCGCCGGAAAATCTCCTCCTCTGCCCTGTACCCCGAAATAAGCGAATACAGCTGCAGCCCCACAATGGCCAGCAGGGTAAGGCAAAGAAGGACGATGGCCGTAAGAATGCTCTTTTTCACGGGTAAAATAATTAATCAAAAATAGGACTTTGAAAATGCATTAACCCCATTCTTTCACACTAATTCACACTAATTTCTGCTGTTTAACCCATTGGCGGCTCCCCCTGGCATAAGTTTGCCTGAAAAAAAAGAAATGAAAAAAAGTATCATGTATTTAACCGTTTGGTGCCTGGGCTTAGGCCTCTCCCGGGCCCAGCAAATAAAGATGACGGCAGATTTCGGGGCACAGAACAAAATTATCAACCAGCTGCTCGATTTTCAGAACATTGCTATTGAAAACTTTAAGTTTAAAGGAGAAGCCTTAAAAGGGAAAGTGCCGGTGATTGTTTTAAAGGAGTTTGAAAAAGGCGAGCCGGTAAAAACGGATACTCTTCTTAACGGGTTTAACAACAGGGAGTACATGGAAATCGACAGCTCAGTGTATACGTTTCGCTTTTTTGCCGAGCTGGATAACGAGAACCGGAAATTCCGTACCTGGATCCGCCATTACAGTTACGGCGCGGGAAAAAGGCAATACGTACTGCGCAAAGACCGGTTCGGATATGCAATGAAAGATTTTTTCGGAAACAAAAAAGAGCTGACCTGGGATGTCAGCGAGCCTATCCCGTTACTGGCCATGATCACACCGCATGAGCAGGCCAATGGCTGGGGCTCTTATTGCGAAGTAGTGCAGGCCGATGTGAAGCCGGAAGACCTCGGCAGGCATTTCGGAATTCCGCACTACTATTTGATCACCCTTTGGTTTTTATAAACCATACAGCGCCCTGAAGCCGGTTTTCAGGGCGCTGTTCTGAGATTTTTGCCGTCAGAAACATGCAGCCTCCTGAAGAGCAGCCCGGAAATAATGGTGGTCACCCCCATCACCAGGAAGGTATAGCGGAATGCCGTATGAATGCTCTGCCCGTGGAGGGCTCCCTCGAAAGACCGCAATACGATCAGCCCGAATGAAATACCGAAGCCGATGGCCAGCTGCTGGTTAACCGAGATCAGTGAATTTCCGCTGCTGTTCTGGTATTCACGCAGGTCGGCAATAGAAATGGTGTTCATGGAAGTAAACTGGATTGAGTTGAAGAAACCCAGTAGCGCTACAATAGGTAAAAACCATATAATGGGCGTGTTTTCTCCCGGAATAGCGAATAAACAAATGATTACCCCGATAATGGCCGTATTGGCCATAAGCGTGGTGCGGTAGCCGAACCGGTTTAAAATGGCAATGACAAATGACTTTCCGAAAATGGCCGTCAGCGCCATGGGTGCAATCAGCCAGCCTGAAACCACGGCCGATTTTCCGTAAGCCACCTGGATCAGCAGCGGGACCAGCAGGCCGATAGAGCTGATGCCCAGCCGGGTGGCCAGGTTGCCTAAGATACCCAGCCGGAAGGTCCGCACCTGGAACAGGCTGAAAGGAAAAATAGGGTTATTGTCGGTATGCGAATGTTTGAAATAGAAAAACACCAGCACAAAGCCCAGGATGACCATCAGGAGCACGGGCGTCACATTATGCGCATCGGTAAACAATTCGGCAGAGATAGATAGGAGCAATGACGCAGCTGCAAAGATCAGGAACCCCTTAAAGTCAAAATCAATGACCTGCGAACGGTAATCGGGCATATACTTTAAACCCATGGCCAGTCCCACCAGGCTGATGGGCACATTGATCAGGAAAATCCAGTGCCAGGAGAGGTAGTCTACCATATAACCGCCTACCAGGGGCCCCAAAATAGGCCCGATCAGGGCGGGGATGATGGCAAAGTTCATGGCTTTGACCAACTCATTTTTGGGAAAAGCCTTGATCAGCGCCAGCTTGGCCACGGGCGTCATCAGGCTGCCCCCAACCCCCTGAACCACCCGCGCAATGACCAGCTGGGTAAGGTTGGAAGAGAAGCCGCAGAAAACCGACCCGGAGGCAAAAAGCACCAGGGCAAAAATAAAAATACGGCGGGTGCCGTATTTGTCTGCCAGGAAACCGCTTACCGGCATAAACAAGGCCAACGTAAGCACATAGGCAATGATGGCGTTTTGCATGTTCAGTGAAGACTCGCCGAAATCACGGGCAATGGCCGGTAACGAGGTATTTAAAATGGTGGAGTCCAGCATCTGCATAAAGATGGCAATAGACAACACCATAGGGAGATATCTTTTTACGGTTTCTTTTTCTGTCATGTTTTGCGTCAGGGGGTTTATTTCCGGTACTCAGCTCCTGAACTTATCGTATACCCGCCGGTTGAACTCGGTACATACCTTGGTCTTTTCCAGCTTTTCCTCCAGCAGGCGGCGCCCGTTTTCAGGAAGCCGGTTGTACAGGTCGGGGTCGTTCATGACCTTCAGCACGCCTTGTGCGTAGGCATGGGCATCTAGGGCGGTTACTTCGGCAGCGCCGTAGTCTTCCAGCAGGGGCGAAAGGCCGGTCTGGTCAGAGACCACGGCCGGCAGTCCGTACATCAGGGTTTCCAGCACCGCCAGCGAGAAGCCCTCAGAATAAGTGGGGAGCACAAAAATACCGGCTTTGCTGAAAAGATCTTTTTTGGCTTCGCCGGTGACAGTTCCCAATATCTTCACGTGATTTTCCAGTCCGTTTTGCGCGGTGAACTCCCGGATATAATCCAGCATGCCGTCATCGGGGCCGGCAATCAGCAGCCGGGCATCCGGCCGGGCTTTCACAATTTTTTTAAAGGCAGGCATCAGGATATCAAATCCCTTCTTATGGTGCAGCCGCCCGATATACAGCAGCTCGTTGCGGTTTCTTTTATCAGGCGGGGTAGGAATCACTTCATGAATGTCGGTTCCGTTGGGAATGACCTCCAGGTTATCCGGGCGATGCCCCAGGTAATCGGCTACATCTTTTACCTCACCGGCATGATTCACATGAATCAGCCTTACATTATGCAGGAAATTCTTCTGAAACCATTTGGAGTACACCAGCCGCTTGTAGTATACCAGGCCTTTAAAGGTGTAGGGGTGGAGGCTTCCGTGGATAGTGACCACCGTTTTATGGTGCAAATGCAGCTTATCTACCAGCATTTCGCCGTAATTCCACAGGCAGTGCAGGTGGTAAACGTCAATGTCTTTATCGTGAGCCTGCACATAATTATACAGGTCAGAGCTGTATAGCGGAATCACCCGGGTTACCATCTCGGGCTTAAAAGTAACCAGCTCCACACCCGGCGGAACCGGGTAACGGGAGTGCCCCTGCAATTCGGTAGACAAAATCCTTACTTCATCGCCCTTTTCGGTCTGAAAAGAAGCCAGGTCGGAAACAAACTTCGAAGTACCGCCGTTTTCGTAAGAATAGGTGAGAATATGGCAGATGGTCATCAGTAAAACGTTTATGCCGTAAAATTACAACTAATTTTCAATACCGTTTAGCGTAACTTACGGTGAAGGTACCGGAGGAGCCCCGTTAACCGGAGCCCGTTGCAGGCCCCTCTTCTTATTTAACGCTCCGATGCCCCGAAACGTATATCAGAACTGGAATCCCAGCCTGAGCTGCAGCCTCTTTATATTCCGTGTTTCTTCCGTGAAATTTTCCTTGTCATAGGCGGTGGTAATGCGGTAATACTGGTATTTGTACCCGAAATTCAGCAGGAAGGCAGAGCCCGAGCGGGTTGGAAATACAAAACCTACGGCCGGGTTGACCATCAGTCCGCCTTTTTTCGATACCCCCTCTTCGCCGTCGAGCCACAACGTACCCGTGCCCAGGTCAAGAGAGGCCTGGAATTTGGAAAGGGTGGGCCCCTTCTCAAACAGGATCTGGCGGATTCCGGCTGCCACCGGCATAATAAGCGCACCCTGGTACGCATCCAGGCCGGTGGTCAGTCCCAGGGCTGTACGGGGCTTTACACGCCAGCCGTTAAAGGTCTGAACGCTTAAAGTGCCTGTGTTGCCCCGGGTGTACGTGGGAATATAGGTAGTCGGGTAATAGCTCGACAGATAAGAAGGCCAGTAATTGCCCGGCCCCGTATAGCTTCTGCCGGCCAGTAACGCTATTTCGGTCTGGTTGACAAACTTTGAAGTCTTTACTTCCCGTTCCTGCGCGCTGGCAGAAAACGCCAGGAAAAGCAATATCACATATATCTTCTTCATTTTTTAGCAATTTTACTTAAGAGTTGTAACTGGGAAGGGTTGGCATTGCTGTACTGGTAGAAACCGTCGTCGCCAATGACCAGGAGGATGTCCCCGCTCAGCTGGATCACATCAAAAGCGTGGTGATCGGTGATGTGCTGCAGCTCTTTGATGGAATTCTCATTGGTAATGTCAAATGATTTCAACCCGTAAGTTCCTTCGCAGAGGGTGAGGGTCTTCCCGCTTACGGAAAGGCCGTGGGGCTGCTGCATCGGGTAGGCCTTGACCAGGAAAGGAGCCTGCAGATTGGTGATATTGATGATCTGAAGCTGGTTCTGAGCTGCACCGCAGGGACCTGAGCGCAGCGTTACGTAGGCGCGGTCGTTCTCGGCCACTACCGGGTCACAGGCGCGGGCATGGGAGAAGATGCTCATGCGTTCCGGCTTTTCGGGGTTTTGATTGTCATAGATATACATGCCCGTATTTGAGCCGATGAACAGCAGGTCACGATACGGGAAAATGGTTTCTATACCGGAGCCCAGGTTGATCTTGCCGGTAGAATCAGGCATAGCCGGGTTGCTGATATCAAAAACCATCAGGTCAGTATCGGTTACAGTGTACAGGAAATGATCATACAGCGTAAACCGGGCCATAGAGCCGCCCTGGCCGGCCACATCTCCGCCCGGAGAACCCTGCGAACCGGAAGACCCGGAATTGAGGCTCAGCTGGTCATAGCTGCCTCCCATGCCAATGAACCGGGGCTCGTCATTGCCGCAGTTGGTTTTGTAGCTTTCGGTTCGTACTTCTTTGGTGTAATCGGTGATGGTTTGGGTGCGGGAGTCATAATACCACGATCGCCCGTTCCAGATTCCCCGGTTGAACATCCCGGTTTTCCGGCCGGTTTCTTTTATATGCAGGGGATCGCTCAGGTCCAGCGACACCAGGTCCATGTAGCTGTCGGCATACAGCATCTCGTTCTTCACCACAAAATCCAGCACCCCTGGGATTTTAATGAACGACACCGGCCGGGGAGATCGGGGATCGGAATTATCAATCACGTGTATACCCTTTTTCACTTCACCGATCAGCAGGTACTGCTTATAGGCATAAATCTTACCGGGTTCTTTGAGGTCTTGCGGCTCAGCGCTGGCAATGCCGTTCCTGACCGTTTCGTACCCCACTGTAAAAGGTATCCACACGGTGTAGGTCCGCGTTTGCGTACATTCATCTGAACAGCTCCACTGCAGAGCGGCCAGTATCAGAAAAGGTAAAATTTTTCGCAACATAGTTATATCGGGATTACAGATCGTATCGGAAAGACCCCTTTTCAGCGGGAAAGGTTGGAATGCCGTCAAAAATTTCTTCCTCTCCCTCCAAAATGTTCGTATTTTTAATGCCGAAAACGGGAAGAGAGCAATGGCTTTACACTGGGCAGACCTGGAGAAGAATTTTAAGGGGGAGATCCGTACCGATAAGGTAACCAAAATACTGTACGCTACAGACGCGTCGGCTTACCGCGAAATTCCGCTGGGAGTGGTTTTCCCGGCGGATGAGAAAGACGTGGAGGCGCTGATCCGTTTTGCGCACGGCTACCGCGTTACCCTGATTCCCCGTACGGCCGGAACCTCCCTGGCCGGCCAGGTGGTAGGAAGGGGGATCGTGGTGGATGTTTCCCGTACGTTTACCCGTATCCTGGAAGTCAACCCCGAAGCATCGTGGGTACGCCTGCAGCCGGCGGTGGTCAGAGATGAGCTGAACATGTACCTGAAGCCTTATGGGCTGTATTACGGGCCGGAAACGTCTACGGCCAACCGGGCCATGATCGGCGGTATGGTGGGCAATAACTCGTGCGGGTCCAATTCGGTTGTATACGGGAGTGCCCGTGAACACCTCCTGGAGGTCAGCGGCTATCTTAGCGACGGCAGCTTTGTTACCTTTAAAGACCTTCCCAAAGCAGAATTTATTCAGAAGATCAGGAGCATTCACGAAAAGAAGCAAAGCGCCTGGTCACTCGAAGACCGGATATATGTCCATATATTCCGGACACTCAATAACCTGGACAACCAGGACAGCATCCGGTCGGAGTTTCCCAAGCGCACCATCACCCGGCGAAATACGGGGTACGCCATTGACGAGCTCCTGGAAACCGAGGTATTTACCGAAGGCAGCCGTGAAACATTCAACTTCTGCAAGCTGATAGCCGGTTCAGAGGGCACGCTTATGTTTATTACCGAGCTGAAGATCCACGTGAACGCCCTGCCTCCGAAGTACAGTGGGGTGGTAGCCGTTCATTGTCATACGGTAGATGAGTCGCTGCGGGCCAATCTTATTGCTTTGAAATACCGGCCCGGTGCGGTAGAGCTGATCGACCATTATATCCTGGAATGTACGAAATCCAACAGGGAGCAGTCGGCCAACCGCTTCTTTGTGAACGGCGATCCCGGTGCTATTCTCTGCGTGGAGCTGACAGGAGATAACGAAGAGGAAATCTACAGCGTAGCCGCAGCATTGGAAGCAGAAATGAGAGAATCGGGCTTCGGCTATGATTTCCCGCTGATCCTTGGTGACGATGTGAAAAGGATCTGGTCGCTGCGCAAAGCCGGCCTGGGGCTGCTCTCTAACCTGCCGGGCGACGAAAAGGCCGTAGCCGTTATTGAAGATACAGCCGTAGATGTACACGACCTTCCTGAATTCATCATTGAATTTAACCGTATTCTGGATAAAAACGGAATGTTTTGCGTACATTATGCACATGCCGCCACCGGCGAGCTCCACCTGCGCCCTATTATTAACCTGAAAACCCATGAAGGCAAAGCGCAGTTCCGGCTCATTGCGGAGGAGATTTCGGCCCTGGTGAAAAAATACAGGGGGTCGCTCTCGGGCGAGCACGGCGACGGCCGCCTGCGGGGAGAGTTTATCAAAGAACAGATAGGGGAGCATAACTACGGGCTTATTAAAGAGCTCAAAGACGTATGGGATAAGGAAAACATATTCAATGCCGGGAAAATAGTAGATACTCCGCCCATGGACGAGTTCCTGCGTTATTTCCCGGGTCAGAAAACACCGGAATTCAAAACGGCGTTCCGTTTTAAAGACCAGGATATCCTGCAGCACGCTGAACAGTGTAACGGTTCGGGCGACTGCCGGAAAAGTCACCTGAGCGGGGGCACCATGTGTCCGTCGTATATGGCCACCAAAAATGAAAGGGATACCACCCGCGCCCGGGCCAATATTCTGCGCGAAACCCTGACCCGCTCAGATAAGATGAACCGTTTTGACTCGGAAGAGGTCAAAGAGGTGCTGGATCTTTGCCTGGCCTGCAAGGCCTGTAAGGCCGAATGCCCCTCGAACGTGGATATGGCCAAGCTGAAAATGGAATTCCTGCACCAATACTATAAAGATAACGGGGTGCCCCTCCGTTCGTGGCTTGTGGGAAACTACCCCCGGTTGAATAAGCTGGCGGCCCTGCTGCCCGGCGCCTACAATTTTATCTTTAAAAATACAGGGTTGCGAAAAATGGCTAACCGCCTGGTGGGTTTCCACCCTGAACGAACCATGCCTCTGCTGTCAGATACTACGCTGAAAGCCTGGTTCAAAAAAGAATACGGCAGGCAGGCAGGCCATACTGACCGGCAGGTATACCTCTTTATAGACGAGTTTACCAACTATAACGATGTGGAGATCGGCAAAAAGGCCGTACAGCTGCTGGTGAAGCTCGGGTTCTCCGTAAGGGTGGAAGAGCATGCCGACTCGGGCCGCTCGTACCTTTCCAAAGGGTTGCTGACAAAGGCCAGGGAGCTGGCAGATGCCAATGTGCAGCTGTTTGGAGATAGAGTTGGAGCCGTTGAGCCATTGGATACAATGCCCCGCCCGCTAATCGGAATAGAGCCCAGCGCCATTCTCACCTTCCGCGATGAATACCCCGACCTGGTGAGCGGGCACCTGGCCGGGCGTGCGGCTGAGCTGGCTAAGCATGTATTTACCTTTGAAGAATTCATTGGCGGGCTGGTAGACCGGAAAGAGCTTGACGCCTCGCTGTTCACCGATGAAAAACGATTGATAAAGCTGCACGGACACTGTCAGCAGAAGGCGGTGAGCTCCATGATTCCCGCAAAAAAAATGCTGGGGCTCCCCAAAAACTATGAAGTACAACTGATTCCCAGCGGATGCTGCGGTATGGCCGGTTCTTTCGGGTATGAAAAAGAGCATTACGACCTGTCGATGAAAATAGGAGAGCTGGTGCTGTTCCCCACCGTACGCCAGCAACCCGAAGACGTGATCATTGCTGCTGCGGGAACTTCCTGCCGCCACCAGATTCACGACGGCACCCATCGCCGCGCCCTCCATCCCGTCGAAATTTTATGGGATGCCCTGAAATAACCGGGGCTTTTTTGCATGTAAAATACAGCTGATTTCTGAGTTCCGGCCGCCCGGCCGGACCGTTCCTGCGTTTTGAATAGCCTGACCCCGTGAAAACACCCCCTTTTTAATAGGAGAATAAAAAGAAAACGTATAAACTTTCGAATAAAAATAGGAAATTCGGCCAATATTGAAAATTTGGCACATGCTTTGTAATGGACATACACATCCTGACGAACAGGATATATAAAAAAACAAGTTAAAACAATAAATGGGTAAAACCAAATAAGATCGATGAAAAAGACAATTTTAGCCGCCGTAACACTAATTTCTGTAGTTTTTGTAGGAACCGCAAATGCGCAGACAACAGCCGATGTGACTGTAAACATTAAACTTCAACCTGTTTATACGTTAGTAGTAAACCCAGGACAAAATACAATTAATTTGGTTTATACCACAAAAAATGATTATGCTAATGGGGTTAGTTCGCTAGCACAAGCGAACCACTTAACTGTCTTTAGCACGGGAGGTTTTGTTATAAATGCAAAGACCGGGGGTGATTTTACAAACGCTAAAGACGCTGAAGTAATCGAAGCCTCAACGGTTTCTGTTGTAGCAACTGATGGGTCAGCAGCACCAGTAGGAGGCGATCTCACTTATACAAAGCAAAACCTTTCCAATAGTGATAAACAGATTATCAAAAGTACAAAAGGAGGTAGAGATAAAAACTTTAACATTACATATGAGGGTGCAGGTGATGACGCATACATTAATATGTTCAGTAAAGGACGTGACGCAAGTGAAAATGTCTACAAGGCTACAGTTACCTATACTATCGTAGCTGATTAATAAAATAATTTTCGTAGTTTTGTAAGATAAGGGTGTTGTGGGCTGGGCTTGCAGCACCCTTTTATCTTAAAAACAGCAATGAAAACGAGCTTTTTAACATTTTGTCTCCTATGGGGAAGTGTTATTTTCTGTAATGCACAAACCGGTATTTCGGTCTCTCCTCCGCGTGTTTATTTTGAAACAGCCCCGGGCCAGACGGCTGTTGAAAAGGTGAGTATAACCAATGCCAGCAAGAGTACGGTATTAGACTTGTCGATAAGCCTGGCCGATTGGGCTTATAACGAAAACGGTGATAATCTTATCCTCCCGGCTGACTCTCTGTCAAATTCTTTTGCTAAATGGGTAACTATCAGTGAAGGATCTTATTTTTCACTAAAGCCAGAAGAGACACGGGATCTGACGATAAATGTCAATATCCCGGCTATAGTAGACCCGAAGACAACTGTCTATACGGCATTACTTTTTGTAACTCAAATGAATCCTGTAGACGATGTGAACGCTCAAGGGTCGCAGATTAAACTCAGCGTGCGCTCTGGTATCAAATTGTACTGCCGACCTACCGGTCTGGCTAAAGTCAAAAAGCTGGAGATTACGGACCTGAAATTTGACTCTAAGGAAGGTGGACTAGCATTAGCATTTCAAAACCAGGGTAATGTATGGACCGATGGCGTAATTTATACAGATCTGCTGAATACAGGTACCGGGAAATCAGTAAAAATAGAGGAAGCTGGTTTCAGAACCCTGCCCGGTGATAAACGGGTAGTAAAAATTCCTCTTCCCAAAGATTTGGCGAAAGGAAATTATACGGCCACCATTATGATGGACTTTGGAAGTGATTCAGAAATGGAAGCAGCCGAATTGAAATTTACGTATGAATAAGCGTTGGATAGTGTTATTTGGTTTTTTGGCATTAACAGTAACAGTTAAAGCACAAAGGCTCACTGGAGACAGGCAAGGGTATATTACAATTAGTAATTATAGTGGTAATAGCAGACAGGCTGTAATATGGCTTGTTTTGGATGGGCAGAATGTGGTTAATATGCCTAATTGGAGAATTACAGCAAAGATAACCAGCCAGATACCCATTGACGGAAAAGTTTTCCCGGCTGACAAAGTAAGCTTACAACCAAGCTATACTTCAGGGACTGCAAACCCACCTCCGGTACCAAGTGTATCTCAAATTGGTTTTTACCCTAATGTTATTCTTAATACATATGAGCAGGATTTGGTAACTCAGTCTTCTGCGCCATTATATAATGATACACAGAACAAATACTATCAATGGTATTTTTATTTTGATTGGACTATTCTGGGGGGAAGTTATTTGGGAACACTTAAAAAATGGGGCGAGTACAAGTTCACTATTGAATTCCGCTTTTATAACAATAATAATCAGTTGGTGGGCACCTTACCTTTAGAACACACCGTACAAATTGCTGAGCTCTCCGGCACGCCTCCGAACCAGAATAACTTTAGTCTTACCGTGAACGGGGGAGCCCGTAACGGTGTCCTCACCCTGCAATCGCGCTCCGATTACGAAAACGGAACCAGTGTTACGTATAATAACGGACTCACGGTAAATACCAATGCGGCTTACCAGGTGATGGTGAATGCCAGCTCCGGTACGCCTCATTTTTCGTATAACGGGAACAACATTGACCTTGACGTGCTCAAGGTACAGCTTTCAGGCGGTGGATCGGGAGTTACGGAGCTTAACCCGGTGATTCTTTCTACCAGTGCGCAACGCATAGCCAAAGGAAATTCTACGGGCAACAGTAACCTGGATTTTAATGTGGGGTATTCCATTAACATGGCCCAGAAAGATAAACTGCTCTACGCCTATAAAGATAACCAGCAAGCAGAAACGAACTATACCACCACGCTGCAGTATACCATTTTGGCGCAATGAAAAAAACCGGGTTAAAGTACATAGGGATCCTGCTGCTGGCTGCAGCATTTGCCGCCCCCTTCTTGTGGGAGTGGCAGGGGAACTCTTTACCGCAGCCCGAAGCGCCCCGGCAGGAGGTCCCTGAAGAGCCGGTCGCTCAGCCCGTCGATTCCGTCATACACGAAAATACCGATTTACCGGAAGCGATCCCGGTGCCCCGGGTAACGGTTCCTGAAGCCGTTATGCCGGCAAAAAAAGATCCTCCAACGCAAGATATAGATCCTGAAAATCAAATAGAACAGGATGAAAATATTCTGAAATCTGCTATTTCAGGAAATGAAATAACCCGGCCGGTAACACCGGTAGATACGGCCGAAGCCATTGCCTCAGAGATCCCGGTAGCTATACCGGAAGAAGTACCGGGAGAGGTGCCGCCGGCGCTTCCGCCCCTGGCCCGTGTAGAGGCCGATATGCCTGCCGTACTGGACTATTCGGGCAGCAAAATTGTACGGACCTCCCTCCGCTTCGTCAACCGGTCGGAAAGGAAATTTACCGGCGACCTGGTGGTGAAAGTACCGCCGGGGGTCAGGAGCATTTCCGGGGAGCGGATTAATGTAACCATGAATAGCGGGGATACCCTGTTTGTGCCCGCCGTGTTTATGATAGGCGGTACGGTACCGGCAGGAGAAAACCGGATCGACTATACGCTGAAAGACCAATACAACCGGGAAGTGGAAAAAGGAAGTACCCGTATCCCGGTAACAGAAAACGTTAATCTGCAGCTAAGCCTGGACCAGCCCTTCCTGATGATCACAAACATGGCCGACTCGGTGGCCCTGGGGGCACGGGTTCACAACCGGGGCAATACCGATCAGCCCGTTACCGTGGTGATAGGTGTGCCGCTTAACCGGGGCGGGAAATCATTTTATGAGCTCAGAGGCCTGGTAAGGGCCGGCCGCGACAGCCTGTTTGTATTGAAGGTGCTGCCGTCAGATATTCAATGGAACGAAAGCAGCGTGGCGTATGTCAACATCAGCGGCCTGTATGGTCCCGGTAAACAGACATTCGGGAGTGTGAGCCTGGGTGTGCAAAGCGTGATCTCGTCGCGCCGGTTTGTAGACAATACCTGGTCAGCTCCATTATTGTACGACAACACGTACATTCCGGGAGATATTACACTCAGTTACCGGCAATTTGGCCAGAGTACTATGTACCAGGTGATGGGAGGTGGTCATATTGATTTGCCTGTTGGCAACCTGGCCCTGCAGGGACTTGTATACAAAATAGAAGGCCAGGACGAGCTGATGGCCCTTAATACCCAACTGGCTTACCGGTATAACCGTAGCAGCCTGGCCGTGGGCAATATCAATGAACCCCTGGAATATTCTAGTTTCGGTAGGGGGGTAAAAGCGGTAGTTTCAGATAAATCCGGAAAGAATACCGTTAAAGTGGGAGTGGTAGATAACCAGTTTAACCTCTTCAGCGCACATCCCTTATTTGAAAACGGCTACAGCATGTTTGTTAAAGATTATATCGGTGCGCCTGATGCCAAAGATAACGTGATGCTGGATTATATGTTCAGGGAAGACCGCTGGGAACAGGCCAGGCATCACCTGGCCGGTGGCGAATGGCAGTGGAAAAAGGGTGACGACTGGCGGTTTTTGGTTCGATCGCACGGAGCATTATCAGACTATACCGGTAAAAACGGGCTGGTACCTTCCGGTTCTGCCGAGTTACAATACAACGGTTCGGTCAATAAAAATTCGCTTTCCGGCAATTTCTACTATAGCTCGTCCTATTTCCCGGGTAACCGGAGGGGGACCATTAACCTGCAGCAAAGCTTTAACCGGCAGCTGAAAGGCGGGGCCGCTTTCCGGGCTAATGCATTCTATGCAGATTTCGCTCCCCGGTCGTATCACTACACCATGAACGTGGAAACCAGTAACGGCAGGGTAGAAGGTGTTTATACCTTCCCCCGTACCGGGAAAACCGGCCTGGGCCTGGGCTACCAATACCAGGCAGAAAGCGGGAACATGGCCTACCTGGCCAACAGCGACCTGGTCAAAGACCGGGCCGTTACCTATGCGCACAGGATGGTAGAAAACCTGAACTGGAGAAACGGGAAACACTACGTGAACCTCGGGCTGGAAAACGGGGTGGTGAAGCTCTTTAACCGCGATAGCTGGGAGCCCCAGGGAAGAGCCCAGCTTTTCTACAGCTTCGGTCGTTTTAACCTGAATTCCACCTACCAGCACGGTGGTTACTACCTGAGTGAGCAGAACTTTGCTCAGCAAATGAACAAGGTGACCCGGCGATTAATGACCAATGTTTCCTGGAACCAGGACTACCTGAATCATGACCTGACAGTGAACACGGGTCTTAATTACAGCCGCGACTTTATCATGGGCTCTACCTGGTCAGCCTCGCTGAATTCCCGTTATCGCGTAAATCACCGCTATTCGGTATTTCTGAACAGCGTGGTGTACAGCTATTCGTATTCTAAAAATATATCCCTCAGTACCTATAACAGCACCATGTACAGTGTGGAAGGAGGCGTGACCCTTGATCTCCACCAGGCAAAACCGGCTACCGGTAAGAAAAGCAAGCTGACCGTTACTGTGTTCCACGATAAAAATGGCAACAATGTGCGGGATTCGGATGAAAGCCCGGCCACAGATTATATGATCTTCCTGGGCGATAAAGTATTTATAACCGATGAGAACGGACGGTTTACCTATTCATCCCTGCCTTTCGGTACCTATACCGTTAAAGCCGGGGCACAGGCGGGCTGGTTCCATACAGAAACCCCTATACTGGTAAACGGATTTAGGGAAACGGTAGAAATTCCGCTCAAACAGGCCGGTTCTGTACGGGGAAGCATCCGGTACAGCTACGATGAGCGAACCGCCAAAGACTTTGTACCTGTATTGGGTGGGCTGAGTGTACGGATTCTCCGCGACGGAGTGCCCGTGCAACGGGCCGTGACCGACAATGACGGCCGGTTTATGGCATTTTTGCCTAACGGGACATACACTGCGGAGCTGGAAACCGGTGCATTGGACGCCAACGCCTATATACAGAACAAAATGCAGGCATTTATAGTAGAAGCAGGCCAGATCTCCAGCCTGGAACCTTTCACGGTAGAAATCCGAAGCAAAAAGATCAATATCCGTCAATTCGTACAAAACACGCCATAAATAAGAAAAATGGGATTATTTCATTCTGAAATACCTGTTTTATCAAACAGGTAGTCTTGGAGAGAAGGGGGTATCTACTCGGAACTCTCTACTCGGAACTACCATACCCTAAACTTCCACCAATTAATCACTTTCCTGAATAAACTCGGCCGGTTGTTCCGTCGGATAAACCGGGTGATCGCTGTACTTGGCCGGATATCCGGGTCGAGGCGCAGGGCTCCTTCTTCAAAGTCCAGTTCCTGGCGAAGGGTAGCAGCAACCGGGTTGGAACCGGAACCGTCATCGCCGATAGTCCGTATTTTGGAACGTAGGGGAATAAGGCAATACCCTCCGTATTTTACATGGTGGTAGGTCCAGCGTACGGCCCACGAGTTGATCATGCCTTTTTGCTGTTTGATAATCATGGGGAGAATATCCTCTCCTGCGTCTTTCAGCTGATCCTGTCTTTCTGTACTATTCATAAATTCAGGAAAATCGCTGACCTGCCAGTCCGTTTTTCCCCAGCGGTCTTTCCAGGTACCCCAACCCAGGGAAGAAGCCCGGAGAACCAGGGCCGTGTCATCGGGGTAATCTTGTACAGCGCCTATGCCAAAACTATATCCTGAAACAGAGAAAACGAGCGGATTTTCTTCAAAAATATGGAGTGCCTCATTCATATAAACCAGGAAGTCGGCTGTACACAGCAGATCATCTTCCATCACAATCACCTTCCCGTGCGTATTGACTACTTCAGTAACTCCTTCAATCACCGACCGGGCCAGCCCCTTATTTTTGGGTGCGGCTACTACCCTAACCGACCGGAACCCGCTGACAGTGGCCAGGTAGGCTCTTACGGCTTCTATCTGTGGTTCGTCTGCCTCCTTCCGCGGGCCGTCAGAAAATACAATCAGCTCTGATTGCGCTGCCAGCGAATTGGCCGCCAGTGCCTCTACGGTCCTCTGCAGGTGATCGGGCCGGTTATAACAGAAAATTACAATGGGTGCAAGTGTCATCATCAACATTTACCTTATCTCACAAATATAAACACAGATCGTAGTGAACTTTGTGAAAACTACTTCGTGGTCTTTGTGTAAAATAAAACTTTTCACAAAGACCACAGAAAAAAGGCACAAAGTACACCAGGAAAAAAGAACGGCATCATGAGATTTACAGCCCCTCACGAGCGTTTCCTCCAAAGGGCCGCCCCCCGCTCCTTCACCAGCAAAACCACCCCGTTCAGATCGGGAGAAACCCGGGTAAACAGTACTCCGCCTCCGAAAATAAAGACAATGGCCAGGCCCTTCGCCATGATCTCCAGGAGATTCGGCACCAGGCCGCCGCCTTCGTGCCAGTCCAGCAGCAGCGTGCTGCCGTAGGCTAAGAGGGCCAGCCCGGCTACAATCAGTGTGTTCCTGCTGAACGGTTGCATATCGAGCTTTCGCCAGATAAAAAGGTATTTGGCCAGGTTATAGAGCAGGGTAGAAATAAATATGGCTGCAGCAGCTCCGTTATAGCCGATCACCGGGATCAGCAGGATATTGGTAATGGTGAGTACCGCAAAACGCAAAAGAAACATCAGGAAATCTACCCGGTAATAAGCCGAATTTTTAAGGAGCTCCGAATTTAGCCCGGTAGCCATGTCAAACACGTTAGCCAGCCCGATCAGCAGCACCACGTATTTCCCGGCCCGGTACTTGTCGGGGTTGGGAATAATCTCAAAAATAGAATCGATATTACACCATACCCCCAGGAAGAGAAAAAGCCCGATGATACCCAGGTTCAGGGCAGATTTGCTATAAATGGTCTTTACCTCCGTAGTATTGCCTTCGGCCCAGGCACGCGCCAGAACGGGGTCACTGATAGAAGCAATGGTATTGCGGGGAATGGATATCACCAGGGCAATATTCAGGGCAATGGTAAAAATGGCGGTATGGGTGAGCCCGTCGTTAAACATGGGCAGGATAAGCTTTTCCAGGTGAGGCAGCGCAGTAGCGGCAGCACCGCCGGCCATGGTCCACAGGCCGTATTTCACAATCTCCGGGAAAACGGGCGACTTCACCACGGTCCAGTCCCATACCAGGAACAGGCGTCCAAGCTGCCGGATATACAAGAGAAGCAGCAAAAGCGCGATGACAAAAATAACCGCCAGTCCTGCTACCATTTGTGAAAGGCTGAACCACCCGAGATAATACCCGATCACCAGGAACGAGTTGGCTAATTTCATGTAAATTTCGCGTACCACTGCAGGAACCACCACCTTAAGATGTGCCCGGCAGTAGGCTTCCAGCACGGTCTGGTAGAGTGTGGAAAAGGTCAGAACGGGCAGAACCCAGGAAAAGGTGATCAGGGCGGGAGATTCCCGGTAAAGATCCTCAAACAAGCCCCTGAAGCCGTAAAAAGCCAGCAGGAATACCAGGAAGCCGGCCAGGGGTATCAGCAGCAGAAATGTAAGAATACCGTGATGCTTTTTCTCCTCATTGGCGAAGCGGTTAAAAAACCGTACGGCCACATGCGGGATGCCGAGGTTAATGAAGCCGGCCGCCACCACCGGGAAGCTGAGCAGGATAGCATACAGGCCGTATTCTTCGGTGGTCAGTAGCTTATTGTACAGGAACAGCACGTTGATGGTTCCTATAACCACACCCACATAATTCACGATGGAGGTTTTGAGGCTTTCACGGATGATGACTCCCATAAAATGATCAGGGTTTTACGGCTATCCGGCCGGTATAATCAATACGGTTCAAAAGCAGCTTTTTATCGGCAAAATATTCATCTACCGCTTTCCTGCAGCCTTCCCAATGGCCGTAATCGTCTATGATCAGGATCCCGTCTTTCTGAAGCAGCGGGTACAGGTGAACCAGCTCATGCAGGGTACTTTCATACCAGTCGGTGTCTAAGCGCAGCAATGCAATTTTTTCCGGGGAGGTGCCCGGCAAAGTGTCTTCCACCTTTCCTTTCACAAAAACCAGGTTTTCCCGGGGATAACCGGTAGAAAACAGGTTTTGGGTCACATCTTCTATCCCGGCCAGGCACCAGACCGACGTTTCTTTCCGGTCTTTGCTTTGTTCCAGCATTTCAGCGGCGTTCCGGCCTGTAAAATCCCTGTCGGCTTCCGTAGGGTCTGACATCCCTTCAAAGGTATCATACAGGTAAATTTTCCGGTGGGTAGCACCCAGGTGAGCCAGGGTATGAGCAATCAGCATGGAGCTTCCGCCCCGCCACACGCCACACTCCACGAAGTCGCCGGGGATATCGTTTTTAATGGCGTATTTAACCGCAGTATACAGGCTGTACATCCGCTCAATGCTGGTCATGGTATACGGTTTGGATTTCCTGAAAACAGACAGGAAATCAGCATCGTCTGTAAAATCTTCGTCTTTGGGTATTCGCTGTACCCGGTAGCCGAAGGGTTTTAAAAGCTTGGATATCATGGTGTGACCGGTTGAAATATTTTTCTGAATGTTGCCGTTTGTCTTTCCGTGCTGTAATTGGCCAGCATATGCCTGCGCCCGGCTTCTCCCATTTGCCGGGCCAGAAGCGGGTCTTGCGCCAGCCTGATCATATAAGAGGCCATCTCCTCCCAGTCGCCTTCTGCTACCAGGAAACCGGTTTCCCCGTGTATTACCGCTTCTTTTATTCCTGCATGAGCGGTACTTATTACGGGTAAGCCGCTGCTGGAAGCCTCAAGGATCGTGTTAGGGGTACCTTCCATATCGCCATCCTCCGCAGTCAGCGAATGCTGCACATACGCCCGGGCATGCTGCAGGGCTTCTGCCACTTCTGACGGGCTTTTCTTTCCCTGAAACGCTACCCGCTCAGAAATATGAAGCTCTTTGGCCAGGGCACGGGCCGGCTCCAGCAGGCCTCCGTCCCCGATTAAGATAAGCCGCGCATCGGCCGCTTCCTGCAGTACCCGTTGAAATGAACGAAGCAGCAGCAGCGGGTTCTTTTTGGCCGTAAAGCGGCCCACAAAAACAAATACCGGCCCGGTCTCGGCCGGATTACCCTGGCGGAAAAGGCCGGCATCTACGGCATAAGGATTGAGCCAGACCCTGCTCTCATCTGCTCCCAGCTCCAGCAGGCTGGCCTTCATATCGCCTGAAACCGCAATAAGGGCAGAAGCTGTGGTGAACAGGCGGCTATAGGCTGCACGGAATTTCAGAAGGGTATCGTAATGATGCGCATCAAAACCATGAAAATGCACCACCAGCGGGATACCCGCAGCCCTGCAGGCTTCCATCACGCTGACACCCATAGGACCATAGTTGGCCAGCACCCCTTCGATCTTGTTTTTACGGAAATATTTTTCCAGCTGCCGGGTGTACCAGGTATGATAAAGGGCCGGTGCCAGGTTGCGGAAAGTACCTCTGAAAAAACGGATATAAAAGGGAAAAGGTAAAAATGAGCGGCCTGAATCTTCTTCCAGGGTAGGATACCAGCCTTCGTACAGCACCTTTACCGGCTGTAAAAGCCGGATCTGCCGGTCAATGAAGGTCTCCGAATAAGCCTTATGATTGGGTTTGAGGATACAGAGGCGCATATCAGAGCGGTTTTTCTGCTACCAGGATGTACGTACAGGCGTCAGCGTCCCGGCTGGCCTGTGAGCTGAGCTGGTCCAGCAGCCAGATCTGGGGCTGAAAAAAAAGCGCAAACAGGGGCCGGGTGAACCGGGGAAATTTGAACAGGAGACCGTCCTGCAGCAATTGCATACCCATAGCTGCCCGGCCGAGGATGCCTGAAAAATAGTTGATCTCAAAACCGGCTTCCGACACCACCTTCCGGAGGCCGGAGGAGGTCCATCGCCAGTAATCGGTAGGATCCGGGTGGTACATCCAGTAGCCGTGGGTGCTCAGCACAAGCTTACCGCCTTTTTTCAGAATCCGGAAAGACTCACTGAGGTACAGGGCCGGATTGACCACGTGCTCCAGCACCTGCGTGGAAAGCACCACATCCACGCTTTCGTCAGGCAGCCCGATATTGCCTTCCGGCGAAACAGGAATGTCTGCCCCCGGGTTTTCGGCCAGATCCAGTCCGATATATTGCTTAATATGCGGCCGGATGATCGGCTCATAGGGCTTATTCCCGCAGCCGTAGTCGGCCAGAACGCACTCCCGGAAATTGAAATACTGCCCGAAAACAAATTCAATCTTTTTCCGGAGCTGAATCAGATAATGGTATCTAACGCCCATCCGGCCCAGAAGCCTGGGGTACAGCCGCTCTATACCTGCCTCCCTTTCGTTCATAATGCTGGCACTTTTCCGCAAAAGTACCACTTTAACCATTAAGGATACGGAATTTATACATTCTTTTCTTCCCGGAGTTTGCCGGAAATCAGCAGGAAGGCACGTAAAAACAACGATTATATGCGGACATGTCAAGGTATTCTCCTAATTTTGTGCACTTTTACAAAAACTTAAAATTTAGAATAAAGCAATGGCACAGTCATTAGCCGACAGAATCAATAATCTCGAAGAATCATCTACCCTTCTGATGTCCAAAAAGTCGAGAGAACTGGCTGCTCAGGGACACAAAGTGATCAACTTGTCGATCGGAGAGCCCGACTTCAAGACACCAAAGCATATCTGTGAGGCAGCGAAAGATGCCATTGACAAAGGTTTTCATTCCTACACCCCGGTAGCGGGTATCCCGGAACTGCGCAAAGCAATTGCCGAAAAGTTCAGACGCGATAACCACATCGACTGGAACCCGGAGAACGTTATTGTTTCTACAGGCGCCAAGCATTCGCTGGCCAACGTGATCCAGGTGCTGGTGAACCCCGGTGATGAAGTGGTTATCCTGGCCCCCTACTGGGTAAGCTACTCGGAAATGGTAAAGCTGGCCGAAGGGAAATCGGTAATTGTGGAAGGAGCGTTTGAAAACGATTTTAAAGTAACTCCTGAACAGCTGGAACAAGCCATCACACCGAAAACGAAGGTGATCATGTTTGCTTCGCCCAATAACCCCACGGGAGCCGTTTACAGCGAAGAAGAATTAAGAGCGATAGCCAAAGTAGTAGAAAAGCACCCCGATGTTTTTGTGCTGGCCGATGAAATCTACGAATACATCAATTTCCGGGAAGAAGGACACTTCAGCATAGGTTCGATACCGGAAATAAAAGACCGGGTCATCACGGTGAACGGTATGGCCAAAGGGTTTGCCATGACCGGGTGGAGGATCGGGTATATCGGTGCCGCCAAATGGATCGTTGACGGGGTGGAAAAGCTTCAGGGACAGGTAACCTCCGGAACCAACCATATTGCCCAGCGGGCTTCTGTGGTGGCCTGGGATGACCTGAGTGTAACCGCTACCATGCGGAATGCCTACCTGGAGCGGAGAAATATTGTGGTAGGCCTGCTGAAAGAAATTCCGGGCTTTAAAGTAAATGTACCGGAAGGCGCCTTCTATGCGTTCCCGGATGTAAGCTATTATTTCGGAAAATCAGACGGCAGCACGGTAATCCGGAACTCGGATGACCTGGCCCTGTGGCTGCTGGAAAAAGCCCATGTGGCTACCGTAGCGGGATCCGGCTTCGGCGCCCCCAATTGTATCCGTATCTCCACGGCCGCTTCGGAAGACTCCCTGCGCGAAGCCATCGGCAGAATTAAAGAGGCGGTAGCTACCCTGAAATAAATGGAGGAAGAATATGCATACCACCGCCCGGTGATGCTGGCAGAATGCCTGGAGGGTCTGAATATCCGGCCCGGGGGCATTTATGTAGACGTCACTTTCGGCGGCGGCGGGCATTCGCGGGAAATACTGAAGCACCTTACCTCCGGTCATCTTTATGGATTTGACCAGGACGAAGACGCCCGCATCCAGTCGGAGAAAATAACCTCCGGAAACTTTACGTTTATCCGGGCCAACTTCCGGAATATCCGGAAATACCTTAAAGTATACGGGGTGAACCAGGTAGACGGCATCCTGGCCGACCTGGGCATCTCCTCCCACCAGATCGATACGGCTGAACGGGGTTTTTCCACCCGGTTTGAGGGGGAGCTCGATATGCGGATGAACCGCTCGGGCGACCTGACGGCAAAAGATATCGTAAACGAATACACAGAAGAGCAGCTGCACCGGATTTTCGGCATGTATGGCGAGCTGAAAAACGCCCGTACCGTAGCCCGGAACATCGTGAATGCCCGTACGGGTTCGCCCCTGGTAACCATCTCTGACCTGAAAAAAGTACTGGGCCCGGTGGCGCCGAGGGGCAAAGAAAATAAATTTTTTGCCCAGGTATTCCAGGCCCTCCGGATAGAGGTAAATGAAGAGATGCAGGCCCTGGAAGAATTCCTGCTGCAGGTGCCCGGGCTGCTGAATGCCGGCGGCAGGCTGGTGGTGATGTCGTACCATTCGCTCGAAGACCGGCCGGTGAAAAACTTCATCCGCAGCGGAAAATTTTACGGGGAAGTGGAGAAAGACATTTTTGGCAACGAGCTTAAACCGTTGCAGGCGGTAACCCGTAAGGCCGTTGAGGCCGGCGCCGATGAAATTGCACGCAACCCGAGGGCGCGCAGCGCCCGGCTCAGAATAGCAGAGAAGCCGGCGTAAAAAATCCGGAAATTTCCCGCCCCTGAATTTTTAGCGCAGACCCCTGTTGCAGTTGAGATTTTTATTTCTAATTTTGGGTAGTGCTTACCTAAAATATCAATTATCATGAATCAGTTTCGTCACCGGAAGTCGAAGGAGGCTGCCCGGCCCCAGAAGCGAAAACGCTGGTTAAGTTCTGCTGCAGACTGGATTACCCTTAAATTAGGACTGGAAGAGCGCCTGACGCCCGTAGCCCTGGCCCGTATCCTGTGGGTAGGCATGCTAGCCGTGGTGTATATTTATTTCCAGCATAATTTTGACCGCCTGATCCGGAACACGGAAAAAGCCGAAAAAGTACTGGAAGAAAAACGGGCCATGTATATCTCGCACAAAGCCAATTATCTTTTTGCCAGCAAGCAATCGGAAATAGAGAAAAAGCTGGAAGGAAAAGGCTTTACCAACGCGCAGTCGCCGATCAAAATATCCATGCAAAATCCGAAATAACCATGGCCGGAACCAGTAAAATAAAAGACACCTTTATCAGGAGGTCATGGAAAGTATGGGGTACGCTCCTGCTGCTTTCCATGCTTATTGTATTTAAGATCATTCGTTTCCAGACCACCCAAAAGGAAGAGCTCATGAACCTGGTGCGGGATACTCAGATGAAAGAACGGGTGATTGACGCCAAGCGGGGAAATATCTATGCCTCTGACGGATTTTCCATCCTGGCCACCTCCACGCCCGAGTACCGCATGGTGCTGGATCCTACCGTGGCACGGCCCCAGGCTTTTAAAACGGCGGTCAGCTCCCTGGCAGAAAAGCTGGCCGGGTATTTCAAAGATAAAAGTGCGGCGGCTTACAAAGAAAAGATCGTGAATGCCCGGAATGCGGGTCTCCGGTATATCGTATTAAACAATAGGCGCCTGACCTATAAAGAAAAGGCGGAGCTGGAAAAATTTCCCCTGTTTGACATGGGGCCGGCCAGGGGCGGAGGCTTTTTCGAAGAAAAAGAAATACGGTTTCATCCCTATCACAGCCTGGCAGAACGCACCATCGGCAACCTGGATAAAAAAGACATCCGGAGCGGGGCTACGGGTATTGAAGCTGAATTTGACACGTACCTGAGGGGTATAGACGGTAAGGGTTTCTACGAAAGGCTTCCCGGCGGGTATATGAAGCCGGTTGACCTTGAATCGGATATCGCCGCTACGCCCGGCCTGGATGTGGTCACGACCCTCGATGTGAATTTCCAGGATATTGCAGAGAGCGCATTGCGGACCCAGGTAAATAAAACTCAGGCCCGCTACGGGAGCGTGGTGCTGATGGAAATTGAAACGGGAGAAGTCAAGGCCATTGCCAACCTGACCCGCCACCTGGATACCGACGGACAGGCATACTTCAGTGATGATATCAATTATGCCGTTACCAGCGGCACAGACCCCGGCTCTACCTTTAAGCTGGCGTCTATGCTGGCCATGATGGAAAAATCGGGCCTGAAGCCCGGTGATTTTGCCGTAACCTGTAACGGGGAGCTCCGGCACAATAACGTGGCGTTTACCTGCTCACACCGGCACGGCGACCTGACCGTGCAGGAAGTTTTTGAAAAATCATGTAACATAGGCGTATACGCGCTTATGAAGCGAACCTTTGGCTTTTCGAAATCAGACGATTTTTACGCCTACCTTCAGAAATTTAACCTGGATAAGCCTACCGGCTTTCAGCTAAGGGGAGAGCCGGCACCGCTGATCAAAAATGCGGCGAGTAAAACCTTCAGCGGTACAACCATTCCGTGGATGGCCATCGGGTATGAATCGCGCATTACCCCTTTGCAGATGCTGGCCTTCTACAATGCCGTGGCAAACGGCGGGTACTGGGTGCAGCCCATGCTGGTGAAGGAAGTACGTTCGGGGAATACGCCGGTGCACACTTTCCAGGCCCGGCGGATGTCTACCCCGATTGCTTCGAAAAGCTCCATTGAAATGGCCCGGAAAATGATGGAGGGAGTGGTCAAAAACGGTACCGCCCGGAACATCAACTACGGGGAGTGTACCGTTGCCGGGAAAACAGGTACGGCTCAGAAAAGAATAGACGGCACGTACCGGAAAGGCCTGTACTACACTTCGTTTATCGGGTACTTCCCGGCCGATAAGCCGCGGTACAGCTGTGTTGTGGTCATTGATGAGCCGTTAGGCCAGAATGTATACGGGGGCGACGTTTGTGCACCGGTCTTCAAGACCATTGCCGATAAGATCTACGCCTACGATATGGGAATGCACAAGACCCGGATCGTTGAAGCCGAAGCCGGCAAGGCAGCCGGGAAGCTGGCAGCCGGCAGGGCTACAGACCAGGCCGTGATAGCCCGTAAGCTGAATTTTAACAACCGGCCCACAGGCGACGGGTGGATCAGGCCTGCCATAGTAGGGAAAGACTCGGTGGTTTGGGTAAGCCGGCAGGTAGACGCCGACCTCCATAACCTTATTGGCCTCACCCTACGGGATGCCCTGCCCGTACTGGAGAACAAAAACTACACGGTTCACCATACCGGCTTTGGCCGGATCGCCGATGTGCAGCTGGAAGGCCGCCGGGTTAATCTTGTATTACGATAATTTTATGAAAAGGCTGATCGATTTCCATGATTTTTTCCGGGAAAAGACATTAAAGAACCGGCGATTCAAACATCACGACATCCAACCCCTGATAGCAGGTTGCGGCTTTAAAAATGAGAGCGTGGGCTGCTCTTTTGAGGGGCGGGATATCCGGAAAATAACGGTAGGAAGCGGAAAGGCGAAAATTCTGCTGTGGTCGCAAATGCACGGCGATGAAGCAACGGCCACCATGGCGATTTTCGATATCCTGAATTTTTTGCGGTCCGGTGAGCCGGAATTCGCCTCTTTGCGGGAGACTATCCTCTCCGGGCTGGAGCTCCACTTTGTGCCCATGCTTAACCCGGATGGCGCCGAAAGGTTTCAGCGCAGAACAGCCCAGGAAATCGACATGAACCGCGATGCCCGCGCATTGCAATGCCCTGAAAGCCGCATTCTGAAGGGGCTGGTCTTTGACCTGCGCCCTGCGTTTGCGTTTAATCTCCATGATCAGCAGGTGTATTATGCCGTGGGAGATACGCCGGTACAAACCACTGTGGCCTTCCTGGCAACGGCCTATGACCCGGAGCGGCAATGGAACGGGGTCAGAACCCGCTCCATGCAGGTGATCTGTAAAATGAACGAAGAGCTGCAGCAGATCATCCCGGGCCGGGTAGCCCGGTTTTCAGACGAATTTGAACCCCGGGCCTTCGGAGATAATATCCAGCAGTGGGGGAGCAGCCTGATCCTGGTAGAGTCGGGCTCCTACCCGCAGGATCCCGAAAAGCAATATGTGAGGGCGTTAAACTTTCACGCCATACTGCAGGCGCTGTATGCAATTGCGCAGGAAAGCTATACCGGGTACCGCCTGGAAGAATACGAGGCTATCCCGGTCAATAACCGGGTATTCCTGGACCTGAAGATCAGTAACGTGACCATTCCGCACCCGATGGGCAACTATACGGCAGACCTGGGAATACTCCGCACAGAAAAAAATACGCGCGGAGCAAAGAATTTTACCGTTGACAGCGTTATAGAAGAAATAGGCGATCTTTCTGTTTTTCCCGGCATAGACGAATGGGATGCCGGGGGCGGGAAATTAAGGCCGGTGGGGGATTTCCCCGCACTGACGGAAAAATATAAACGTACCCCCGGGAAACTGCAAATAGGCGAAAAAGCTACTTTTGTGATAGACCACGGCAGAACACAGACCCTTGTACTGAATGGTAAAATTGTTTAAGCTCACCCTCTTCTTTGTTCTTTTGGCTACAGCTGCGCAGGCGCAGGAACGTTCTGTCTACGGCCGGGTGGTAGACAGCACAAGGCATGAAGGCATTAACGGGTTGATTATACAGAATACAATTTCCGGCCAGATGGTCAATACCAACAAGACCGGCGATTTTTTCATACGGGCCCAGCCCGGAGACTCCATCGTGGTGATGGACATCGGCTATGAAAGGATAGGTACCGTCTATGACGGCAAAAACCGCTACCCGGTAATTGCCACGCAGCGACAGCCCGTTATGCTGAAAGAGGTGGTCATCACCGACAGGCGTCGCCAGGACCTTCAAACCGAAATCGACGAGTTTCTGCGGAACCCTCAGAGTGGCGGGGCCATCCGGGAGGAGATCATTGGTAACCTGCTCTCTCCTGCCACCAGCCAGCCGGGCCTCGGCATATCGATTGACGGCCTCTATGAGCTCTGGGGAAAGAAGGGAAAGCTTGACCGGAAAGTAGCCGACCTGAAATACAACGATATCAAAGAATTTTACGTGGATCTGAAATACAACCGCAAGCTGGTGGCGCAGATCACCCACCTCGAAGACCACGAGATCGATGATTTTATGGCTTTCTGCCGGCCGGGCGATGATTTTATTCTCCGGGCAAACGACTATGACCTGACCGGGAAAATCCTCCAATGCCTGAAAGACTACAGAACTTCAAGGATTTTCAGGAAGGTGAAGTGATTTTCACCGGCTTTTCGGCGCTCATAAATGATCAGATCTACTACACCGTCATAGGACATGATACCGTATTCCCGGCCATTGGCTTTCAGAAAAATATTGTAAAAAGGAGAAATTACGTATTTCTGCAGGGGGTTCCGGTAGGGTGCCCAACGCGCATTGTCGATTTCGGCATCGTGATATACGGCAGAATCGAGGCGGCTGTAGAGCGTTCGGGCATAGGTGCTGTCTACACTCCGGAGGCGCATTAAAGAGCGCCATACCACGTTATAACGGGAGGAATATTGAAAGAGCTTGTCCGGGTGGTCTTTCCCGGCCAGCCAGGCAATGTAACTGGCTTCATCTTCTGACGCAAAACCCATCTGGTGGGCAATTTCATGCAGGGCCACGGCCGGCAGGTCAGTAGGGGTGTTTACCCGGTTTACATTGGCCTCACCACTCCAGAAAGTATAAATACCGCTGGTCCCCATAAAAGCCAGCAGCGGGCTGGCGGCCGCCATTTTAACCACCGGGGAACGGGGCTTGAAAAAAGGCGCATAGGTAGCAGATGCTTTTTCAAGGAGAACGGCAGGGTTAACCGAATAAACGGCGCTGTCGGTCAGTGCGCTGCGGGTACGGTTGGTTTGCTCTACCAGGTCTTCGCACAGGGCCTTCAGCTCTTCTACGGTGGCCGGCGAGGTATCATACTGCAGCAGCAGGCTGACCGGCTGGCGGTAATACAGCAGGCCCCAGGTAAGCGTATAAAAAAAGAAAACGGGGGAGGCCCATGCCAGCAGGGAAAGAAGGGTGTCTTTAAAAGACTTTTCCCTGCGGATGATCTGCAGGGTATTTCTGACCAGGAGAAAAAGCAATATGCCGGCCAGGAGATAAATGAGCACCAGGCCGAATGAAAAGGGAAACCACGAGGTAACCCGCCGGAGCAGGCCTGAAAGAGGACGAAAAATATGAGGAACAAATACGCTTTCTATCCACTGTGTCCGGGTGCGCAGGAAACGGAACAGCAAAAGCTGCAGGAGAAGGGTAATGAGCCCCAGGGTTCGCAGGGAGAGTTTTTGCATAGAAAGGTTTTTTAAATTAAAAACGAAAAGTTAAAAGTGAAAAGAATGTTCCATAACTTTTCACTTTTAACTTTTCGTTTTTCACTCTATATAACCCGAAGTTTATAAATTACCGGATTGGGATACCCTCACAACCTCTGCCGCCGCCGGGGTAGAATCCGCAGATCAGCACCCCGTCTTCTCCGTTCTGGAAAGCGGTGTTGATAATGTCTTTTACTTCTTTAGAGGATTTAACCTGCTGGTTTCTCACCGAAGTAATGATAAATCCTTTTTCAAAATTCGTGTTCTCCGAGAGCAGCCCGCCGTCACGGATCCCCTTGATCCGTACACCGTTCCTGATATTGTAATCTTTCAGGTCGGCAGCGCTCAGGTCTTCCAGGTCCATACCCATCTTACCAAAGGCACCCGATAGTTCCGGATCTTTCTTGATCAGGTCCTCTCCTCCCGCATTGTTTCTGAGGGTTACGGTAATGTTCTTGGTAGAACCGTTCCTGTCAATGGTCAGGTTCACCTTTTCACCGGGGCGCTTGCGGCCGATCAACTCACGGAATTTGGCTTCCGAACGGGTATCAATACCGTCGGCCTGCAGAATAACGTCTCCTTTCTTCACGCCGGCAGCTTTGGCTGCCCCGTTATCCGGAACGGCATTCACATAAATCCCCTGCTCCTTCTTAACATTAAATTCGCGGGCATTTTTGCTGTTTAATTCTACCGGCTCAATACCTACGTAGCCCCGTTGCACATCACCGTACTTAATGATATCTGCAGATACTTTCTTTACAATGCCCGATGGTACGGCAAAGGCATACCCCGCATACGCTCCGTTAGGAGAAGCAATGGCGGTATTGATACCAATGAGCTGCCCGTTCAGGTTTACCAGGGCGCCCCCGCTGTTACCGGGGTTGACTGCCGCATCGGTCTGGATGAAAGATTCTATAGGATTGATAGACGGTTCCTGGTCCTGCTCCCTGCTGAAGGGGTTACGGCGTTGATTTCTGCCCAGGATATTGATGTTCCGGCCAATGGCAGAGATGATCCCGGCGGTAACGGTTGATTCGAGGTTGAACGGGTTACCCACCGCCAGCACCCATTCACCGATCTTCACTTCGTCAGAATTGCCGAAAGTAATGGCCGGCAGGTTTTTCTCTTCAATCTTGATCACGGCAATATCGGTTGAAGGGTCGCTGCCGATCACTTTGGCCGTGTATGATTTTTTGTTGAAGGTGATTACTTCAAGAGAAGTGGTTCCTTCAATGACGTGATTGTTGGTAACAATATACCCGTCGTCTGAAATAATTACCCCCGATCCTGAAGATTCCTGGTTTTGCTGACGGGGAGTGCCGAAGACATCTTCGTCATAGCCGAAAAACTGCTCGAAGATCGAGTTCGGCCTCCGGTTACTGTACTGGCGGGTGGTGATGGCTTTGATGTGAACCACAGACGGCGCTGAGGTTTCAGCGGCATACGTAAAATCGCCCGGTTTCCCTGCCGGAAGGTTGGTAAAAGAAACCATACTGTCGCCTGACTTGCTGTCAGCGCTTTTAAAAATGACTTCGTTCCCGCTCAGCCGGGTAAAGGCACGTACGCCAAAAAGGGTTACTAAGGTAGACAGCACCGCTATCAGTACTATCTTCAGGTTATTGCTTAATTTCATAATTGTAAATACTTTATACTTGTTTAACAGGCTGTGTTATATCAACCCCGTTACTTACGTTTATCTAACGCAAATCTATCACAGAAAATTTACAGGGGTCAAACGTTCTTAACAAAATTTAAGAAAAAGTTAACCACATAGGCACATAGGTCTAAATGTAAAGCAACCATTTTTTACTTAAACGTATGTGCCCTATGTGGTTAAAAATCAGTTCACCGAGATCAGTCGTGGCTCCTTCACTTTCGCTTCTTCTTTTTTGGGAAGAGCCAGGTTCAGAACGCCGTTTTCATAAGTGGCGGAGATCTGGTCGGTATCTACTGTTCTGGGCAGGCGGAAAGACCGGCTGAACGAGCTGTAGCTGAATTCTTTCCGGATATAACTTTCTTTTTGCTCCTCATTTTCAGATTGGGATACCGAAGAAACCTCTAATACCCTGTCGCGGACTTCGATCTTGAAATCGTCTTTTGTAAAGCCCGGGATAGCCAGCTCTATCGTATACGCATTATCGGTCTCTTTGATGTTGGCTGAAGGGCTCAGTACAGAAGAAGAACTGTAAGCGTTATTGAATAACTCGTTGAACAATGAATCGTAATTTCTTACCAGCGTTTTCATATTTGTTATAATTTTGATTGTATCCCATCCTGAACAAACCGGATACCACAGCGAAAAAGAAGACAAAAAGGCGCAAATGCTCCGAAGTCGTCGGACAATAAATGACAAAATGACAGAAACAAAACCGATGCCGAATAAAATGACGGCCTCTGAGACACATCTCCCGCACAAAAAACACACGCCCTCATTCTGTCCCCGCCCCCCAAAGAGAATCTTTTTCGCCCGTCCCTTGTTTAAAAAAGAAAAACAAAAAGCATGTTTATTGAATTTAAGGATTTGCCGGAAAGCGCCAGGATATGGGTGTACCAGGCTGACCGTAATTTAAGCGAAACAGAAGAGGCGCGGGTGCTTGATTTTCTTAAGACGGCTGTAGACGCCTGGGTGACCCACGGAATGCCTATGCGCGGATCTGCCAAAATACTTTTTAACCGGATGATCGTTCTGGCAGCGGATACCGCTTTCCAGGCCCCGTCGGGCTGTTCTATCGACTCTTCCACCGGCTGGCTGCACGAGCTGGGCCGGGACATGAACATTAATTTCTTTGATCGCTCAATTGGATATTTTGAAGATGAAGTACTGAAATTCTTTTCGGTTTTTGATGCGAAAAAACAGGTTTCAGCAGGCGTAATTCAGCCGGATACCCGGGTGATCAACCTGCAGGTTAATGTGAAACATGAGCTGGACAGTTCGCTGGTGGTTCCGGCATCCGAAAGCTTCTTAAGCCGCTATTTTTCAAAGGTAGAAAGCTGATTAATCCTGCCGGACCCTGTATTTTTCCGGATTCAACCGGTTTCAGGTAAAAATATTCGGCTTGCATAATATTTTTTAATCAAAAGCGTTGAAATAATTGGATTTTTTCGGGTTGATCCATAACTTTATTTTTATTTGGTAATGAATGAATATTGACGCAGGAATGGATTTTCGTTTATCAGAAGAGCATGCAAGCATAAGAGACGCTGCCCGCGATTTTGCCCGGACGGTTTTGTTGCCCGGAGTGATTGAGCGGGATATCGAATGCCGGTTTCCCCGGGAAGAGGTCAGGAAGCTGGGCGAGCTGGGTTTTATGGGAATGATGGTCGACCCGAAATACGGCGGCAGCGGACTGGATACCCTGAGCTATGTGCTGGCCATAGAAGAGATTGCCAAAGTAGATGCTTCGGCAGCCGTAGTCATGTCGGTGAACAACTCGCTGGTGTGTTACGGGCTGGATAAATACGGCACAGAAGAGCAGAAGGAAAAATACCTGAAGCCGCTGGCATCGGGAGAGAAGATCGGGGCTTTTTGCCTTTCAGAGCCCGAAGCCGGTTCAGATGCCACTTCGCAACGCACCACTGCAGAAGATAGCGGTGACCATTACCGGGTAAACGGGATCAAAAACTGGATAACCAACGGCGGATCTGCAGAGATTTACCTGGTTATAGCCCAAACCCACCCTGAGCTGAAGCATAAAGGCATTAACACACTCATTGTTGAAAAAGGGCAAAAAGGATTTGAGATCGGGAAAAAAGAAGACAAGATGGGCATACGGGCCTCTGATACCCATTCGCTGAACTTTAATGATGTAGCCGTTGTTAAAGAGAACCGCATCGGCGCAGACGGCTTTGGCTTTAAGTTTGCCATGTCTACGCTTAACGGGGGTAGGATAGGCATTGCAGCACAGGCTTTAGGCATTGCTGCCGGAGCGTTTGAGCGCTCCGTGCACTATGCAAAAGAACGTAAGGCATTCGGGAAGCCCATTGCCGAACACCAGGCCATACAATTCAAGCTGGCCGAAATGAAAACCCGCATCAGTGCGGCCCGATGGATGGTCTATAAGGCGGCCCGTGATAAAGACCAGGGCCTGGATTATGTGGAATCGGCGGCTATGGCAAAGCTGTATGCTTCAGAAGTGGCCATGTGGGCAACCACAGAAGCGGTGCAGATTCACGGAGGATACGGCTACGTCAGGGAATATCATGTGGAACGGATGATGCGCGATGCCAAGATCACCCAGATTTACGAGGGCACCTCTGAAATACAGAAGCTGGTTATTGCACGGGAGATTTTGAAGGAATAAGCATAAAATTTTGAATAATCAGCAATTATACCGGGGTTAAACAGGGGAAAGCTGAAAAAAATACAGAAAAGGGCAAATTTTATTTTATCAAATTCCCGTAGAGATATTTTTTTATCAGGAAATTATACCTATAACCCAATAGATTATACTATTTTTACGGGATTTTAAACTCGCTGACCCGGTTACTACTATATACTTAAAATAAGAATATGGAAGATTATAACAAAATAATTGAATCCTTAGGTGTAAAATTCGGAAAGGCCAGGCATATCAATATTCTGCAGCCTATTAAGATCAGGAATTTTTATGATGTTGAGAACACCCTTTTGGTCTTATACAACGGGGATGTTAAAATAGAAGGAATAGATGAAAAGGTAAAGCCCGGTGATATCCTGTTTATCCCGGGAGGGAAGCCCTGTACCATTACCTACGGGTCAGGCGAAGCCCGCCCTATTTCGTATGAAGAGTTCATGACACAACGCGACGTGTACTTTGAACCCATGACCGACCCGGAGGAGATCGGTATCGTGAAGAACTCGTTCGGGCTGGTGGCTTTTGAAGCCAAGGTATTTGATTCCGTGAACTTCTTCTCTTCACTGGATATCCCGCCTTTCTTTATTCCTCAGAATGCCAAGCTGGCCCAGCTTATCAAAGAGATACTGGTAGAAGATTTTACTGACCAGGCCGGCCGCGGCCGGGTGATCTCCATCAAAACGGAGGAGGCGGTGATCGAGCTGGTGCGTCATATCCTGAGAAACCAGCTTTTTGTAGAGCAGCTGGCTACCAACAGCACGTATTTCAAAGATCCGCGCCTGATCGATATCTTTACGTATATTAAAAATAACCTGGCAGGAGATCTTTCCAATAAGCAGCTGGCCAATGTGGCCAATGTTTCGGAAGATTACGTGGGCCAGTATTTCAAAATACTCACCGGCATTAACCCGCAGGATTACATCGAATACCAGCGGATGGAAGAAGCCGTTAACCTGCTGAGAACCACCAAGAAGAGCATCCGTGCCATTGGCGGGGAAGTAGGGTACAAAGACACGGCCTACTTCTGTCGCCGCTTTAAAATGATGTTTGGTATCCCGGCAGGAAAAATGAGGAGAAGAGATTCTCTGATGATATAGCACACCCGGGAACCGGCATTACACCGCCTTCAGGCTGATATCCAGGCTTTTTACCGAATGGGTGAGGTAGCCCATAGATACGTAGTCTACCCCGGTTTCAGCATACTCCCTGACATTTTCAGGTGTAATGCCGCCGGAAGCTTCTACCGGGAAACGCCCGTCAATAAGCTTCAGGGCCTCGCGGATCTGCTCATAGCTGAAATTATCCAGCATAATACGTACCACGCCGCCTACGGCCAGTACTTCTTTCAGCTCTTCCAGGTTCCTGACCTCAATTTCTATAGGGATATCCAGGTTGTGCTCTTTTACGTACCTTTGAGCCGCAGTAAGGGCATTTTCTATGCTGCCGGCATAGTCTACGTGGTTATCCTTGATCAGGATCATATCAAAAAGCCCGAAGCGGTGATTGACCCCGCCACCGATTTTCACGGCCCATTTTTCCAGTAAACGGATCCCCGGAGTGGTTTTCCGCGTATCGAGCACCTTACAATGGGTGCCTTCCAGCTGCTGAACAATAGAGCGGGTTACGGTGGCTATGCCGCTCATGCGCTGCATGCAGTTCAGCACCAGTCGCTCAGCGGTGAGAATAGAGCGGTCAGGACCCGCCACGTACATGGCCACATCGCCCGGTTTGACCGGGGTGCCGTCTTGCAGCAGCACCTCGGTTTTCAGCCGGGGATCTACCGTTTGGAATATAAGCTCCGCCAGCTCTACCCCGGCCAGTATGCCTGTATCTTTTATCAATACCCGCGCTTTGCCCCGGGCCGTTTCGGGAATGGTGGAAAGAGAAGTATGGTCGCCCTCGCGTACATCTTCCTGCAGGGCATTGTGAATAAAGGCCAGGAGGTCCTCCTTTTTGATTTCCATAATAATTAAGCTAAGAGCCGTGAGCTTTGAGCTAAGAACTTGTATTTATCAGCACGCCGATTGTGCGGACTGGTAATTTCTCACAGCTCATAGCTTACCGCTATTTTAACGTTTAAACGATTTAAAGAGGCTCCATATCTTCATCATGACCACCCCGAAAACAGCTTCCTTAAAGATCCGGGTAGACATTTTGGACTGGCCTTTTGTGCGGTCGGTGAAGACGATCGGCACCTCAACAATTCTGAATTTATAAAGATAAGCATTAAATTTCATTTCTATCTGGAACGCATAGCCTACAAAGCGGATCTTCTGCAGCGGAATGACCGAAAGAACTTCCCGCGAATAACAGATAAAGCCGCCGGTAGGGTCCATAATGGGCATGCCGGTGATCAGGCGTACATAAATACCAGCAAAATAAGACATCAGCACCCGGCTCATGGGCCAGTTGATGACATTCACCCCCCGGATATACCGCGAGCCTATGGCTACGTCATACTCCTCATTGCGGCAGGCGGCCAGCAGCCTGACCAGGTCTTCCGGGTTATGGGAAAAATCAGCATCCATCTCGAAAATATAATCAAAATCACGTTCCAGAGCCCATTTAAACCCGTGAATGTAGGCCGTTCCGAGGCCTAGCTTTCCGTTTCTTTCTTCAAGGTGCAGCACGGCAGGATATTCTTCCTGGAGCTTTTTTACAATATGGGCCGTGCCGTCAGGGGAGCCGTCGTCTACGATGAGCACCTGGAAAGCTTCGGCTAACCCGAAGACCTTCCGGATAATGGCTTCAATGTTTTCACATTCGTTGTAAGTGGGAATAATAACAAGATTTTTCATTTTACAGATTCTTTGGGCAGCTGCTCTTCCTGGGCCTTCGCCAGCGTTTCTGAGGCATTTTCCAGGATTTCCAGCATTTGCTTTTTATGCGACAGGTAGTAATCATAATTCTCAAAGTAGGTGGTGGAGTCGGTTTTATGTTTTTTAAATACCTGGTGCTGAAGATAGCGGAAAGCTATTTTAGAAGAGTCTGAGCTGCGGAGAAGGAAGTTATCTACCTTACTTTCCAGTAATTTAAGGTCAACGATGATGGCGGCCATCTCGTCTTTCGAAAGCTTTTCTTTCGGCCGGGAATTACAGCCCCAGACCAAAGTTAGTAAAATTATTCCTATTTTTATACCAGTGTTTCTCAACGGGAGGCAATTTACGGCAGCAAATTTACGTAACCTGTCGTTTTAAGAAGTTTTATTTTACTTAATATTCCTTAAAAGAGTTGAAAGAAATCATCAACAAGCTCAATAAGTATGAAATAAAGATCCGTAAGGCGGTGAACTCTCACCTTAATGGTAATTTCAGCTCGATTTTTAAGGGCACCGGACTGGAATTCAGTGACCTCCGCACCTACCAGTACGGCGATGACGTGCGGGCTATAGACTGGGTGGCATCGGCCAAGGGGCAGGGAACGTACGTGAAGATTTTTAAGGAAGAAAAAGAACAGACCGTTTTTTTTATGCTGGATGTCAGCGGGTCGCAGGAGGTAGGGAAGAAGGGGAATCTTAAGCTCGATACCGCCCGCGAGCTTTGCGGCGTACTCACACTGGCGGCTATCAAAGAAACCAGCCAGGTAGGTGTTTATTGCTTTTCAGACGAGAAAGAGGCCTATATTAAGCCGGATGCCGGCATGAAGCAGGCGTATAATATTATATCCCGGATTTATAAGCTCAGCCCGGCTTCGCTGAAAACCAACCTGGCCGCAGCCATTTCTTTTACCCTGAATATTTTAAAGAAAAAGAGCGTGGTGATCCTGATCTCCGATTTCCTGGATACCCGCTATGAGCATAATCTCAAGGCCCTGGCCCGGAAGCACGACCTGGTGGTATTGCACGTGTATGATAAAAGAGAGATCACGCTTCCTGACCTGGGCATTATCCCGGTGATGGATAAGGAAAGCGGGAATGTGGCATGGGTCAATACCAATTCCCGGACTTTTAAGCGGCAGCTCCGGGAAACGTTCGAAGAAAACCGGCAGAAGCTGCAGAAATTTTGTGTACAGAACAGGGCCAACTACCTCGACATTGAGTCGGGATCTGATTACGTGGCCAGTTTAATTCAGTTATTCCGGGTGAGAAAATGAGGAGGATATTGCTATTCTGCATGTGGAGCCTGTCTGTGGCAGCGCAAAAGCCCAGGGCCGTTTTTTTTGAAGATTCGGTTACGGTGGGGAAAGAAACCCGGATGGCCATGTCGTACCTGCATTCCAGCAAATCCGACATTGTTTTTCCCGATTCGAGCTTTGATTTCTCCCCGTTCCGTTACGTCTCATCCGAACTCTATGAAACCCGTACGGTGGAAGGGAAAAGCCTCGACAGTGTGATTTATACCCTGGTTACCTATGACCTGGATTCGGTTCTTTTTGTGAAGCCGTACATCCGGAATCTCCGGACGGGCGAAACCATCTATGCCGACCCGGCAAAAGTTTACCTGAAATTCAGCATTACCGGTGAGAATATCCGGGAGCCCCGGGTAAAGGAAACCGTCAATGTGTTCCGGGTCAGGAAAGAGGTGAACCTGCCCAAGATAACGTATTATGTACTGGGTTTCCTGGCGCTGGGCTTCCTGGTCATCGCCTTTTTTGGCGACTGGCTCCGGAAAAAATACCGCCTCTGGAAGTTTGATCGCACGCACCAGCGTTTCCTGTCTGACTTCCGGAAAATGGCGATGTCGCCCAAGAGCCTGGGCAACAACGAAAGAGCCCTGAAAGAATGGAAGATCTACCTGGAAGAGCTGGAGAATGAACCGGTTTCTACCATGTCTACCTCAGAGCTGGGAAAGCTTTATGAAAACGAAAGGCTGGAGTCGGCGCTGAAAATGTTTGACTCGGCTATTTTCGGGGGAGTGATCAGTGAAGATATGCCTCTGGCCTACCGTGTGCTGCAGGATTTTTCTGTAAAAAGATACCGGCAGATCCGGAAAACAGGGATTAAAGGCTGAAAAACAGGAAGTGAATTGTTTTGAATAACTGCTTTAATCCCCAATAAACCCTATGATCGTTAGGAATTTCATGGGAATTTATTTTAAATTGCGCCGGAAAAAATATTCAATCCTAAAATTAATGATATGGAAAAAAGTATATGGCGAACCAAGCCGATTAGTGCCTATGAGGCGGACATGAAGAAAAGTACCCTGCGACGGGTGCTGGGTAAATGGAGTTTAACGGCTATCGGAATTGGCGCCATTATAGGGGGCGGGATATTCGTATTAACAGGTACGGCCGCTTACTATCACGCAGGACCTGCCCTGGCATTGTCATTCGTGGTGGCAGGTGTTGCCTGTATTTTTGCTGCTCTCTGCTATGCTGAATTTGCTTCCATGCTGCCGGTTGAAGGGTCAGCCTATGCCTATGCTTACGGTACGGTAGGAGAAGTTTTTGCCTGGCTCATTGGCTGGGGGCTGGTGCTTGAATATATGATGGGCGCTATGACGGTGGCCGTGAGCTGGTCGGGCTATTTCAACAAGATGCTCAAAATGTTCGGAATGCACCTGCCGGCCAACCTCGTATCCGACCCGATTTCGTACGGGGGTGAAGGGTTTGCCTTTAACCTGCCGGCGTTTATCATTGTGCTGATCGTTACTTTTATCCTGGCAAAGGGTACCAAAGAAGCCGCCAGCACCAATAACCTGATTGTGATCCTGAAAACCTCGGTGGTGTTATTTATCATCGTGGTAGGAGCCTTCTATATCAATATGGATAACCTGACTCCGTTCATTCCGGAAGAAACCACCATCATCGGGCCGCACGGTGAACCCGAGGTAGCGTACGGCTTCAAGGGAATTATCATGGGTGCCGCCGCCGTGTTTTTTGCCTACATCGGCTTTGACGCGGTTTCTACCCAGGCGGCAGAAGCTATCGATCCTAAAAAAGATATTCCTTTTGCCATCATTGCTTCTCTCCTGATCTGTACTGCGCTGTATATCCTGATGTCTGTGGTACTGACCGGGATGATGAACTTTAATGAATTCGGAAACATTCCTGACGGTCTGACCGCCCCTGTGGCCGTGGCCTTTGAACATGCCACGGGCATGACCTGGGCGGTGATCCTGATTACCGTAGCCGCTACCATCGGCCTGATCTCGGTACTCCTGGTGATGATGCTGGGCCAGTCAAGAATCTTTATGGGCATGGCCAAAGACGGCCTGCTTCCGCCGATATTTAAAGAGGTGAACCCGAACACCAAAACACCGGTTAAAAACACGGTGATCATCGGGATTATTGTAGCTTTTGTGGCCGCGTCCACACCTATCAGCACCCTGGTGCACATGTGTAGCTTCGGAACGCTGTTTGCCTTCTCTATGGTATGTTTTGCCGTATGGCGGCTGCGCTATACCGAGCCTGAGCTTAAGAGAGGCTTCAGAACGCCTGCCTTGCCGTTAATTGCCACGCTGGGTATTGCTACCAACATTTACCTGATCATGAACCTGGAGCGCTCGGCCATTTATATGGCTATAGGCTGGCTGACCCTGGGATTCCTGGTGTACTTCCTTTACGGGCGCAGCAACTCGGTGCTCAATAACGGGGGGTACGACAAGATAGAAGAATAAGAAAGCAGAAAATACATCAGAGGTGGGCCCGTAAGGGTCCGCCTCTTTCTTTTTGCAGGGGGATATCCGGCTTTTAAACGTTTCATATACCTTTAATTCAAAAAGTTTTTTATTTTTGCCCGCTTGAAAATTATTCAAAGAGAATAGACCTCTCTCTTTCTGATTTATAATTACTCTGCCATGGGTCGGGGAGAACAAAATCAATTGAAAAAATGAAAGTAGCGGTAGTGGGAGCCACCGGCCTGGTTGGTGGGGAGATCCTGAAAGTTCTGGAAGAAAGAAATTTTCCGGTCACTGAAATTATTCCGGTAGCCTCGGAAAGAAGCATCGGGAAAAAGATTACTTTTAAAGGCAAAGAATACACGGTAGTGGGCTATGATGAGGCAATAGCACAAAAACCTGACGTGGCCATTTTTTCTGCCGGGGGCAGCACCTCACTGGCGGTTGCACCGAAATTTGCGGAGGCAGGCATTACCGTGGTCGATAACTCTTCGGCCTGGAGAATGGACCCGGACAAGAAGCTGATTGTTCCGGAAGTAAATGCAGATGTGCTCACCCGGGAAGACAAGATCATTGCCAACCCGAACTGTTCTACCATTCAGATGGTGGTAGTGATGAAGCCCCTGCACGATAAATACAAAATAAAAAGGGTAGTGGTTTCTACCTACCAGTCGGTAACGGGTACAGGAAAAGCCGCCGTAGATCAGCTTTTTGCCGAAAGAGCGGGAGATGAGTCGGTACCCAAGGTATATCCGTATAAAATAGACCTGAATGTGCTTCCGCATATTGATGTATTCCAGGAAAACGGCTACACCAAGGAAGAAATGAAGATGATTAAGGAGACCAACAAGATCATGGGAGATGACAGTATCCGGGTAACGGCCACTACTGTGCGTATCCCTACTGTTGGAGGGCACTCGGAAGCCGTGAATATTGAATTTGAAAACGACTTTGATCTGGATACCGTACGCGGGCTGCTGGCCGCTACGGAAGGAGTGATCGTACAGGATGACCCGGCCAACCTGGTGTATCCTATGCCTATTCATGCCCACGGGAAAAATGAAGTTTTTGTCGGCCGGATCCGCAGGGATGAGTCGCAACCGAATACGCTGAATCTCTGGATTGTGGCAGATAACCTGCGCAAAGGGGCGGCCACGAATGCGGTTCAGATAGCTGAATACCTTTCAAAGAAAGGACTGATTTAAGCGGGTGACCGGGAAATCAATCACACCCGGTTCTCGACTACGCTCGAACTGACAAGTGGCGTCTGTTCCTGTCAGTTCGAGCGTAGTCAAGAACCCAACGGAGTCGGGAACCGAGTACCATTATTACTCAAATAGCTTCCCCTGTACAAATTCAGGCCGGATCTCCTTCCCCAGAAGCGGGAACCGGGCAAGCTCCTGGTAGTGTCTCTGGTTCTCCCGCCTGCGAAGAAAAACAAACTCTTTTACCAGGAACAGGTCTTCAAACCGGCGGTCTTTCCATTTTTCCCACACGGCGGTACCCATTTCTTCCGACAAATCTTTAAAGAGCGTCAGGTGATGAATGCCCGGGGTATTGACCGGTGTGCGGGCAATGCTTTTGAGCTCATTTTTCCGGGCGCCTATGCGGGCCAGCTCCCTGGGCGCCGGCTTCACCTGGATATACAAAGTATGTACAAAAGAGCCGAAGTTGGTTAGCGGCAGGGTGAAAGGATTGATCTGGGAAACAAATTTCTGTAAAAGAGGAAGAATGCGGTGCTCGTAGCTTTCGTACTGAACAAAATCAAGAACAGTAACATGAGGATTATAGAAGGGATTAGCGATCATATTGATCTCGCTATGAATGGTATCTCGCAGCTTTTCAATTCTGAAAGACACTTTCTTTTCCGGTTCAATCAATAGTAAGTAGGAAGCCCTTCTTTGTGAATTATCCATAAACTATTGGTAAGTAATGGGTGCTCAGCCGACCAAAGATATGTGAAATATCCCGATATTCCATATCCGGAAAATAATTTTTAAAGCATCGATCTAACCGGAAGAACCTTTCCCCGTAAGGGGTTTTTCGTATTTTTGCTGGCCAAATCAAACAGCTAATGGACGCAATAGAACTAGTAAAGACGTATTATGCGTATTTCAACCACGGGGATTGGGAAGGAATGAGGTCGCTCCTGGATGAAAACATAAGACACGAGCCCAACCAGGGAACACCCAGAACGGGTATTGCCCTTTTTAAGGAATTCCAGGAGCACATGGATAAGTGCTATGAAGAAACGCTTACCGATATGGTATTCTTCGGGGAGCCGGAGGGGCGCAAAGTGGCCGTCGAATTTGTAGTAAACGGTACTTACAAGGTGACCGACGAAGGGCTTCCTGAGGCTACAGGCCAGACGTACGTGCTGCCGGCAGCGGCTTTCCTGGAAGTAAATAACGGGAAGATCACGCGCATTACCACCTACTATAACCTGCCGCTATGGGAATCACTGGTGGGGAACTGATCTGCCGGTCTTTCCGGGGAGCAGAGATCGGCAGGGTAGCCGATGCCCTGGCAGCGCTGAGAATAGCGGTTTTCCGCGATTACCCGTACCTGTATGACGGAAGTCCCGAATACGAAAAGGAATACCTGCAAACCTATATAAAAAGCGAAAGATCCTTTCTTTTTTCGGTGTACGAAGGAGAAAAAATGGTGGGAGCGACTACCTGTATCCCTCTCGCAGAGGAGACCGCCGACGTGCAGGAGCCCTTTCTCCGGAAAGGGAGGGATATTCACCGTATTTTCTATTTCGGAGAGAGCATCCTGTTACGAGAGTACAGGGGACTGGGCCTGGGAAACCGTTTTTTTGAAGAAAGGGAGGCGCATGCGGCCTCTTTTCCCGGAACAGATGCGGTTTGCTTCTGTGCGGTGAAACGCCCGGCTGATCATCCGCTCCGGCCGGAACACTATCAGCCGCTGGACCTTTTCTGGGGCAAAAGGGGCTACGCCAAAGCTGCGGATATGGTCAGCTATTTTGAATGGAAAGACCTGGGAGAGGATACTTCTTCTGCCAAGCCGATGGAATACTGGTTTAAAAAGATATGAGAATAGCAGCAGCCAACTATCCGGTAAAATATCATGCATCTCTTTTGGCATGGGAAGCCCACGCCGGCCGCTGGCTCCGGGAGCTAAACGGGAAAAACGTAGATATCGCCGTTTTCCCGGAATACGGCTCTGTGGAGCTGGTCAGCCTGCTGAGCCCGGAATTGCAACAGGACGCTTACGCCCAGATAAGGGCAATAGAAGAGTTTCACGACGCTTTCCTGGAATTATACGCTACACTTGCCCGGCAACATGAAATGATAGTGGTGGCACCGGGTTTCCCGGTCAGCGAGAGAGGCAAAGTGATTAACCGGGCGTACGTATTTTCACCTGCCGGCCTGGCCGGTTACCAGGATAAGCTTTTCATGACTCCCTTTGAAAGCAGGGAATGGGGCGTTTCAGCGGGAGAGCCGCAGCTGACCCTTTTTCAGATGGAAAGAGGAAGCTTCGGAATACAGATCTGCTATGATTCGGAATTCGGGATAGGGGCGCATGCGCTGGCGCAGGCGGGGGCCGGCGTTATCCTGGTTCCCAGCTGTACCGAAACCCTCCGCGGAGCTACCCGGGTGCATCTGGGAGCGCGCGCCCGTGCCCTGGAAAACCAGTGCTATACGATTGTTTCCCAAACCATGGGAGAGGCGCTGTGGACACCGGCTGTAGATTACAATTACGGCTATTGCGGAGCGTATTCTACCCCGGATACCGGCCTGCCCGAGCTGGGGATCCTGCAAACCGGCCCCCATCAGCAGGCAGGGTGGATGATCCAGGACTTTGATCTGAGCCTCCTGGATAAAGTAAGGGAAGAAGGCGCAGTGCTGAATTTCCATGACGCAGCAGGCGTTACCCAGCTGCTGAACGGGGAGCCGCTGAAGGTGAATAAAGTAAGAATCTGATGAAGTTAAAAGTTAAAAACGAAAAGTTAAAAGTTGCGGAATTAATATATACTCATGTTCCACAACTTTTCACTTTTCGTTTTTAACTTATACCTTACCTTCCTCTCCCCTCACGGGTATTCTTCACCCCCGGCTTTCTTTTGAAATCATGCCGCTGGCCTTTGCTTTCTTCCAGCTTTTTAAGTTGCTCAGGAGTAAGCACAGCAGCATATTTCTTCTTCAATTCTGCTCTTTCCACCTTCATTTTCTCGCGCCTTTCTGCTGCTAAAGCCTGGTGCTTACGGGCTTCTGAGAGGTTAATGTCGTACATTTTTTTGTACTGGTCGTCGTTGAGGCCCAATGTTTCTTTCATACGGCTGGTGCGCTGTTCGGCTATTTTCTCCGGAGTAGGTCGCTCGCCGTTTCTTACAGGCCGCTTATCCTGGGCAAACGCTCCGAAAGAAACTAAACCGGCCAATACAAACATCAATGCATTCTTTTTCATAATTTCAATTGTTTAAATTAAAAAACTGATTTTCGGTAATAAGAATCGAAAAAGAGGAGAGGGTTTAAGGGCTTTAAGGTTATTTAACGTTATTAAATATTGTTTAACATGGTCAGGCACCCGTTTTTCAGCGTATTATGGGTCGTATTTATAAGCTTGTTTTCCAGTTACTTATGGGGGCAGCCTGTCGTTATTAAAGGGGCAATTGTACGGGGAGATCCGGCGGTTAAGGAGGTAGCGCTGGTCTTCACCGGGCATGAATATGCTGAGGGTGGAAGGGAGATCCGCGAAGCGTTAAAAGCTTCCGGCACACCCGCTTCCTTCTTTTTTACCGGCGATTTTTACCGGAGTTACCCCGGCCTGGTAAAGATGCTGAGAAAAGACGGGCATTATCTCGGGGCCCACTCAGACCGGCACCTGCTGTACTGCTCCTGGGAGAAAAGAGACAGCCTGCTGGTTTCGCAGGAAGATTTTCAAAAAGATCTGAAGAAGAATTTCCGGGAGATGGAGAAAAGGGGTATCCGGAAAAATGAAGCGCTTTTCTTTTTGCCTCCCTATGAATGGTACAACGAAACTATTGCAGACTGGGCGAATACAGAGGGGCTGCAATTGGTGAATTTCACGTCAGGCACCCTGTCGAACGCCGATTACACCACGCCTTCCATGCCCAATTACCGGAGCTCGGAAATAATCCTGGAAAGTATAAGAAAACAGGAGCGGGAAAAAGGGATGAACGGGTTCATCCTGCTGCTGCACATAGGCACCGGTCCAGAACGGACCGATAAATTCTATCACCGGCTCCCGGATCTGCTCCGGGAATTAAAAGCGAAAGGCTACCGGTTGGTACGGATAGACGAGCTGCTGAAACAGTGAGGCGTGTGGACAAAGATCACGCAAACACACCCGGCTTATGCAGGGTATATTTTTGGGCCTGTGTAAACCGGGTGCGTTTGCGTTCTGATTAATCGATCTTGAATTCAGAATCGGCGATCTGCGAATTAAGCTTAATGGAAGTCAGCTTTTTATCGATGGTCATGCCCATGGTTTCCTGCACCAGGTGCGTGGCAAATTTTACGCCCGGTCCGAAGTCTTTATATTCTTTGTAAAGAACATTGGCCGAGCCGCTGGGTCCTTCTACCTGCTGCTTTAGCTTCAGGCCCGAATTCACCGAATAATACTCTTTCATGGTGGTGATGCCCGGGATACCGGCTACCGAAATAACGTAGCAATCTTCATTCTCGTGCTGCTCACTACCAGAGAGGGTGAGGGTTATTTCGTCAGAGAAATACAGGGTTTCCGGGAATATCAGCGCCTGGGCCAGGAGGGCCTTAGAGGCCGATTCGTCCAGGAATTGCGAATTTCCCATTTGCGATACTTTCGCCTGCTTTCCGTCAAAAACAATTTTTGCCAGCTCCACTCCGCTCTGGTCTACAACGGAAGAGTACATGTTGGGAATTTTCTTGGATTCGATATTCTCCATGCTTTGCCCCATCACTTCTGTGGTAGAAACAGCATAAAAATCTTTCACTTTATCCATATTGGTTCTTCCGCCAATGGCCTCAAAATATTTCTCCAGTACCTGCTTCGGTGTGATGTCCTGCGCAAAAGTTGCCGTGGAGAAGAAAAGCACAATCAGTAATTTTTTCATTTCGCGTATGTATTAGAATTAAAGAATAAAATACAAATTAAACAGAATATAAACGTATTATCCCCATATTTTGGATTAAAGGGGAATTAAATCGCATGGACAGCAGGAATAAAATTATACAAATGAATGAAAGGGTTAATGCATCAATTAGTTAATAAGAAGTGGAATCATCGGAAATTCTCATACTTGTTAATTATAGTTATTACAATGCTTTTGTGGTGGTATTTTTTTTACAGAAATCTTTACAGAATATTTTTAATTTGTTCGAATTCATCAGCTTTTTGTGTGCCCAAATAAACTATTTTTCCGTTCTTTTTTTCAATTACAATAGCGGTATTCCCACTGGTTGAATAGAGTGTCTTATTTCCACTTATTCTAAATCCATAACCACCAAAATCCGAAATAGGGTCATATGTTTTGACATAGATATTTTTAATGTCATTAAAAAGTATTTCTTTTTTGGGGAAAATATAAAAGAACTTAAAAGAAATTTTCTCCTTTGTGATGCTAATGGAAAATTTAGCGGTGGCTATAGAAATAAAAACGACCAAAAGGAGAGGAAGGGAGACCATTGAGAAAATATCAATGGTTTCATTTTTAATAAGATACATTAATCCCGCAATTAATATACCGATCACTACATAAACCACATAAATTAACTTATTTTGGCGGAAGTACTGATTTTCTTGAAAAAGAACTTTTGAATCCATATCTCTTGCTTAAATTCTATATAACAGATAGCAGGTAGTAACTCCAATAAGCGTCAGACAAAGAATAAACAAATAGCTCTTATAATCGTTTCGGATCAGTTTTTTAGAGTTTTTCATTCTATTTAAGGATCTATCGTATCAAATATATGCGTTAGACAAAGACTTAGCGAAGTATGGAGCCAATTTTTTATCTTTGAAACCGTTTACAATAATAATTTATAAACCGTAATGTACAGAACCCTGTTTTTGCTCCTGTTTTCCCTGTCTGCATCTGCCCAGGTTATTCCACCGGCTGAACCCGTACCGGAAGAAACACCCGTGGAGCTGGAGAAACCCCGGCCGGAATGGAAAGACAAAATGCATTACGGCGGAAATATCTGGCTGGGTTTCTGGGGAACCCTCTACGTGGAGGCTACGCCCATGATAGGGTGGGATATCTCGGAAAAGGGAACAGTGGCCGGCCTTGGAGCGTCTATCATGTATTACGGTGCCGATAAGATGTATGGCGGCGGACTGTCTGTGGGCCCCAAGGTGTTTGTGCGGCAGGCCATATGGCGAACGCTTTTTGCCCATGCTGAATATGAGCTGATGAATTCATCGCCGTATAATTTCTATGATGTAGATCCCACCACTATCCAGGGGCTTAACCCGAAGAACAAATGGGGCGGAACGGGATACATTGGTGCGGGCTTTTACCAGAACGGCATGAGAACCCAGGGCGGCGGCTTTATCTCCGTGCTCTATAACCTCAATGCCCCCAATTCAGGCTATATTAACCGCCAGTCTATCGGTGACGGCCGCCTGGTGCTGCGCATCGGATTTTTTATCTGATATCCATTCGCCTCTGTAATCTTTGTGCAATCTGCTTTGTGTTCTTTGTGAAAAAAACAGATTGCACAAAGAACACAAAGCAGATTGCACAAAGAACACGGAGAAAAAGGAGCTATAATATCACTGTCCGGTTCCCGTAAATAAAGACGCGGTCGGCAAAAACCAGCTTTAGCGCTTTCATCAGTACGCGGGTTTCCACATCCCGGCCGTCGCGGGCCATATCGATGGCCGAATACCGGTGGTCTACATCTTTGGTGTCCTGGGCAATGATAGGGCCCTGGTCCAGGTCGTTGTTCACAAAATGCGCAGTAGCCCCGATAATCTTTACTCCCCGCTCATGTGCCTGCCGGTACGGGTTGGCGCCGATAAACGCCGGTAAGAAAGAATGGTGAATGTTGATGATCTTGCCCGGGTAATGGGTTACAAACCCGGGCGAGAGAATACGCATGTACTTGGCCAGTACCAGGTATTCGGGAGAATAGATTCCGAGGGTTTTTAAAATGGCCGCCTCATGCTCTTCCCGCGTTTTCCCTTCGGCATCAATATAATGAAAGGGTATGCCGAATTTAGATACAAACGGCTGCAGCACATTGTGGTTGCTGATCACCGCCAGCACATTGGCATTGATCTCGCTGAACATATACCGCACCAGGATTTCCGACAGGCAATGGTGCTCTTTGGTGCAGAAGACCACGATGTTCTTTTTCTTCAGGATATCCAGGCGGAATTTCACCTGTTCATCCGGAATCCGCTGCCGGAGCTCCGACAGGATCTTCTCCCGGTCAAGGTCGGTGCCGTTCTCAAACTCGGTGCGCATGTAAAAGCGTTTGTCCGGGCTTACGTACTCGGTCTGCTTTAAAATATTGCAGCGATTATTGAACAATACGGCGGTGACATGGTAAATCAGTCCCCGGGCATCGGGCCCCTCGATGAGAAGAATGTGCTTTGCCATGTTATTTTTTCCGGAAAAAGGTAGTGATCACTACGCCCTCAAACCCGAAATGCTCCCGGATCTGGTTCTGTAAGAAACGCTGGTAGGATTCTTTGACATACTGGGGCAGGTTACAGAAAAAGATAAAGGTAGGCGACGGCGTGGGCAGCTGCACAATATATTTGATCTTTACCGTCTTTCCTTTGATAGACGGTGGCGGCGTGCGCTCTATAATGGGCAGAAGCACATCGTTAAGCCGGGAGGTCGGGATCTGCTGCGTCTTATTGGCGTACACCTCCATGGCGGCTTCCACCACCTGGAAGATACGCTGCTTATTCAGTGCCGAAGCAAAGACCACCGGCATATAATTCATGGGGGCAATTCTTTCGAGGATCTCCTTTTTCAGGACATCGGCCGTCTTGGAGTCTTTCTCTACGGCATCCCACTTATTGATCATCAGCACAATCCCTTTTTTGGCATTGTGGGCCTGGGCAATGATGCTGATATCCTGGGCTTCGAGGCCCCGCGTGGCATCCAGCAGGATGATACATACATCGGATTTGTCGAGAGCCTTGATGGAGCGAAGCACCGAATAAAACTCCAGGTCTTCGTTGACTTTTGCTTTTTTACGGATTCCGGCGGTATCGGTCAGTATAAAATCTTTTCCGAACATCGTATAACGCGTATCGATGGCATCGCGGGTGGTACCGGCAATGTCAGTAACAATGCTCCGGTCTTTACCTAAAAGAGCGTTCAGGAAGGAAGATTTTCCGGCATTGGGCCGTCCCAGGATAGAGATCCTCGGAACGCCCTCTTCATGGGCTTCTTCCCTGTTGTCTTCCAGGTGTTCAATCACCTTGTCGAGAAGGTCACCCGTGCCTGAACCGTCAACCGCCGAAATAGGGTACACCTCTCCGGGAAGTCCCATGCTGTAAAACTCAGAGGCGGTCAGGTTGGCCCTTTCAAAGGTTTCAGCCTTGTTGGCCACTACAAACAGGGGTTTTTTAGACCGGCGAAGCACATTGGCAAATTCTTCATCCAGCTCGGTGAGTCCTTCTTTGGCGTCAACCACAAAAAGAACTACAGTGGCCTCTTCCAATGCCAGCTCTACCTGGCTCCGGATGGCCTCTTCAAAGGTATCATCCGAACCCACTACATACCCGCCGGTATCAATTACGGTAAAATGCTTGTCGAGCCAGAACGCGTTGCCGTAATGCCGGTCGCGCGTAACGCCCGGCTGGTTGTCGGTGATGGCAACCCGCTCTTCTATCAGGCGGTTAAAAAGGGTGGATTTTCCTACGTTCGGTCTGCCTACTATTGCTACTATATTGGCCATAATTTCTTTCTTTATATTCTTTCGCGTACCACTGCGGTTGCGAAAAAGGTCACAAAATTACTAAAAAAATCGTAAAGTAGTTGATTTTAAACAAATAATGAGTTCCAGGAAATAAACAGGATAGCCAGAACGGCCAGCCCGAGGCCGGCCAGGTTCAGGCGGCTCAGCTTTTCCCTGAAAAACACCACCGACACCAGCGCAGACACCAGGATCACCCCCATATTGTACAGGGGGTACACAAAAGCTCCGCTGCTTCCATAGTGGTTGAGGGCCAGGATCAGGAAGTAAAAAGACAGGAAGTTGGGAATGCCCAGCGTAACGGCAGCCACCAGGTTTTTGGGCCGGAAAGCATCCTGCCTTTTTACCAGCCGGTATACCCATACGGCAAGGCCGGAAATTACCGCACCCAGCACCATGATCAGCATGACCGGTACGGCTCCCGGGCTGTTTTTTATAAGATGGATCTGGAGGTAATTGATGGCGGTATTGGTTATGCCGTATAAGAGGAAAACCGCCAGGGCCAGGCCGCCGCTTTGCAGGAAGCCGGTGCCGGTTTTCCCGCTATCGGCCTTCCAGGAAGCAATGGCTACCGCTACCAGCCCCAGGGCCAGGCCCACGTAATTCACCGGGCCGAAAGACATGGAATCTGATCCGAAAACAAAAAGGCTGAACAATACGGGAATCACCAGTGAAATGTTATTGGCCAGGGAGGTGAGGGTCATACCGATGCGTTGGGTGGCCGTACCGCTCAGCAGGAAAGTGAGGATAAAGCCGAGGCCCAGGGCCAGGCAGTACCAGGTCCAGCTCTGGGAAAAATCGGGCCGGAAAGTTTCTCCTTTTTCCAGGAGAAGATACCCCAGCAGAAAACAGACCGGGTAGTTAAAAACAATGGCCTGGAAGGTATTGATACCGTACCGCGGAAACAGCCGGAAGTTAACCAGCAGGCCTACCGAGAGCACAATGCTGAGAATTAGATAGATCATCAGGGGTTGATTTAATGATGTTGGAAACCTGATCCGGAAGAAAAACAAAAACCTGCTGAAAAATGTTCAGGTGTAAAAATGGCCTGTTTAGCCCGATAAGCGAAGTATCTTACCGTAATCCTTTTTACCTTTGCAACGCTGAGGCTTCCTGTACCCTCCCGGCGGAGGGCTGATCGGGAGCTCAGAATTCGGTACCCGGAACTCCGTACTTTTACACATGAAGATATATTTACGCATATTGGGTTTCGCGGGAAACCTGAAAAACTTTATCGTTCCTTTCGCTTTCTTCTCATTGATTGCCGGGGTTTTCGGGGTATTGAACCTGGCCCTGCTGAAACCCCTGCTGGATGTGCTCTTTGAGCAGGTGAGCCCGGAGAAGATGCAGGAGATCCTGCAAAGCCACCCCAAATGGTACGACCTGATCGGGCATTTTTACAAAGGTTTTGCTGAAAATGCCATCGAAAACGGCAAGCTGGCTACCCTCCGCTTCGTGGTTTTCGCGGTTATCATTGCCAGCCTGGTCAATAACCTGGCGAGGTACCTGAGCATCAGGGTGCTGGAAAAGTTTAAAACGTCGATGATCGCCAACCTGCGGAACCGGGTTTTTTCGCATACCCTGAGCCTGCACCTGGGATTCTTTACCAACGAAAGAAAAGGGGAGCTGATGTCGCGTATTACCGGCGACGTGCAGGAGGTGGAGAACTCCATAGCCAGTTCGTTCTCGGCGGTGATCAAAGAAAGCATCTCGCTGATATCCTTTATTGTGGCCCTGGTGGCCCTTTCGTGGAAACTTTCGCTTTTTGCCCTGTTGCTGGTGCCTGTGATCTCGGGCTTCCTGGCGTATATGATCAAAAAGCTGCGTACCAACGCTACCGACAGCCAGCAACGGCTGAGTAACATTGTGAGCGTAATGGAGGAGGCCTTCGGAAATATGCGGGTGGTGAAGGCGTTCCGGGCTGAAAAATTTGTGTCGGATAAATTTTCGAATGAAAATGAGCAATACCGCCGGGCAGTATACGGCTATTCCAAGAAAAGAGAGCTGGCCAGTCCCTTCTCCGAATTTTCGGGTGTAACGGCGGTGGCGGGCCTCCTGTATTTCGGGGGAGCCATGATCCTGAACCAGACAGGTGGCCTGGAAGCGTCTGATTTTATCACCTTTATTGCCCTGTTTTCGCAGATCACCCGGCCGGCAAAAGAGATATCGAACGCTTTCGGACAGGCCCAGCGGGGCATTGTGGCGGGTGCGCGAATCCTGGAGCTGATGGACAGGCAGGTAGAAATACCGGAAGGGACCCGGGAAATGACGTTTGACCGTGAAATTGTCTTTGATCATGTGCATTTTTCATACAATACCGAACGGGAAATCCTGAAAGACATTAATTTCCGCATTCCTAAAGGGCATACTGTGGCCCTGGTGGGGGCTTCAGGAGGCGGGAAATCTACCCTGGCCGACCTGCTGATCCGTTTTTATGACGTTACCGCCGGAAGCATAACCATAGACGGGGTTGATATCCGCGAACTGAAGCAGGATAGCCTGCGGAGCCGGATGGGAGTGGTGACCCAGGAGCCCATGCTGTTCAATGATACCATTGCCAGCAATATTGCCTTTGGACGCGAAGTGTCTGAGGAAGAAATTATCCGTGCCGCCCGGATCGCCAATGCACACGACTTCATCACGGCCCAGCCCCAGGGCTACCACACCAATATCGGGGATCGGGGTACCCGCTTGTCGGGCGGACAAAAGCAGCGCCTGTCCATAGCGCGGGCCATTGTTCAGAACCCGCCTGTTCTTATCCTGGATGAGGCCACCTCCGCCCTGGATACGGAATCAGAGAAACTGGTGCAGGAGGCCTTAACCAGCCTGATGAAGAACCGGACCACCCTGGTGGTGGCTCACCGTTTGAGCACCATTCAGAATGCCGATACGATTGTGGTGATCAATAACGGGGAAGTGGTGGAATCAGGAACCCACGATAAGCTGATGAGCATGAATAACGGCTATTACCGGAAACTGGCCGGAATGCAGGAGCTGTAATGAGGGAGTACCGGGGAATATTTTTCCGCATACTCAAAATTTCGGGCAAAATTTACAATTTATCATCACGGAAAGAGTTTTTTAGGATATTTTTACAACAAAAACCAGGTTGAAAATGTATTCTGGAAAGAAATGGGTATGGGGATTGCTGGTGAGCTTTGGAATAGGGCTCAGTTCCTGCGAAACATTGACCGAAGTTTCAAAGATCAAAGACGGCACTGACGGAACAGGTACCGGTACTTTACACCCGTCGAATAACGGGCAGAGTAACGAAACGGTCAATAACTGGATTTACGACAACATGTACGCCTACTACCTGTGGGGCGACCAGATGGCCGCGAAGACCGCTACCAGTCTGGGCAAGGTTCCTGATGAGTATTTTGAATCGCTGCTCTACCGGTACGGTACCGTAGACCGCTTTTCATGGATTGAAGAAGATGCACAGGCACTGGTAGAAAGCCTTCAGGGTGTAACCAAATCAGCGGGGTTCAGCTACACGCCTTTCCTGGCGGCGGCCGGTTCCAAAGACGTGGTTTTTGCCGTACGTTACAGCATCAAAGACTCTCCGGCGGCCCTGGCGGGGATCACCCGCGGAGATATTATCACCAAAGTCAACGGAACAACCATTGATACGCTTAATTACCAGAGCATACTTTCTTCCGAAAACCTGGTGCTTACGCTGGGTGAGCGCTCGGGTACCGGCATTGTATCTACCGGCAAGACCGTTTCCCTGACCAAGAATGTGATCCAGAATTTCCCGGTTCATTTCAACAAGATCATTGAGGCAGGAGGAAAGAAGGTGGGGTACATTGTATATAACCAGTTTATTCCGGGAATTACCACCAACGGGGTTACCAATGCCCAGTTTGATAATGAGCTTCGTACGATTTTCGGTGAGTTCAAGGCACAGGGTGTAAGTGAGCTGGTGCTGGATCTCCGGTTTAACGGCGGGGGTTATATCAGCTCATCGGATGTGCTGAGTGCGCTGATCGTCAAAAATCTCAAGCCCGGAACGCTCATGAGCAAACAGATATGGAGCACCAATGCCAGGGCTATCTTCAACGAGCCCGAGTCGTCTTATGAAAGCTACTGGCGCAATGAGCCCAATAACCTGGGAAATAATCTTAACCGGGTGTTCATCCTTACCTCAGGCGGTACGGCTTCGGCCAGCGAGCTGGTGATCAATAACCTGAAGCCGTTTATGGAGGTGATCCTGGTGGGCGGAAATACCTACGGGAAAGATGTGGGTTCTATTACCATTGACGACTCCAAAAACAAATACCGCTGGAAATGGGGGCTTCAGCCGATTGTTCTGAGAACCGTGAACGCATTGGGACAGGCCGATTACGGTACCAAATCGGGCTTTACCCCCGATTACCCCGTTACCGATAACATCCTGCCGTACAAGGCTTTTGGAGACCCTTCTGAAACGCTGCTGAAAGTGGCGCTGGATAAGATTGCAGGAGCTTCAACTACGGCGTCGGCAAGAACAGCGGCCAGCCTTGCCCTGCCTGCGCTGGGCCAGGGTGGAGGCTTTGATAATCCGCGGAATAATATAAGGGATATGTATGTAGACAAGCATTGAAAATAAAACTGTATTTCATTGTTCTGACAATAAATATTATTGGTAACTTGCAAACCATTAAACATTTTTGAGATGGCAACACAAACATTGAGCTTCAATATTACCAAGACCGAAAAAAGCAGAATAGATCAGCTGGATCCTCAGAAAATTGTTTTCGGGTCCCTGTTTACCGACCACATGCTGGTAGCGGACTATGTCAACGGAGAATGGCAGACCCCGCAGATTCTTCCGTACGGTAAAATGGAGTTTACACCTGCCCTGGCTTCCCTGCATTACGGTCAGTCTATTTTTGAAGGCATGAAGGCTTTTAAATCAGAAGCAGATGAAGTGTTTATGTTCAGACCATTGGAAAATTTCAAGCGTTTTAATATTTCGGCAGAACGGATGAGCATGCCGGCCGTTCCGGAAGAAATTTTCATAGGAGGACTGGAAGAGCTGTTGCGTCTGGATGCGGCATGGGTACCGAAAGGAGGCGATAACTCACTGTACCTTCGTCCGTTTATGTTTGCCACCGATGAGTACCTCGGGGTGCGCACGGCGCTTAACTACCGCTTTATGATTATTATGAGCCCTGCCGGCTCGTACTATACAGAGGCACCGAAAGTAAAAGTGGAAAAAGAGTTTATCCGGGCGGCGCCCGGTGGTGTGGGCTTTGCCAAATGTGCGGGTAATTATGCCGCTTCCCTGTATCCGGCCAGGCTGGCTGCAGAGGAGGGATACACTCAATTGCTCTGGACTGACGCCATTGAGCATAAATATTTTGAGGAATCGGGTACCATGAACGTGATGTTTGTAAAAGACGGCAGGATCATCACGCCGGCTGTCAGCAGCACAATTCTGAAAGGGACCACCCGTGAAGCCCTTCTTCGCATTGCAGAAGACAAAGGGTATGCGGTGGAAGAGAGAAAGGTATCGGTAGAAGAGATCATTGAAGGGCTGCGTAACGGCTCGGTTACCGAAGTTTTCGGTGTGGGAACCGCCGTGGTGGTGTCGCCTTTTTCTGCCGTAGGGTATGAAGGAGAAGACCTGCCCCTGCCTAAAGTAACCGAATCATCGGTTTCGCAGGTGCTTAAAACGGCATTGAACAATATCCGGACCGGTAAAGAAGAAGATAAGTACGGTTGGGTATGGCGGGTGTAAACCTGATCTTTTTAGTTATATTTGTAAGGCTACCTCAAAGGGGTAGCCTTAACTTTTTGTGAGCTATGCGAATTCTGCTTTTACTGCTTTTGTTTTTTCAGGCCAGCGCGGGAGAAAAGGTTTACCTGAGGGTTAACCAGGTAGGTTATTTGCCGGAAGACCCTAAAATAGCCCTGCTGTTTTCCAAAGCGCCGGTCAGACAGAAAGTTGACCTGGTGGAGGCAGAGACGGGCCGGGTGGTTGCCTCTCCCGGTCTTAAGAGGGTTACAAACGGCAACTGGGGTGTTTTTGATTACTATTACGAAGCAGATTTTTCCGGCATAACCCATACAGGTCAATATTACCTGGTCACTTCAGAGAGTAAGGAGCGGTCTTCTTTGTTTACAATAGATAAAGCAGCCTACCGTGGGTACCAGGAAACCCTTCTCACCTTTATGCGGCAGCAAAGATGCGGTTATAACCCGGCCCTGGATGTCTACTGCCATCAGAAAGATGGCTACAGCTTTTACGGGCCGGTGAAAGATACCACGCTGGTAGATGTGAGCGGCGGGTGGCACGATGCCGGCGATCAGCTGAAATACCTGATTACGTCAAGCTACGCCACGGCACATATGCTGAAGACCTGGGAGCTGTACCCTGAAAAATTCAAAGACGTCGTGGATGCATTCGGGAAACCGGGGCCGAACGGTATTCCCGATATTCTTGATGAAGCCAAATGGGGCCTCGACTGGCTTCTGAAAATGCACCCCACACCTGCGTCGTTAATTCACCAGGTAGCCGATGACCGGGATCACAAGGGCTACAAAATGCCCGATAACGATAATTCGGATTACGGGTGGGGGCCCAACAGCTACCGGCCGGCTTATTTTGCCAACGGTAAGCCCCAGGGCCTGAACAAATACCAGTCGTCTGCCACAGGAGTAGCCAACCTGGCGGGGCGCTGTGCGGCTGCTTTTGCCATTGCCGCCCGTATCTGGAAGTACGATGAAGCATTTGCGCAAAGGTGTAAAGAAGCGGCCCGCAGCGTATATGCCCTGGGCCGGGAAAAGGAAGGGTACCAGCAGGGCAATTCCTACAGCGCTCCTTACCGGTACAATGAAGATACCTGGAACGATGACATGGAATGGGGCGCAGCTGAAATGTACCTGCTTTTCCGTGAGCCCCGGTACCTGGAGCAGGCCCGTGAATATGCACTGAAGAGCAATACGGTCGACTCCTGGACCGTGAAAGATACAACAGATCACTACCGGCTTTATCCTTTCCTGAATTTCGGGCATTTTGTGCTGCACGGACTGGTGGATAAAGATTTCCGTAAGGTGCTCGAATCGTACTATGCCGAGGGCATTGAGTATACCCTGGCCCGGGCGGGCAAAAACCCGTATACAATCGGGGTGCCGTTCATCTGGTGCTCCAATAACCTGGCTACCAGCCTGGCCGGGCAGATTATCTTATACCGGAAAATGACAGGGGCCGACAAGGGTGGAGGAAACCGGCCCGGGTCGCGCCGGAAGGGCTCACCGGATAAATACGACCATTACCTGGCCTTGCAACGTGACTGGCTGTTTGGGCGGAACCCGTGGGGGACGTCTATGTTCAGCGGTATACCGGCCGGCGGAGAGTTCCCGCAGGAAGTACATACCAGCCTGTACGTGCTTAAAAAGATGGAAATTCCGGGCGGGCTTGTTGACGGCCCGGTATATGCCTCTATTTACAACAACCTGATCGGCATTCACCTGGTGCAGCCGGATGAGTTTGCAGAGGTACAGAATAATTTTGTGACCTATCACGATGATACGGGAGATTACAGCACCAATGAACCTACTATGGACGGAACCGCCGGCTCACTGCTCATGATGGCCCATTTCAGTGATTAGTGAGTTTACGGTAGTTTTTTGCGGAGAACATCTCCGTTCATTCGTGAATTCGCTGTTCATCAGCGTATATTTGCGGAATGTTTGAACATTCTTTTTTTACGGAAAGACCTGCTGAGCTGGACCGGTTTCTCGGTTGGCTGAACAAAAACCCGGCAATTGTGATCACATTCCACCAGAATCCTGACGGTGATGCGTACGGATCTTCGCTGGGACTGAAGTTTTTCCTGGAAAGCAGAGGGCTTACCCGGATCACGCTCATAAGTCCCACCGAGCCCGCAGAGTACCTGAAATGGATGCCGGGAGCAGAAGAGGTGAAGGTCTGGCAGGAACCGGGCACAGAAGCGCTTGTTGCCAGTGCAGACGTGATTTTCTGCCTGGATTTCTCTTCGTCATCCCGTTTGAAAGATATGAAGGAGGCGGTATTGAATGCCCCTGCTCCTAAAGTTATTATTGATCATCACGAGCAGCCCGAACCTTTCGGGGAGCTCTATTACTGGAAGGTGAAAGCATCTTCTACCTGTGAGCTGGTGTTTGACCTGATCACCGACCTGAGAGAAACACATCACATCAGCCGCGATGGGGCCGTATGCCTTTACACGGGCCTGCTTACCGATACCGGCTCTTTCCGGTTTGACTCTACTACGCCGGCTGTACACCGTATAGCCGCTGAGCTGCTGGAGAAAGGCGTAAACCCGTCAGCGGTGCACCGCAGCCTTTTTGATAATAACCCCTATGAGAAACTACAGTTCCTGGGGTATGTGCTGAGCAATAAGCTTGTTTTCCTGCCCGATTACCGCGTAGCCTATATGGCTGTTTCAGGAGAAGAGCTGAAGCGTTTCAACTCCCGTAACGGCGATACGGAGGGCCTGGTGAACCAGGGGCTGACCATCCGGAATGCCGTGATGTCAGTGCTTTTTACCGAGAAAGAAGACCAGATCCGGATATCCTTCCGCTCGGTACATGACCTGTCGGTGGCTGATTTTGCCCGGGAATATTTCGAAGGTGGCGGACACAAAAATGCGGCAGGGGGGAGAAGTCAATTATCTTTGAATGAAACTGTTGAAAAATTCCTAACTTTGCTCCCCAAAATAAAAAATGAGCTGCTGAGGCAGCCCATGTGAAACCAATTACGTAAATATAATCAATCAAAGAATGAAATTAAAATTATCGGCCCTGGTACTTCTTACCGCAGGAATAATCTCCTGCAACCAATATAAAGTAACCACTACGGAAGACGGCGACCGGCTACAGGTTCATGAAAAAGGAAAGTCAGGAAAACTGGCCAAAGACGGAGATATTATCAAGTTTGACCTGGTCATTAAAACAGCGGCAGACTCGGTGATCAAAGATTCATACGCAGAAGGAACCCCGTTTACCGTGCCTATTCAGAAAGGATATTTTAAGGGCTCTTTTGAAAATGCCCTGTATCATATAGGGGAAGGAGACAGCACTACCGTATTGGTTAGCGCAGACACCCTGTTTAAAATGATGGGTCAGCCCGTGCCACCGGAGATCGGTGTGGGGACAGACATCCGGTTCATTGTAAAGATGCACCAGATCCAGAGCATGGATGACTACAAAAAAGAAGCGGAAGAGCGTAAAGCCAACGAGCCTAAGGTGATACAGGAATACGTGGCAAAAAATATGAAAGGCGCTCAGAAAATGGCCGAAGGAGATATTTATCACGTGCAAACTGCGCCCGGTTCAGGTGACCTGGTACAGGACGGAGACGTGGTAAAAGTAAAATACGTAGGAAAATTTACCAACGGCGAAAAATTTGATTATTCGAAAGGCGATGAAACCATAACGGTGAAAGTTGGCGACCATGGTGTAATACCGGGATGGGAAATTGCGTTAAAGACTATGAAAAAAGGCGGAAAGAGTACGATTATTATTCCTTCTGCCCTGGGATATGGCGAACAGGGTGCAGGCCCTATCGCGCCTAACACTCCGCTTGTCTTTGACATAGAAGTGGTTGATGTGGTAAAAAAGTAAGTTAAAATGATAAGAAAAAGTTTATTAGCGGTTGTTGCAGCAGTAGGGTTGACCTCGTGTTTAAAAGATCCTGTAGACTCTGAAACCACGATGCTGGGAAAAGAGCAGGAAAAAATCATGGACGAGTATGTAGCGTCTAACGGGTTGACAGCGAAGAAAGAGGTGTTATACGATGCCAACGGGAATTACTTCCCGATTTATTCCATGATCGAAACCAAAGGCGATACCATTAACAAATTTACCAACAATGAAGCGGTTTGGGTAGCCTATACGATCAGAACCCTGGAAAACCGGGTAGTAGAGACAAAAGCAGCCACCGATTCTGTTTTGATCTATGAAAACGGATATTCCGGGAAGATCCTGGGCCTGTCAGTGGGGTCAACCATATTTATGGGCAAGGGCGGTAAAGGCCGCTTCCTGATTCCTTCCACGCTGGGTTACGGTACCAATCCTCCCGGTGGTGTGGAATACAATGCTATCCTGATGGTAGACATCGAAGTGATAGACCGCCTGAGTGAATCGCAGCAAATTCAGTGGTACATTAAAAAGAATAAGCTCACGAACGTTGAAACGACCAGCTCCGGGCTGATGATCAGTAAAACGGTGGTGACTACCGACAGCCTGATTACCGGTACAACGGCAACTGTCAAATTCTCCGGGCATTTTGTGAATGGTTTCGAGTTTCAGAAAGAGTCAACCGGTACCAATATGGTTCTGTCACAATACATTTCCGGATTTTCAGAAGCTGTAAAGCTGATGCGGAAGGGAGAGAAGGCCATTGCTATTCTGCCTTCAAAAATAGCTTACGGTGAAAACGGGGGCGGAACAATGCCTGTTTTTATGCCTCTGGTCTTTAAGCTGGAGCTGTTGGATAACAATTGATGAAAAAGTCCGGCTCTTAAGCCGGACTTTTTATTTTATATCCTTTTCAGGATCTCTTCTCCTATTTCCACGGTTCCGAGAATTTTGCCGGCCGGTGTGTTTTCATCTGCAATATCACCGGTACGGAAGCCCGCTTTCAATACCTCATCTACGGCACGGATTATCGCCTGTGATTCTTCTTTCAGGCCGAAAGAAATATCCAGTAATAACGCTGCTGAAAGCACGGAGGCCATGGGGTTGGCCAGGTTTTTCCCGGTGATATCGTGAGCTGATCCGTGGATCGGTTCGTAAACGCCGGTGCTTTCTCCTACAGAGGCAGAGGCCAACATACCCATTGAACCGGCTATCTGCGAAGCCTCATCCGTAAGAATATCGCCGAACAGGTTGCCCAGAACCACTACGTCAAAGCGCCGGGGATCTTTGATCAATAGCATGGCTGCGGCATCAATGAACTGGTGTTCTACGGTTACTTCCGGGTAGTCTTTTGCCACTTCCTGGATCACCTCCCGCCAGAGCCTGCTCGACTCCAGCACGTTGGCCTTATCGACAGACATAAGCTTTTTACCGCGGGTCATGGCGGCATCAAAAGCCTTACGGGCTATTCTTTCCACCTCGTATTTGTGGTAGATCATCAGGTCAGAGGCTGAGTCGTCAGTGCGCTTCTTTTCCCCGAAATATACATCGCCGGTCAGCTCTCTGAAGAAGAGAATGTCTGATCCTTTCAGAATTTCAGGCTTGATGCTGGATGAGCTCAAAAGTTCGTCAAATAACTTGATCGGGCGTAAATTAGCGAAGAGTCCGAGCTCTTTACGCATCTTTAAAAGGCCCTGCTCCGGCCGTACTTTGGCATTCGGGTCGTTATCGTACTTGGCATGGCCCACGGCTCCGAAAAGGATGGCGTCAGAGGCCCGCATTTTGATCAGTGTTTCTTCGGGAAGCGGATCGCCGGTAGCTTCAATGGCCACGTGACCGATCAGCGCTTCATCATAGGTGAACTCATGGCCGTATTTCCCGGCGATCTTTTCCAGTGCCTTTTTTCCTACCCGGGTCACTTCCTGGCCGATTCCATCGCCCGGTACTACCAGTATATGTTTTTTCATTTTTTGGTTATGTTTTTTGGTTATTGCTTTGCTACTCCCCGGGGCTTTGCCCCGGGTTAGGGTATTGCGCCCCTTCGGGGCTGGCCACTATCTACCCGGCACTATCCTATATGGATCAGGTTCAGCATCTTTTGCGTAGCCTCTATTGCCGATACGGTCTGATCAGAGTCGAGACCACGGGTTTTGGTGCTTTTGCCGTTAATGTCCCACGTGATAATGGTTTCACAAAGGGCATCTGTTTTTCCGCCGGGCGGTATCCGTACCAAATAGTCAAGAAGTGCGGGCAGGTCGATTCCCTTTTTGCGGAGCGCCTTTTTAAGGGCATTCATGAAGGCATCGTACTGTCCGTCACCCTGGGCATTCTGCTCAAAAACTTCCCCGGCTACCTGGATCTGCAGGGTGGCTGAGGGCTGAAGTCCGCGCGAGTGAGTCAGCACATAATTCAGGATCTTCACATTCTCCGTAATGGTGTTCCTGTCCAGTACATCAGAGATGATATAGGGCAGGTCTTCTTTGGTTACGGTTTCTTTGCGGTCGCCCAGGGCAATGATCTTCGCCGTTACTTTCTTCAGGTCTTCATCGTTGAGCTTAATTCCCAACTCCTGCAGGTTCTTTTCAATATTGGCTTTCCCGGAGGTTTTCCCCAGCGCATACGATGTTTTACGGCCGAAACGCTCGGGGTTAAGATCGCTGACATACAGGTTTTTCTTCTTGTCGCCGTCAGCATGCACCCCGGCGGTCTGGGTAAAGACATTTTCACCTACAATGGGCCTGTTTTCGGCGATCCGGATTCCCGAAAAGCTCTCTACGATCCTCGAAATAGAATACAGGGATTCCTCCACAACAGAGGTGGTCACCTCGGGCAGGAAGTCATTGATGACGGCTACCACACTGGCCAGGGGGGCGTTTCCGGTACGTTCTCCCAGCCCGTTAACGGTGAGGTGAATACCGTGGATCCCGGCTTTCAGCGCATTCAGCACATTGGCGGTGGCCAGGTCGTAATCGTTGTGCCCGTGAAAGTCAAAGTGTATCCGGGGATAGCGGCTGACGATCTCCCGTACATACGAAAAGGTTTCATCGGGCGTCAGTATTCCCAAAGTATCCGGTAAGAGGATACGCTTGACAGGTTGCTGTGCCAGGAAATCGAGAAAATCAAAGACGTAATCGCGGGAGCTGCGCATGCCGTTGCTCCAGTCTTCGAGGTACACGTTTACGGCTATCTGCCTTTTTTGTGCTTCCGAGATCACAAAAGCAATATCTTCAAAATGCTGCTCCGGTGTCTTCCCCAGCTGGTGGGTGAGGTGGTTCAGCGAACCTTTGGTCAGCAGGTTCATGACCCGGGCGCCTGCTTCTTCCATCCATTGAATAGAGGCCAGGCCGTCTACAAAGGTCAACACTTCTATTTTATCCAGGAAGCCGTTTTCCTGTGCCCAGGCGGTAATGGCCTGCACGGCGCGGAGCTCTCCTTCAGAAACCCGTGCTGAGGCCACTTCCAGGCGGTCTGCTTTTACATCCTGCAGGAGAAGCTTGGCTATGGATAATTTTTCGGAAGCGGAGAAAGACACGCCGCTCGTTTGCTCGCCGTCGCGGAGCGTCGTGTCCATTACTTCTATTTTTCTCACCGTTAAATGCGTGTTTTTTCAAAAATGCCGATCTCTTCTTTAAGCGATAACAGGTAATCGATATCGTCATAACCGTTCAGCAGGTTATTTTTCTTGTACCCGTTGATCTGGAAGCTTTCGCTTTCGCCGGTGGCCAGCAGGGTTACCTTTTGCTCAGGGAGGTTCACCTCCACTTGGGTGGCAGGGTCAGCTTCTATGGCTTTGAAGATCCTGTCCAGGAATTCAGGGCTGACTGTTACCGGCAGGATACCGATGTTCAGTGAATTTCCTTTAAAAATATCGGCAAAGAAGCTGGAGATCACGCAGCGGAAGCCGTAGTCGTAAATGGCCCAGGCCGCATGCTCACGGCTTGAGCCCGATCCGAAGTTTCTGCCGGCTACCAGGATCTTACCCGAATATGTAGGATTGTTCAGAACAAAATCTTCTTTCGGGGTATTGTCGCTGTTGTATCTCCAGTCACGGAAAAGGTTGTCGCCGAATCCTTCCCGCTTGGTGGCTTTCAGGAAACGTGCGGGTATAATCTGGTCTGTGTCTACGTTTTCCAGCGGAAGCGGCACACAGGAAGAGGTTAATATGTTAAAACTGTCGTAGGCCATCTTTTTAAGTGAATAGTTAAAAGTGAAAAACTAATGGTCGGGAAGCGTTAATCCCGGAGCAGCTCCCGGGGATCTGTCACTACACCCGATACCGCTGCTGCAGCTGCCACCAGGGGAGAGGCCAGCAGGGTTCTTGCATTCGGTCCCTGGCGACCCTCAAAATTCCGGTTAGAGGTAGATACCGCCAGCTTCCCCGAAGGAATTTTGTCATCGTTCATGGCCAGGCAGGCAGAACATCCCGGTTGACGAAGCTCAAACCCGGCTTCTGTAAGAATGCTGTATATGCCTTCCTCGTGAATCTGTTTTTCCACAATATGAGAGCCGGGTACCAGCCATGCCGTGATATGGTCTGCTTTTTTGCGGCCTTTGACAATAGAAGCAAACGCCCGGAAATCTTCAATACGTCCATTGGTGCAGCTTCCCAGGAAAACATAGTCTACTTCCTTGCCCAGCATGCTTTCGCCTTCGTTGAAGCCCATGTAGTTCAATGATTTTTTATAGCTGGCTTCGCCATCTTTCACTTCTGAAGCATCCGGGATGCTTCTTGTTATTCCTATACCCATGCCCGGGTTGGTGCCGTAAGTGATCTGCGGTTCAATGTCTTCGGCCCGGTAGTTCAGCTCCAGGTCAAATGCTGCGTCTTCATCGGTCTTTAACTGCTTCCATTGCTCCACATAATTATCCCACTCGGTACCTTTAGGGGCCTTTTCCCGGCCTTTCAGCCAGTTGAAAGTGGTTTCGTCAGGAGCAATCATACCGCCTCGGGCGCCCATTTCAATCGACATGTTGCATACGGTCATCCGGCCTTCCATGCTCATGTTTTCAAAAACCTCGCCGGCGTATTCGGCAAAATAGCCGGTAGCGCCTGAGGCCGAGATCTGGGAAATGATATAGAGCACCACGTCTTTGGGCGTAACGCCCCGGCCCAGTTTACCGTTAATGGTAATGCGCATTTTTTTAGGCTTCGGCTGCATGATGCATTGTGATGCCAGCACCATTTCCACTTCTGATGTACCGATACCAAAAGCAATACAGCCGAATGCACCGTGGGTGGAGGTATGGGAATCACCGCATACAATGGTCATTCCCGGCAGGGTGATGCCGTTTTCCGGCCCTACTACGTGTACAATTCCGTTTTTGTTGTGCCCGAGGCCCCAATGCGAAATTCCGTATTTGGCCGTGTTGTTTTCCAGGGCCTTCAGCTGATTGGCCGAAAGCGGATCGCCTACAGGCAAATGCTGATTTACGGTAGGAGTGTTGTGATCGGCGGTGGCAAATGTCCGTTGCGGATACATTACACCGATTCCTCTGTTTTCCAGTCCGAGAAACGCCACGGGGCTGGTCACCTCGTGGATAAAGTGACGGTCGATGAACAGAACATCAGGGCCGTCTTCTACGTGCTTAATTACGTGACTGTCCCAAACTTTGTCGAAAAGCGTCTTTTGTGCCATATAACTACCAGGGTTGTTTAAAACAATACGCCAAAATTGACGTAAATATTACACTTCTTCAATAAGAGTGCGGTTCAAATAATAACGAAAAAAGTCCATTTGTCTTGTTTGGGCTTTATTTAAATTCTTTCTAACCGGTACAGCTATATGACCGTTGAACCCTAACTGCTTGCATATTGCCCGGAATAGTGTATTTTCGGGAAACTAATTTTAAACCCCATATAGCGTATGTTTACTTTTCTTCTTATTGTACTTCTTTTTACGGCAGTTCTGTTTATTCATTTTGCTACCCGGCTTAAAGTTTTTGAGTGGATTTATGACCAGGAAGGCGGCCGGCGGCTTAAAGTGAACTATAAATTACTTGTGGGTACGGTTATTGCGTTTTTTATCCTTCTTTTTCAGCCGTATGACCTGATCCGGATCAATGCAGGAGCCGTTGGGCTCAAAGAATCGCTGATCGGGGATAACCGGGGCATAGGTTCCGTGAAGCTGGTGTCGGGATTCCAGATATACAATAAATATTTTGAACGGGTATACGAGATAGAAACCGATCAGAAGAATGTGCACTACGAAACGCTGGGCGTGATTGTCAAAGGCGGCTTCAGCTGCAAGATCAAGCCCACCTTCAATTATAAGGTGAAGCCGGAAAACGCCAACCAGCTTTTTGTGGAATTGCGCCAGACCTTTAAGCAGGGCGGACTGAAAGCCGTAGAAACCACCTGGCTGGAAACCGCTATTTTAGGCGGAGTGAACGATGTATCGAACCGTTTTGCGGTTGATTCTATTTTCAACCACCGCGAGGCTTTTGAGCAGCAGATCGGGCTGGAGGTCAATAAGCGGGTAGGAAAATATTTTGAAGTGACGCAGCTGCGCACCAATATCCTGCCGCCTGAGTCGCTGCAGAAGTCAATAGAAGGGAAAACCAAGGCTATCCAGGAAGCAGAAGAGTTTGAATACAGGGCCAAACGGGCCGTGGCAGAGAACAAGGAAAAGGTGGCCCGGGCGCAGGGCGACTATGAGGCGGCGTTGCTCGAAGCGAAAACCAAAGAAGCGCTCTCCCAGCCCAAGATGCTTGAGCTGTACCGGGCAGAGACTGAGCGCACCTGGGCAGCCAAAGGGGTGAGCCCGTATGGGTCGAATAATACGATTATTGTGGGGAAGCCGGATCAGAACCTGCTGCTGAACCTGAAGAAATAGAGTCGGGAACCGGGCATAGAAATTCTAAGAAAAAAGCTGAATCATAACCTATTGCCCAGCTGTACAATCAGGTAAACCACCGGCACCAGGTACAGCACAAATAAACCGATATAAAATGCATACAGGGCTGTTCTCACGGCTTTCCGTTTCATGACGGCCTGGTTTCCCAGCAGGAAAGGCACGATGGTGGCCAGCAGGCCGGGGAAAATATAAATGGCCTTCATGAACACGAAGGTCCGGCCTATAAGGGAGAAAAGTACGGAGAACCCGAGAAACCCGGCGATATAAAGGAGGTAGATCCAGGACTCATCCGATTTCAGGGGATTTTTAAAGAGATTCCGGAGCAGCAGGAAAAGCCCCGTGAACAGGATAAATGTTGGAATAATGCCTACGGCGAGCGAAATGCGGCCTATGGCGGTGACCATGCCGTTGTCGGTTCGCCACTGCGGCGGCCAGTTGTCAAACCCCAGGAAATAATACCGGGCGTACACCTGCGAAAAATGGGAATGGACATGCTTAAACCGGAACTGGCCGCTATAAGACACATGCGGGTTCCGGATAAGATCAAAGTAATGAAATTTGAAAAAACCGGAATAAATGGAACGAATACCCGGTATGTAAACCATATCCAGGTGATAGAGGTGGGGCAGCTCGTAGGTTGGCGTGTTGTAGGTAAAGAGCTTGCCGGTTTCCCGGTAGTCACGCACGTACCCGTTGAAGAAAAGAAATGTGCAGGCGCTGAACAGCAGCCCGAGCAGGGCGGTTCCGAGGTATCCTTTCCGGAGCGACAGGCTGTAATTTTTATGAAGAACAGAAAGAACCACCAGTACGATAAGCGACGCAATGAAGAATACGCCGAAGTTAAGCTTGGCCATGGATCCCAGTACCAGTGAGCCGATAACCAACACGGCATATTTTAATGACGGGCGCTTAAACAGCTTAAGAATAGCAAAAAGGTTAACCGTTCCGAGCAGGATAATCAGGGCATCGTTAGTGGCCTGTCCTGAAATAGCAATGAAGCGCGGGTTTAATGCAAAAAAAGCAAAAACAAAGATCTTCAGCGTTTCAGGAAAATGAAGCGGGCGGATAAACCGGAGAAAAAGATACACGGTAGTACAACCGGCCAGCGCGCTGAAAAGCTGTGCCGAAACGTGCTGGTAATAGGGGGTGGTGATGCCCAATAGGTTCCAGGTCTGCGCAACCAGGAAATGGTACAGTTTCGGGTGGTAACACTGCCAGCATTGGGTAGATTTCGGCAGGATACCGAACCGGGCAATCAGCTCAATCACGGTAAAGTGGTCGTCATTGGCATAGCCGTTATTCACCACGGCCAACGCCAGGATCAGCAGCCATGAAAGGCCGAGAATTATTTTATACCAGATTGTTTTGTCCTGAAGTTGCCGTTGCATAATTGAAACAATAATCCGCCAAAGATATCGAATTTTCTTTAAACCGGCTTTCTACAGGAAAATCAGGGCTTAACCAGGTCGTATACCCTTACGTAATCTACCTCGAACAGGGCAGGGAAAGCCTGCTCATCTACGCCCTGCTGGCCGCCCCAGTTGCCGCCTACGGCCAGGTTGATCAGCCAGTGAAATTTCTTGTCAAAGGGCCAGGATTTAAAATCCCGCTTTTCATTGGCAAAGCTGAAGATCTGTTCATCATTGACATAGCCCCGGATGTAATCAGGCGTCCAGTCTACCCGGTAGAGCTGGAATTCGGTGGTAGCGTTCTCAATTTTCTTTTTGGCGGTTTTCTGGGTGCCGATGGAGTGGTGATAATCTTTGGTATGCGTGCTGATATGCACCACATCGGGATCGTATCCAACATGTTCCAGGATGTCGATCTCCCCGGAATTGGGCCAGTCGCCATAGGCCCATTCGGTAGGGAGCATCCATACCGCAGGCCAGGTTCCGCGGCCGGCCGGTACTTTGGCTCTCACCTCAAACCGGCCGTACAGGAAATCGGCCTTGCCTTTGCTGACCAGCCGTGCAGAGGTATATTCCAGGCCATCCATTTTTTCTTTGCGAGCCGTGATCTTCAGCGTTCCGTTGGAAACATACGCATTTTCTTTACGGGCTTCGGTATAATATTGCAGCTCGTTATTTCCCCAGCCGTTATACGGTGAACCCACGTCGTAGCTCCATCTGGAAGGATCCGGGAGGCCTTCTCCGTTAAATTCATCTGACCACGACGGCGTCTTGCTAAAGGTATACTCCACCGGTTTGGGCAAGGTGTTTTCAGCAGGTGCACAGGTAACCAGCAGGGGTAAAGCGAAAATTGCTTTTTTCAACAGATTACGGGTATCGCTCATAATTAATCAGGAATGAATTATCTGTAAATATAAAAACTTGCCAGAAAAAACGTTGTGCTCTTTGTGAAATATTAAATTTGCACAAAGAACACAAAGAAAAGAACACAGCGTAAGCGTAAAAGGATTACACTTTAGGCGGTAGCAGTTTATACATCACCGGTGTTACAATCCGCGTCAGCACAAGCGAAGAGATCAGTCCGCCGATAATCACCAGGGCAAGAGGTGAATACAGTGGTGAGTGCTCCAGCACCAGGGGCATAAGCCCGCCTATAGCCGTCAAAGTGGTCAGAACAATCGGAATAAATCGCGTTTTTCCGGCTTTTTCTATGGCTTCGTCAATGCTCAGGTTTTCTTCTTTACGCAGGTAATTGGTATAGTCGACCAGCAGGATAGAATTTTTTACTTCTATGCCTGCCAGGGCGATGATCCCTACCACGGCCGTAAACGACATCGTATTGCCGGTCAGGAATAAAATACCCACCGCACCGATTACTCCGAGCGGAATAACCGATAAAACAATAAAAGAAGATTTGAAGGTTCTGAATTCAAGGATCAGCACCGCCAGGATACCGAAAATAGTGATGATGATGATGGTGCCCAGCCCGCCGAAGGTCTGGGCCTTTTGTTCTTCCTCACCCGCCAGCTCGTAGCTGTAACCCGCCGGGAATTTCATCTGCGATAGCTTTTCGTTGAACCGGTTCAGGGTTTCTGCGGTGGTATAGCCTTCTTTAACGAAAGAAGATACCGAAGTATACCGTTCCTGGTTATAATGCTGTATCCGGTTGGCCGAGCTCTCAAACGCTATGGTGGCCAGCTGGCTTAAAGGAATCTGCGCCCCGTTGGCCGAAGGAATGTAGATCCGGTCAAACACATCGGCGCTTACGGTTTTTCCCCGTGGCAGCGATAGCACGATCTCGTTGTTTTCGCCGTTTTCGTCCCTGAAATTTCCCAGCGGGAAACCGGAAATGGCCATCCGGATGTGCCGGTCGATTTCTACCGTGGGAATTCCCAGCAGGCCGGCCTTATCTGTGTTTACTTTGATCCGCAGATCGGTAGACTTGTTGCTGATAGGATTATTGACATAAATGGTGCCTTCGGTATCTTTATAGAGCTTCTCTACCCGGTCGGCCAGTATTTTCAGCGAGTCGAGGTTCTCCCCGAAGACCCGTATGGTGAGCGGCGCTTCTACCGGGGCTCCCTGCTCAAACTCGAGGGCTTTGATCCGGGCACCGGGATACCGGTCCAGCTTATCCCGCAATTCATTGATGTAGGCTGTACGTTCAGGAACTTCCGTACCCTCGCGGAGTTGTACAAAAATCTGCGCGAAATTTGTGGAGGTGCCTCCGCGCGGAATAATGTTGTAATAGATCCGGGGGTTGTCTTTCCCGGTATTGGAGGCATAGTTCCTGACCAGCTCGCTTTGAGAAAGCAACCCTTCGGTATAGCGTACCGCCGCATCGGTCTCGGAAAGAGAAGTGCCCAGCGGGGTTTCAATATTGATCAGGAATTGCGGTTTTTCAGACTTCGGAAATACCGTTATGCCGATGACCCGGATCAGCAGCACGCTGCCTGTAAACATCACTACCGCTACGGCCAGGGTTTTGAAGGGGTTCAGCAGTGACCAGTGCAGGATCTTCTGGTAGGAGCCGTCAATGGCCCTGTTCATATACTGCAATACGATATTGCCGTGCTCTTTCTCTTCTCTTGGCATAAGCAGGCTCGCCAGGAAAGGCACAATGGTGAGGGAGACAAACAGCGAGGCCAGCACGGTCGTGATCACGGCCATGGGCAGACTCCGGATGAAATCGCCGGAGGCTTCCGGTAAAAAGGTAAGCGGCAGGAAAGCCAGGATCAGCGTAGCCGTACACCCCAGCACGGCCATGGAGATCTGTTTGGTGCCTTCTATGGCAGCGTCCTTCCTGGAATACCCTTCGCGCAGGTATCGCGAAATGTTTTCCACCACCACAATAGAGTCATCAACCAGCAGGCCCAGCGAGATGATCAGCCCTACCACCGAGAGCTGGTTAATGGAATAACCCATGAGATCTATCCCGGCCAGGCCAATGGCGAGCGACAAAGGAATAGAGATCATAACGATCAGTGAGGCCCGGATGCCCAGTGGAATAAGGGTGATCAGCACCAGGAAAATGGCTATGCCAAAGTCGCGGGCAAGTCCCAGCAGCCGTTTAGACACGCTCCTGGCCTGGTCAAAGCTTTTTTCGAGCGTGATGTGGGGCGGCAGGGTTTCAGAGAAAGACGCAATGATCGGGCTGATTTTGGCGTCGATTTCAAAAATGTTGGTGCCGTATTTCTGGCTGGCTGTCAGGAAAATCCCCCGTTTACCGTTCAAACGGGCCAGGTAGTTGTTTTCTTCGTAGTCGTAGTATACTTCGGCAATGTCTTTCAGGTAGGTGATATTCTGACCTGATGAGCTGACCACCGTATTCCGGATCTCGTCAAGGGAACCGTATGAACCTGACGTTTTTACGTTGATTCTCCGGTTGCCGATCTCGATGGCCCCGGCCGGGATATTCATGTTTTCAGACGGGATGATCGACATCAGACGGGAAAGCGGGATTTTAAAGCCGGCCATGCGATCGGTATTGAGGTCGATCCGTACCTGCCGGGCCGGAACCGCATGAATATCGATATCTTTGATTCCCCTGACCTTTTTAAGCTTGTCTTTCAGGGCTTCGGCCTGTTGATTCAGGTCATAGTAGGAAGCCGACTCGGAAAGCAGCGCACACTGGATGATATTGACAGTTTCCGGGGTGGATTTTATCACATCAATAGAATAGATATCCTGCGGAAGCTTGGTACGCAAGGCATTGATTTCGCGCAGCACCTCGTTGTTTTTCTCTTTCTCATCGGCCCGGAAATCGAACTCTACTACAATGCTGGCTACACCGTCAGCGGCATAGGAAACCACTTTTTTTATCTCTCCCAGTGAAGATACCTTATCTTCAATAGGGTCTACCACCAGCTCTTCCATGTCTTCCGGGCTGGTGCCGGGATACACCACCACAATGGAGTTAAACGTGGCCCGCATGGCCGGGTCTTCGGCCTTGGGCATGTTCAGCAGCGAGGTAATGCCCAGCGCCATGATCATGATAAAAATGATAATGGTGAACTGGTGGTTCTTTACTGAGAATTCCGTGATTTTCATGGCTTATTGATGGTTACCGGGTCTCCGTCTGAAACAAATCCGCTGCCGGTGGTAATAACGATATCCCCTGCTTGTAAACCCGAAGAAACCGCTACGTACGTATCGTATACTTTCCCGATTGAAACCTGTCTTTTGAGTGCTTTTCCTCCTGAATAAATGTAAACGTCTGCCTGATTGCCCTGTGCATTGACCAGCGCTTCAACAGGAATGGCCAGGGTAGAGGCTGATTTTTGGGTATGAACCGACATGCGCGCTACAAATCCTGAAATGAGTCTTTTGCCGTTAGGGGCCATTTCTACTTCCACGGCATAGGTGCCGGTAGCCGGCGTAATCATCTGGGCAATCTGGGTAACCCGGCCTTCAAAGGTCTCGCCGGGATAAGCATCAAGGGTGACTTCGGCGCGGTCGCCTAAAGCAACTTTTACGATGTCGCGGTCGGTCAGGCCTGCATTGACCACATAAGCCTGTTCACCTGTACCCAGGATAAACATGGGGGCGAACGGCCCGATCAGCTCTCCCTGCTCGGCCAGCTTCATCAGGATACGGCCCGAAACCGGGGCATAAATCCGCGAAAGCTTCTGGTTGAATTGTACAGCATCCAGGGTTTGTGTAGCGATCTCCAGCCCGCTTTTGGCATCGTTGAGCACGGTAAGCGTGGCGGCTTCTTCGCGGTACAGCTTTTCGGCCCGGTCATGATCGCGCTTAGCCTTTTCATAGCCGATTCTGGCCTGGTTTACCTGGGCGTCAATTTCTGAGAGGTCGAGCTCGGCCAGCAGCTGCCCGGCTTTTACGTACTGCCCTTCGCTGACATATGACTTCCGGATCATTCCGCCCGTTTTAAAGGCCAGCTTGATCTCGGATTTGGAAGTAAGCATGCCTGAAGAGCTCACGGTTTCGTGAAAAGTATGGTTTTCCACGGTGACCGTCTTCACGGCCGGGGCCGGCTTTTCGGTGGTTGCTTTGGCGTTTTCCTTCCCGGAGCTGCAAGCGCCGGCTATCACCGCCAATACTACAATTATCCTTTTCATGGATGTAAAAATTAAAATCAATATTCTCGTTTAATAAATTCGTACATACGGCCCCGGACTTCGTCCAGGGGCTATTTAGGTTATGTCCCTTTGGAACGGGGCTGATTCAAAGTAGGCTATCTGCATCCACGTATGGCCATTCTTTGCCTGGCACTTTCCACTACCATCCCGCGCCTTTTTTCAGTTCTGCATATTTTAACCATACCTCCAGCTTTCCCAGTGAATGAGAAAGCTGGGCAATCAGCCGGTCGTTTTGGGCTTTGTGTACTTCCAGCGGAATTGCCGCTCCGTTTTTGTAGCGGCTGTTGACCAGCTGGAAGATTTTTTCGGTTCTGGCCAGGTCGCGCTCTTTGCTCCCCAGCGCCGACAGGGCGGTTTCCAGCTCATGGAAGCTGCGGTAAACCTGCATTTCCACCTGTTTTTTGGCCTCTTCGGTTTTCGTGCGCAGGATCTCGCCGGAAATCCGGGTCTGCTGTATTTTTATTTTCTTTTCACCGGCATGGAAGATCGGCCAGTTCAGTCCTATCTGCCCGACCATGTAGGCCTGGTCTCTGAAAGTGTACCCAAATCCCTGGAAACCGGTGTTGGCACCCATGAAAACCTGGGGGAGAACCGCGTTTTTCTCCTGCATACGGAGGAGGGTCTGCGTGGTTTTAAGCCCGGCGTTCAATTGTTCAAATTCCGGCCGGTTGCGGAAGGCCGTTTCGGTATATTCTTCCAACGACAACTTAGGAGGAAGTGAATGAAAGAATGCGGTATCGGCCAGAACGGGCTCTTCCAGCTTCCTGTTGAGTAAAAAATTAAAATACGCCTGTGCCAGCCGGGTGTTTTTCTCTGCCACTGCCTTTTCCTGCTGTACTTTGCTTAGCTCATATTCAGAAGAAAGCAGTATGTCTTTCAGGGCTTCTTCGTGCTGTACCAGTGTTTGGTTCAGGCGGAGGTAGCTCTCCAGTAATTTTTCGGAATTTTCGTAGATCTGAACAGCCTCCAGGCTCTGGAGATATTGGTAATAGGCGGCCTCCATGGCATGGCGGAGCTCGTATTCCAGGAATTTTCTTTTGGCTTCCTCCGTAACCAGCAGGTCTTTTTGGAGGGCCACATTATAACGGATGTCGGTATTGAAGAGAGGTACTTTGATTTCCAGCTTGGTATCATGGAAATTCATAGGGGCCAGCTGTTCGCTGGCGTTTTCCACCTGCGGAAAGGCATCGCTGTCGGTCAGCTTATTCAACGTGCTGTAAACGGGGTTCAGGAGGTCTCCGATCGGGATCTGTATTTTCCGGCCACCGAAAGCTACCGAGTAGCTGGGTGAGAAATTCACCTGGGGGAAATAATTGGTTCGGGCGATATCTATCCCTTTTAAAGCTTTTTCGATCTCTAAATTCTGCTGCTTTAACGCTAAGTTACCGGCAATACCTTCTTCAAGATAGGTTTGCAGAATCTGCGATTGGGCGTGAGCGGAAAGAGCGGACCCAACAGTGAGTAATAGGAGTAATAGCTTTTTCATACGTATAAGTTTTAGCTGTGCGCTTTAACCAATGCCCCATGAATAAAGTGAAGCATCGCCCGGCGAAGAGCGCCTGTCGCTCCGTTATAAGGCTCAAGGCTCATAGCTCTAAGCTCACAGCTGATTAATATTTTTCCAGCATCCGGATCAGGCTGTCAAGCCCGCCCTGTATCCGGGTGTCGCGTTCAATTTCATCAAACATGGTACATCTTTTCCGGAGGTAAATGGTTACCAGTCCGTGTACGGTGGCCCAGATCATCATGGATAATTCCGAAACATCTGCTCCTTTAAAATGGCCTGCGGCCTGGCATTGGGCAATGAGCGCTTCGAGCGCCATATACACACCTTTGCCGTCTTCCCACACATCCTCCCGGATTTCCAGGGTTTCCATGGGGGCTGTCAGCAGGAACATCAGCTCGTACAGCTCGGGGTTTGCAAAAGCAAACGCCAGGTACTCCCGCCCCAGGGTGATCAGTCTTTCAAAAGGGTCTGCCAGGTGCGCCACCTTCTCAAAGGTTTTGGCAAACTCCACAAAGGCCTCCTGGTGCAGGGCAAACAGCAACTCATTTTTGTCTTTAAAATAAAGATATATGGTAGCCGGGCTGTATTCAATGTCTTCGGCGATCCCCCGGATAGAGGTTTTTTCATACCCCAGATCCAGGAAGAGCTTTTTGGCCGATTCCAGAATACGTCTTCTCATCTCTTCTTTTTCTCTTTCTTTTCTGTCTGATATACCCATTACCCAAGATTATTAACGATGCAAATATAATGAACAGTGTTTATTAAATTAAAATTGATTATTATTTTTTTGGTGTTTATGTATTTTTACACCAGTGGGTTAAAGAAAAAGCCGCCTGATTTAAGAATCAGGCGGCCTGTATTATTTAAGATTTGCCGGAATTTATTCCCATCCGCCACCCAGGGCCTTGTACAGGCTAACCGTGGCGGTCATTTGCTGCATCTTGGTTTCCACGAGCTCAAAACGGGTTTCCAACGCTTCTCTTTGAGTAAGCAGCACTTCCAGGTAATCTGCCCTTGCATTTTTAAAGAGGTTGTTGGAGATGGTGATCGACTTCGTGAGGGCGTCCATTTCCTGCGCTTTCAGCTGGTATGTGCTATCCAGGTTTTTGATTTTTGAAACCTGGTTCACCACTTCGATGTACGCGCTGAGGATGGTTCTTTCGTAATCAAAAACCGACTGGATCTGCCGGGCATTGGCGTTGTTATATTCGGCTGTGATGGCGCGCTTGTTAATTAAAGGGCCTACCATTTCGCCTGCTATATTGGCCAGGATCGACTGGGGTTTTACCAGGTAAACCGGGTTAAAGGCCTGCAGGCCTACCCCGGCGGTCAACCCCAGGGAAGGATAGAAACGGGCTTTGGCAACCAGCACATCCAGCTTATTGGCGGCCAGCTCCAGCTCGGCCTGCCTGATGTCCGGCCGGTTTTGAAGCAGCTCGGCGGGCAGACCCCGGTGAACTATTTCCGGTGTCAGGTCTTCAAAAGCACCCGAGCTGCGTTCTACATGTTGCGGATACCTTCCCAGCAGGAAGTTGATCCGGTTTTCGGCTTCCACGATCTTCTGCTGCACTTCGTACTGCATGGCCCCCGTTTTCAGCAGCTGGGCTTCAAAACGCTTTACGGCCAGCTCATTGGAGCGGGTGGAAGCTTTAAGAAGCCTGGCTACGGTAAGCGCGTCGTTCTGGATGGAAATGTATTGATTGATAATTTCCAGTTGCTTATCCAGCGCCAGCAGCTCATAATACGAATTGGCAATTTCCGCTACGAGGTTAGTAACCATGAAATTTTTGCCTTCGGTGGTAGCCAGGTACCGTTTTACCGATGATTTCGTGGCATTTCTGAGCTTATGCCAGATATCCACCTCCCAGGTGGCAAAAGCACCCACCATGAAGTCGGGCATGGGGTCGGGAATTTCTTTGCCGGGCTTCATTTCGGCATGCTCTTCCAGGGCGCCCTGTGAAGTATAACGGGCACCTTTGTCGAGGCCCATTCCGCCTCTGAGGTTCACAAACGGAAGGTATTCTCCTTTCCGGGCCTGGATTTCATTTTTGGAAATCTCAATTTCGCGGAGCATGATGTTGAGCTCCTGGTTATTGACCAGGGCGGTGTCTATCAACGCCTGCAGGTGTTCGTCTCTGAAAAATTCCTGCCACTTCAGCTTTCCCGAATTTTGTGCCGGCAAACCGGCTTCCGGGTAGGCTTCCGGCAGGTTTACATTTTCAGATTTCTGCGTTAAAACGGGCGTTTTACAAGCCAGTATGTTGAGAAATACGCAGCTTAATACGGCGTATTTAACGGTTCTCATCTTATTCATTATCAAACAAATGTTCTGTTAAAGGTCCTTCCAGCTCGTCCTGGATTATTTTTTTGCCATCGGCCATTTTGCCGAAAATATAATACAGCCCCGGAATGATGATAACTCCGAAAATGGTTCCTGAAAGCATACCTCCCATGGCCGATGAGCCGATGGTGCGGTTACCGATGGCCCCTGCTCCGTGAGAAATTACTAAGGGAACCAAGCCGGCCACAAAGGCAAAAGAGGTCATCAGGATGGGCCGGAAACGCACTTTGGCCCCTTCTATGGCGGCATCAAGGATACTGTAGCCGGCCTGTCGCTTCTGCACTGCAAACTCTACGATCAGCACGGCGTTTTTACCGAGCAGACCCACCAGCATAATTACACCCACCTGTGCGTAAATATCGTTGGCCAGCCCCATGGCTTTAAGCATAAAAAAGGAGCCGAAAATACCCACCGGCAGCGAGAGAACCACAGCAAGAGGTATGATAAAGCTCTCGTATTGGGCGGCCAGAACCATGTAAACAAACATCAGCACCACGGCAAATACGTATATCGATTCATTGCCGCGCAGGGCTTCATCGTACGAGAGCCCCTCCCAGGCAATGTCATACCCGGAAGGCAGGGTTTTGACGGCCGTTTCTTTGATGGCGGCAATGGCATCGGCAGTGGTATAGCCGTCGGCCGGAAGCCCCCGGATGGAAGCGGAGTTATACATGTTGTACCGGGTGATTTCATTCGGTCCCTGCGTTTTCTTCAGTGACATAAAGGCCGAATAAGGAACCATTTCGTCGCGGTCATTTTTTACATACAGGTTCAGCAGGTCGGTCGGGAAACGCCTGAACTCAGGCCCTGACTGCACATATACCTTGAAAAACTGCCCGAACCGGATGAATCCCTGGTCATAGTTACTACCGATGAGGAGGTTGAGGTTTTCCATGGCCCGGCCTATGGAAACTCCTTTTTGCATGGCAGCCTTGCTGTCGAAAACCAGCTCATACTGGGGGTAGTTGGCGGCGAAGAAGCTGAAAATACCGGTCAGCTCTTTCCGTTTGCTCAGGTTATCGATGAATTCTTTGTTGACTTTATCAAAGTCATGGTAATCGGTAGAGGCGTTTTCGTCCAGTAGCCGCAGGGAGAACCCGCCCGAAGAACCGAAGCCCGGTATGGCCGGCGGTTCAAAATATTCGATGGTGGCCGGCATATTTTTGGATTTTTCTTCCAGCTCTGCCATGATCTCGTTAACCGATTTGTGCCTTTGTGACCAGTTCTTCAGGTTAATAAGACAGGTTCCGGCATTAGAACCCCGGCCCTCGGTCATGATCTCAAACCCGGCCAGTGAGGTTACAGACTCTACCCCGTCTACTTTTTCGCATATTTTCTGAAGCTCACGGGATATCTGGTTGGTTTTTTCCAGCGTAGAGCCGGGAGGCGTCTGGATGATCGCATAAATGGTTCCCTGGTCTTCGCCCGGAATAAACCCGCCCGGAAGAAATTTGTTCTGAACAAAAATTCCGGCGCAGAAGATCAGCAATATCGCCCAGGTCACAGACTTCCGGTTGACTATTTTCTTCAACAGGTCGGTATAGCGGTCTGTAAGCCGGCCAAAAAGCACATTGAAGCTGTCTATAAAGCGGGAAAAGAAGCTTTCTTTTTTCTCGTGATGATTTTTAAACATCATGGCTGACAGCACGGGGGTAAGGGTAAGGGCTACCACTGCCGAAATGATGTTGGAGCTGGCCATGGTAATGGAAAACTGGCGGTAGAAGGTACCTACCGGGCCTGTCATAAACGAAATAGGGAGAAATACGGCTATTTTTACCAGTGTAATGGCCACAATAGCCCCCCCGATCTCTTCCATAACCACTTTTACGGCTTTATAGGGAGTCAGCCGTTCTTCGGCCATCTTGGCATGAACGGCCTCTACCACCACAATGGCATCATCTACCACAATACCGATCGATAAAACCAGGGCGAAGAGTGTTACAAGGTTAATAGACATCCCGAACATCTGGATCACGAAAAACGCCCCGATGAGTGATACCGGAACGGCCAGGATAGGAATTAGGGTAGACCGCCAGTCGCCCAGGAACAGGAACACCACCGCAGCTACCAGGATGAAGGCGTCACGCAGGGTATGAATTACCTGTTCAATAGAAGCATCCAGGAACTGCGATACGTCATAGCTGATTTTATAATCTACGCCCGGCGGGAAAGACTGCTTCATTTTGGCCAGCTCGCCTTTTACCTCGGCGATAACGTCGTTGGCATTGCTGCCGTAGGTTTGCTTGAGCATGATAGACGACGCCGGATGCCCGTCGAGGTTGGAGTAGATATCGGTAAACTCGGTACCCAGATCTACTTTGGCAATGTCTTTCAGGAGCACGGTTTCACCGTCAGGCTTGGCCCGCACAATAACGTTTTCGTATTCTTTGGGTTCGTTGTATTGCCCTTTGTAGGTGAGCACATATTCCAGCGACTGGGCCTGGATACCCGAGCTTTGCCCCAGACGCCCCGGCCGGCCTATGATACTCTGCTCAGACAGGGCTTCCATGACTTCTTCGCCCGAAATGTTGTAGGCCCGCATGCGGTCAGGGTTAAGCCAGATACGCATGGCATACCGGCGTGTACCCAGGATATCGGCCTTGGCGATACCCTTGATACGGCTGATCTTGGGAATCATGTTTACCGCTGCATAATTGTGCAGAAACTTCTCATCCATGCTTTCGTTGGTGCTGTAGAGGTTTACGTACATCAGCATGCTGGGCTGGATAGGCATAACAATAACGCCTTCGTTCTGAACCAGCTTCGGAAGCATGGTCATGGCCTGGTCTACCCGGTTTTTGACCAGTACCATGGCTTCATTGGGATTTGTTCCGGGTTCAAAAACCACGTTAATGGTAGCCTCGCCGGCACTCGTGGCGTCGGTGGCCATGTATCGCATGCCCTGCACCCCGTTAATGGCGTTTTCGAGGGTGATCAGCGACGATTTTACGAGCACATCAGCGCTGGCACCGGGATACGCCAGCGTTACACTGATGGTAGTGGGGGCAATTTGCGGGAACTGCGAAATAGGCAGCTGCTTAATGGCCAGCATCCCCACAAAAACAATGATGACCGATAGTACAATGGAGAGTACCGGCCTGTGAATTATTTTGCTAAACATTATTTTATTCTGCGTAAAGGTTTAAACTGGATAATGCCTGCGATGGAGAAATCGTTTTAAATTTGATTTTTTCGTTTTCTCTCACCATTTTCACTCCTTCCAGCAGGATTTTATCGTCCTTGCTGAGGCCGGTAGCCACTGCGTACAGGTGAGGCAGCTCTGCGCTCACGGATATTTCGCGGGCGTGCACCTTGCTGTCGCTTCCCACTACAAAAACATAGCGCTTGTCAAGTACCTCAAAGGTGGCTTTCTGCGGAATCAGCAGGGCATTATGTACTGGTGTGGTGATGACGATACTCCCCGTCTGACCAAAGCGGAGGAGCCCTTTGGGGTTGGGAAAAGTAGCCCTGAACGGAATATTACCGGTTTCGTTATCAAAGTCGGCTTCAATGGTTTCTACCACACCGGTATGATCAAAAAGATCACCGTTGGCCATCCGGAGGTCAACGTGGCTTAAGATTCCCTTGTTTGACTTATCCATGAAAGTCAGGTACTCGGTTTCAGGTACGTTAAAATATACCCACATTTTGCTGTTGTCGGAAAGTTCCGTTAACAGTTCACCTTCTTCCACATAGCTGCCCAAACGTACTTTGAAGCTGTTCAGGATCCCGTCAAACGGGGCACGGATCTCGGTAAAGGCCAGGTGTGTTTTCATCAGGTCGAGGTCGGCTTTGGCCTTGTTGTATTTGGCTTTGGCCATAGCCAGCTCATTGGGTGAAACAACGTCGGTTTCTACCAGTGTCTTGGTGTTTTTCAGCTCAATATCTGCATATTCTGCTTCTGCCTGCGCTTTTTCTACTTCTGCCTCGTAAAGGTTGGGCATGATCTTGAAAAGCAATTGCCCTTTTGTTACGTGCTGCCCCTCGTCTACATAAATTTTTTGCAGATAGCCTTTTTCCTGGGCCCGGAGCTCAATGTGATTAATGGAACGGATCTGGCAAACGTAGTCTTTGGTCAGCGTGGTGTCAGCAATAGCCGGAGTAGTGACCAGGAATTCTTTTTCTTCTTCCCGGGCTTCTTTTTGTGGTTTACAGCTCGTAGATAACCATACGAACGAAACACTCATCAAAATGAGATTTCTCTTTGACATAAAGATAAAAAAAATTAAAAATGAACAATTTAGGAGTTAAAGGAGGGTAAAATCCGGTCAGGAGCCCGCCTTTATCGTGCTTACGAAAATGGTAAAAGAAGAATCCGGATTATCACAGACGGAGAATGCGGATGGCCAGGTAAATGGCTTCGCTGAAATGGGTAATTAAAGCGGGCTTATGCAGAGACAGCCGCTCACTTAATAAATTTAAAAAGGAGTTTGAATGATTTTTGAAGGCAAGCCAGGCAAAAGAAGAATCTCCGGCCAGGTCTTTCTGGAAAGAATTCGGGGCTTGCTCGACAATTTCATAAACCGGCTTTTCGGAAGAGTTATGCTGTCCTTTGCCGAAATAATGATGATGTTTAGTGACCGAATGAGCGGTATGAACAGAAAGGCGGGTGGTATCGTTACCTGCCTTGTGCGGTGACACCTGGTACACCCCACAGAACAAGACGATTAACGGCAGAAAAAGATATTTTCTTGTCAGCTCTTTCATTTGCGGGCAAAACTAGGAAAAACATAAGCGGATTAGAAAACGATGTTCGTTAAAATTTCCTAAATTTTTCCAGGAATAAAAATATTTCTATTTCTTCACGATTCTGTCCGGTTTTCTCTCCGGTTTTTGAATACGTACCGCCCGGGTACCGGTACGACAAACGAATCTTTTGCAATAATTTAATATACCTTCGTTAATAGTGTAAATGATTAAGGGTAAATTCACCGCGTAATAGTAAAAACAGATATGGGAAGTGTGACCGAGGGCGTAACCTCGTTTTTCAGGGATCTGCTGAGCTTTGAAATGGGTAAAAGTGAGTACGACTATAATCCCTCTGTAAAAGATCAGAAATCAGATAGTGATATAGAGCGGTCTGACTTTATCAGTCGTGACCTCAGCTGGATGAAATTTAATGAGAGGGTGCTGGACCAGGTACGGAACCCGGATCTCAATATTTTTGAAAAATTCAAATTCCTGGCCATCACCGGCTCTAACCTGGATGAATTCCTGACCGTGCGGATAGGGAGCCTGTACAATTACCTGGATTTCGGGAAACCCCGGCTGGATTATTCGGGCCTCCGTGAAAATGCGTTCCGGAAAGCCCTCCTGAACCAGATCAAAAAGTTCTCAGACGAACGTAACCGGCTTTTCAGGGAAGAGCTTAAGCCTCTGTTTGAGGCCAACGAATTCAGGATAGTGGAATTCAGGGAGCTCACCAAAGAGCAGCGCCAGGAAGTCAATCATTTCTTTGATACCATGGTGTACCCCATGCTGACGCCCATGGTGTACGATCATACACATACGTTCCCGATTTTATTGCCGAGAAGCCTGGTGCTGGGCGTGGTGTCAGTAGATACCCAAACCACGCTCTTTACGGAAACGGAAGATATGCGGAAGCTGTCTTTTGTACAGATCCCGTCCAACCTGCCGAAATTCTACGAATTTGAGGACGAGGGCATGGTGCTTTTCCTGCCCATTGAAGAGGTGGTACGGAACAATATTCATAAAATCTACAAAAACGTAAAAATAGAATCGGCAGATCTTTTCAGGATTATCCGTAACGGCGACTTTGAGATTGAAGATGACGAGCTTGACGAAGATTTTGTCAATGAGATGAAGGAGAAGATCCGGGCACGCCAGGCCGGCCGGGTGGTATATATGGTTATTGAAAGCTCGCCCTCGGAATACATGATGGATATTCTGAAGAAGAAGTGGGATATTGACAAGTACAACATCCAGATCAACAATGAGCTGATGGACTATACCCGCCTGTGGCAGATTGTGAACCATGAAGACTTCAGGGGCTTTTTGCCGAAGTCACCCAGCTCCATTCCTCCCGTTAACTACAACAAGGATCAGTCGATTTTTGAAAATATCAAAGAGCACGATATCCTGCTGCACCATCCGTACAACAGCTTTGAGCCGGTGTTGACCCTGATTGAAAAGGCGGCAGAAGACCCGAATGTGCTGGCCATCAAGCTGACCATCTACCGGCTGGCAAAAAATTCGAGGATCACGGCGGCCCTGCTGCGGGCAGCAGAAAACGGGAAGCACGTTTCGGCCCTCTTTGAGATCAAGGCGCGGTTTGACGAGGAGAATAACATCCGCGAAGCAGAAAAGCTTCAGCGGGCCGGATGTTTTGTGATCTATGGCATAGGCTGGCTGAAAACCCATACCAAGCTGATGCTGATTGTAAGGAAAGAAGGCCAGCAGGTGATGCAGTATGCCCACCTGGCCAGCGGCAACTATAACGAAGATACCACCAAGCTTTATACCGATATCAGCCTGCTGACGGCCAACGAAGATTACACGCACGACATCGCCGAGTTTTTCAATGCCATTACCGGGCATTCCCAGCCAGAGGCGTATATCAACCTGATCACTTCACCCAAAGATATGCGCAGGGCCATGGTGGCCATGATCAAGCGGGAGGCCGACCATGCTGCTAAGGGAAAACCCTCCGGCATTTGCCTGAAGGTGAACTCGCTGGAAGATAAAGAAGTGATTGAAGAGCTGTATGCAGCGTCACAGGCAGGGGTCAGGATTGAGTTGATCGTACGGGGAATATGCTGCTTAAGACCGGGAAGAACCGGCCTGAGTGAGAATATAAAGGTACGCTCGCTGGTAGGAAGCTACCTGGAACATGCGCGGATACTCTATTTTCACAATGCCGGGGAACCTGAATTGTACGTAGGAAGTGCCGATATTATGGTGCGCAGCTTTGACAAGCGGATCGAGTCGCTGTTCAAGGTAACCAATGAGCGCCTGCAGGGGCAGCTGACCCATATTCTCAAAGCCAACCTGGAAGACAATTACAATGCGTATGAATTGCTGGAGAACGGCGACTATGCCAAGGTGGTAAACAATGGCGAAGACGTGTTGAATGTACACCGGTACTTCTTTGAAAAAGACCAGCAGGATATCATTACCGATAAATTATTCTGAGCCATGAGAAGACATGCATCCATATTTTGGGTATTTTTGTTAGTAAGTATTGCGGCCTGTTCGCAAAAGACCAAAAGTAAAGAAATGAACAAAGAGCATTTAGAAACCGCTGTGCTGGCCGGAGGTTGTTTCTGGTGTACAGAGGCGGTTTTTCAACAATTAAAAGGTGTAGATCATGTAGAATCGGGGTATGCAGGCGGAAATGTAGCCAACCCCAGCTATGAGCAGGTGTGTACCGGTACTACCGGGCATGCTGAAGTGATAAAAATCTGGTATGACCCTCAGCTGGTTAATTTCGAAGGACTGCTGGAGGTGTTTTTTAAAACCCATGACCCCACCTCGCTGAACCGGCAGGGAAATGACGTGGGTACCCAATACCGGTCGGCTATTTTTTACCGGAATGAAAAAGAGAAGGAGATTGCCGCCGGTATCATCCGTGACCTGGACAAGTCCGGGTATTATTCCGATAAGATCGTGACCACGCTGGAGCCGCTGAAGGCCTATTATGCGGCAGAAAACTATCACCAGGATTATTTCAGGCTGAAAGGAGACCAGAACCCCTACTGCCAGGTAGTGATAAAGCCCAAGCTGGAAAAATTTGAAAAGGTATTTAAAGACAGGATCAAAAATTAACTATGTCTACGATATTCGGTAAGATCGTTTCCGGGGAGATACCGGCCCATAAGATTGCAGAAAATGAAGAATTCCTGGCTTTCCTCGATGCTTTTCCCTGCCGGGAGGGCCACACGCTGGTGATTCCGAAAAAGGAGACCGACTACCTGTTTGACCTGGACGATGAAGCCTACGGCAAGCTTTTTGCCTTTGCCAAAACCCTGGAGCCGGCTATCAAGAAGGCCGTTCCCTGCACCAAAGTAGGCCTGGCGGTGGTGGGCCTGGAAGTACCTCATGTGCATGTGCACCTGATCCCGATGGATCATATCTCCGATATGGATTTTACATCCAAGCTGAAGGTATCGCAGGAAGAGCTGGCGGCTACGGCGGAGCGGATTAGATCTTCTTTGTAAGTATAAACAAAGTCAATATAAATCTAAAACGCTTAGGTTTTGTAGTTTATAAAAGTCCGAAACGTTGTGCGTAATCAGTACTAAGTCGTTTTCAATTGCTGTGGCGGCAATTATTGCATCCGGTATTTTTATACTCCTTGATTTTCGAATTGCGATTGTTCTGGAAACAACATTTTCACTAAGACCAAGAATCCTTGAGGCTTGTATAAAAGGGATAAACTTGTCTGTTTTTACTTTTGATTGTCCTAATAATTCGATCTGTGTAATAACTGAAATTATTGGTCCTTTGTCAATTATTTCATCCATAAAGTTTAACCCATCCTCGGGCAACTTTTCTGCCATATAATCTATGATAGCATTTGTATCAATCAAATACCTCTTTCCCACTCAGTTCTGGAATTTTTAATGTGCCGGCTTAAATCATCGGCGCTTTTACTGTCAAGACTGCCTCTCAGGGTTTCAGACAATTTCCTGGAAACACCTTTACGGGTGGCAGTTACTAATTTTATCACAGCCATTGCCTCTAAGTCTTTCAGCAAAGACAATGCTTTAGGATGTTTTAGCTCTATTGTGATCGTTTCCATACAATTCGTTTTTTAAACTAACAAAACACTAAAAGGAAAGATTCAGTTATATACATTAATTACGAATTCGTCACAGTGGTGTCCGGTAAACGGAGATGGAAAGCATACTCGGGTTAAAGTTAATACTTTCCTTAGCGCTTACCCGGCTTTTTCTTCTCCACAATATAAATAAGTACCATAAACACGGCACATAAAAGCCCCTGCAGCAACAGCGACCGTACAATCTGGCTGTTATCGACAAAAGAGTAGCCCCATATCATGACGGCAGCTACACCCAGGTAGAAAAGTACCCGCCCGGTTTCGTACGGAATAGGATAGTATTTCTCACCCAGTACATAGCACGAAGCCACCATCAGGAAAGACGATACAGCAAACGAAATGGCACACCCCATAAACCCGAGATGGGGGATCAGGAGTATATTCAGCAGTACCGTAATCACCATGGCTCCCACGGTAATGTAGGTACCAAAATAGGTTTTATCGCTGAGCTTAAACCAGATGGTCAGGTTGCCATAGAGGCCGATGAACAGGTTGGCCAGCAGCAACATGGGCACCACAAAAATGCCCTGCCGGTAATTCTCGCCCAGGATAAGACCGATCCAGTTCAGGTTCAGGCTTACACCCAGCCAGATAACAATACAGGCTATGGTAAACCATTTGGTGCTGAGGGCGATCATCCGGGGAGAATTCCTGTCGTCCATTTTAGCAAAAAACAGGGGCTCTGCCGCATACCGGTAGGCCTGCACCACCAGCGTCATAAAAATAGACAGCTTATACACATTGGTATAGATCCCGAAAGCCGTATCCACGTCCGGGAAAGCGGGATAGAATCCTTCGGGAAGAAACCTCCTGAAAAGCAGGCGGTCAGCGGTAAGGTTGATCGAACCAGCCAGTCCCATGATCATCAGGGGCCAGGCGTATTCCAGCACCACCTTCAGCTTGTCCCACACCCATACCAGCCGGAAGCCCACAAATTCTTTCCAGAGCAGCAGCAGGGTAAGCAGGCTGGCCACGTAATTGGCATAAATAATGAAATCAGGGCCTTTTTCAACGCTGTAAAAAGTAGAAATAAACGGCTTATGCTCAGGCAGGAAGCGGTCAGTTACAATACCGTGACAGAAATAGATAAAGAAAAGGGTGACCAGGATATTGATAAAGATGTTGGCCAGCTTGAGGGCCACAAATTTCTTCGCCTGGTTATTGGCCCTCAGCTTGACAAAAGCAATGGCGCAGATGGCATCGGTGAGCAGCACTATGGCCAGCAGCGTAATCAGGTGCTCCGAATGGGGGAAGTTCATGGCCCGGGCAAGCGGGGTTGCAAATGCAATGATCAGGCCCGAAAGCGTAGCCCCGAAAACAATGATGAAGCTCAGGATAAGATTGAAATATTCAGCCTGGTTCTCTTTCTTGGAAGCATACCGGAAAAAGGCGGTTTCCATTCCGAACGTAAAGAGAATATTCAAGGGGATCATGTAGGTGTAAAACAGGCCGTTTTCAGCGAGCATCTCCGGTTGATTGAACGCCCGGGTGTGGATAGCCACCATGAGCCAGTTCAGCAGCCTGCCCACGATGGTGCTCATTCCATACAGCACGGCATCGCCGGCTAACTTCTTCAGAAAACTCATTGACCTGTTTTTGCGGCAATTTTCAGAAAAATAGCGGATTTTTCAAAACGGCTAAGGTTTGAAAAATATTTTTAATGAAGCTTTGGGCAGATTGAAAATAAACAACTACCTTTGCAGCCCGAATAAGACAGGTATATTTTTGCGGGCGTGGCGGAACTGGTAGACGTGCCAGACTTAGGATCTGGTGCCGCAAGGCGTGGGGGTTCGATTCCCTCCGCCCGTACTCTGACCCTTCAACCGTCTTGGTTGAAGGGTTTTTAAATTTTAAACGTCAGTTAAATGCAGACAAAATTCGATAAAGTATCTTCTACGCTCGGCCACCTGCAGGTGGAAATCAGCGAGGCGGATTACAAACCTTCAGTTGAGAAAAAAATCAGGGAATACGCGAAAACAGCACAGGTAAAGGGTTTCCGGCCCGGTCACGTGCCCATTCCTTATATTAAAAACCTGTACGGGAAGAGCATCCTGGTGGATGAGGTGATCCGGGTGGCCAGCCAGGCCGTAAACGACCAGATCAAAGAGCAGAACCTGAACGTGGTAGGTGAACCCAAGCCGAAAGAAGACTCCTACAATATAGACTGGCATGCCCGGAAAGATTTCAAATTCGACTACGAGATCGGGTTTGCTTCTGACTTTACGGTAGACCTGGAGAAAATCCCGGCGATCATTCAATACGATATCGAACCTTCTGAAGAGCAGGTGAACAATTCTATTGAAGACCTGAAAAAACGTTTTGGTGTAGACAAAGAACCCGAAGTTTCGGAAGAGGGCGACCTGATCTTCGGGAAGCTCAGCCAGGAGTCTACCGAATTCTTCTTCCAGTCGGGAATCCCTACTGATAAGGTAAAAGCTGATGCCAAAGCTCAGTTTATCGGGGTAAAAAGCGGCGATAAGCTGAAATTTGATATCCAGTCCATTTTTGAAACCGTTAAAGAGCTGGGCTTTGCTACCGGGAAGTCGGACGAAGAAGCCGGGCAGCTGGAAGGCGAGTTCGAATTTGAAGTAGAGCGGATCAGCCGGGTAGAACCTTCCGAATTGAACCAGGAGTTCTTCGACAAGGTGCTGGGCAAGGATAAGGCCAAAGATGAAAAAGAATTTACCGAGCAAGTAAAAAGCATTATCAAAGAGAATTACAGCCGGGAATCAGAGTTCCTGTTTGATTTTGATGTAGAGAAAGCCCTCCTGGAAAGTGTTTCTATCGAGCTTCCTGAAGAATTCCTGAAAGCCTATTTGCTGGAAGTCAATGAAGGAAAAGCCACTGAAGAAGACCTGGAAAGAGAATTCCCTGCTATTCTGAGGGGAATCAAGCTCGATTTCATTCGTTCACAGGTAGCCCGGGATAACGAGGTGAAAGTAGAGTACAGCGATGTTCTCGAAGAGGTGAAGAGCGAGATCCGGGGTTATTTCGGCGGACAGGGCGGTTTTGAAGGCATGGAAGAGTTCATCGATAACATGGCCAAAAAACAGCTGGAAGGCAATAAAGATAACACAAGAAAGTATCTTGACCGGGCCTTCGGTCGCAAAGTGCTGGGCTTCATAAAAGAAAAAGTGAAGAAAGATACCCGTCCGGTATCGGTTGAAAAATTCAACGAGATCGCTTCGGAATCGTATAAGAATTAATTCCCGCAAAAGGGAGAGAAAATCGGGTAAGGGGTATCTCCTGCCCGATTTTTGCATTTCGAAACTTTTATAGGGCGTTTCATTGTTTTCTTTAAATATTATAAAGATTAATCATACTATGAACTTCGGAGAAGAATTTAGAAAATATGCAGTGCATCATGCCGGTATCAGCGGCCTGACCTTTGATGATTACATGAAGCACAACATCAACAACATGACACCCAATATCATTGAGGAACGCCCGATGCGCTTTGCGGCCATTGATGTTTTTTCAAGGCTGATCATGGACAGGATCATCTTCCTGGGTACCGGTGTAGACGACCAGGTAGCCAATATTGTGGTGGCCCAGCTGCTGTTTCTTGAATCAGTAGATGCCAAAAAAGATATTCTCATGTATATCAACAGCCCGGGAGGTTCGGTATATGCCGGCCTGGGAATGTACGATACCATGCAATATGTTCGTCCGGAAGTAGGCACGATCTGTACTTCACTGGCAGCTTCTATGGGTGCGGTTCTGCTGGCAGGCGGGGCAGCCGGCAAGCGTACGGCCCTGCCGCATGCGCGGATAATGATTCATCAGCCCAGCGGCGGTGCCCAGGGGCAGTCGAGAGATATGGAAATTACCGTTAAGCAGATCATTGAAATCCGGAAAGAACTGTACGAGATCCTGGCGCACCATACCGGCAAAACCTATGAAGAGATCGACCGGGATTCTGACCGCGACTACTGGATGAAAGCCGAAGAAGCCAAGGCCTACGGCCTGATTGACGAAGTGCTTTACCGGGATAAAAACTAAACCCGCAGGGGTAAATTATGGCAAAAACAAAAGATCAGACCTGCTCGTTCTGCGGCAGGAGTAAGAATGAGGTGGAGATCCTGCTGTCAGGTCAGAGCGGAAATATCTGCAACAATTGTATTGAGCAGGGATATGAGATGATCCAGCGGGAGATTTACGGGATAGACCCGGCCAAACCGAAAAAGAAAGGCCAGCCGGTTCCGGAATTTGAGCTGAGACCGCCGCAGGAGCTGAAAAAATACCTCGATAAATTTATTATCGGGCAGGACGAAGCCAAAAAGGTGCTTACCGTAGCGGTATATAACCACTACAAGCGCCTGATGCAGCCGGCCACGGATGACGACGTAAATATTGAAAAATCGAACATCATTATGGTGGGGGAGACGGGAACCGGTAAAACTTACCTGGCCCGTACCATTGCCCGCATGCTGCAGGTGCCTTTTGCCATTGCCGATGCCACCGTTCTGACGGAGGCCGGATATGTGGGCGAAGACATTGAAAGTATCCTGACACGCCTGCTTCAGGCAGCTGACTACAATGTGGAGCAGGCGCAGAGAGGCATTGTGTATATTGATGAGATCGATAAGATTGCGCGGAAATCGGATAACCCGTCTATCACCCGGGATGTCAGCGGAGAAGGGGTGCAGCAGGGGCTTCTGAAGCTCCTTGAAGGCTCGATAGTGGGCGTTCCGCCGCAGGGAGGCCGTAAGCATCCCGACCAGCAGCTGGTGCAGGTAAATACCGAGAACATTCTCTTTATCTGTGGCGGGGCGTTTGACGGAATTGCCCGGCATATTGCCAAGCGCATCAATACATCGCCCATCGGCTTCCGGCAGGACGGGAAAGGCGTGGACCTGAACAAGGAAGAAAGCCTGATGCGCTACGTGACGCAGCAGGACCTGAAGTCGTTCGGGCTGATCCCTGAGTTGATCGGTCGTCTGCCGTTGCTGACCTACCTGAATCCCTTAGACCGGAATACGCTGAAGCGTATCCTTACCGAACCGCAGAACGCCCTGGTGAAGCAATACCAGAAGCTGTTTAAAATGGAAAATATCGAGCTGGTTTTTGAGGAGGCGGCATTGGACTATATCGTAGACCAGGCCGTTAAGTTTAACCTGGGCGCCCGCGGGCTTCGTTCCATCTGCGAAGCCATCCTGACAGATGCCATGTTTGAGCTGCCATCGGATAAAGCGGTAAAACACTTCAGCGTAACCGAAGATTACGCCCGCTCAAAATTTGAGCATTCGTCGCTATATGAAATTAAAAAGGATGCTGCTTAGGCATCCTTTATTTCAGTTCCACATGAAAGTTGACTTTTGCGCCCAATGCTTCAAACACTTTGAGGAGTGTGGTGAACCGGGCATCGGTAGTGCTGTTTTCAATTTTGGAAATTTGAGCCTTTTTCACACCTATCAGGTTTCCTAACTCTTCCTGGGTAAGGTTACGTTCCTGCCTGACTTGTTTAATGGTCTGCCCCAACAGATCGAGGCGTAATTCATTTTCAAAGACATCCCGTTTCTTTGTCCCTTTTTTGCCGATGTATTGATCGGTCAGCTCTTCTAAAGTGTACGTCTTCATTTGTCGTTAAAATATTTCTGTCTTATTTTTTCAGCTTTCTCAATCTCATTTTTGTGAATTTTGCCTGTTTTTTTAATCAGACCATGACTTGAAATTACGACGGTGTGGGTACTGTCGGTTTTGTCCCAAAATGCAAAAAGCCGGTAATAAGTCTTATTGTACTTTGTCCTGAATTCCCAGATTTCGTCTTGTAGTTTTTTGAAAAGATCCTTGTCATTTACGCTACGGGATTTCCAGATGTTATACAGGATTTTTCCTCTTGTTTTTTCGTCAAGGCAATCCAGGAATTGCTTTGCGTCTTCTAAAAACTGAACCCGAAATCTGTAATTGTCCATATAAGTTGCATGTGTAAAACAAAATTACAGGTTTCTTATTTAGGAAACAATTTTCCGGAGATAAATTTTGCGGAAGAATTGAGGAGAAGCAATTAAAACCTTATAGGTATAAATATATTTACTTCCTGTATTTTCTGTAAATTTCCAGTACTTTCTGCTTTGGCAGTGCCTCCACGGTTCCTGATGCTCCCTTCACGGTCTCCGCCATGAAAAGAGAATTTAAAAGTGCTTCTTCCGTGGCTTCAATGACGGCCAGGAACAGGGGAGAAACCTCATCGTTCCGTAATTCGGATACTTCGTATTTTGGAGAAGCAGAAGAATGGGGTACCCGCAATCCGGTAGCTGTAGAAAATGCAATGATATAGTCGCCACTGCCGTTTGAGGCTATGCCGCCCGTCTTGCCCAGGCCAAGGACAGCTCTTTTGGCGAGCCGCTCAAGATTACGGGAGGTCAGCGGGGCATCGGTAGCTACCACAATCATGCAGGAGCCATCTGCCGGGTCATTCAGCTGGTCGTGCAGGAAATGCTTTCCCAGCTCCTGCCCTACAGGCACACCGTTTACATACAGCACACCGCCGTAATTGCTTTGAACCAGTACGCCTACCGTATAGCCGCCCGACTTTCCGGGCAACACTCTTGAAGCCGTGCCGATTCCTCCTTTCCATCCGAAACAAACCGTACCGTTACCCGCCCCTACGTTGCCCTCCTGCACCGGTCCGTCCGAAGCCGCCGACAGGGCCTCCAGTACATCCTGTTTCCTGACATGCCTTCCGGCAATATCATTAAGATAACCGTCATTGGTTTCGCCTACCACAAAATTCGCCGACTTCACCTTTTCGTTTCCCTTCTGAGACAGGGTATAATCAATGAGCGCGTCAGCTGCTACGGGTACCGACAGGGTATTGGTTAGTATAACGGGCGTTTCCAGGTTTCCCAGCTCCTGCACCTGGCTGATGCCCGTCAACTTGCCAAAACCATTGGCAATATAAACTGCTGCGGGTACTTTTTCCTGGAATATATTTCCCGGGTGCGGAAGAATAGCTGTGACACCGGTATGGATATTATCGCCCTGTGTCAGCGTTTTGTGCCCTACCTTTACGCCGGGCACATCGGTAATGGCATTGTATTTTCCGGAAGGGAGCACACCCACCCGTATACCCAGGTCGCTTACCCGTTGTGCCGGGAGGGAAAGAGGAAGGAGTACAAAAAAGCACAATCTGAGGAAATTTCCGGTATTCATAAAAAGAGGGTATAAAAGAAAAAGGCAAGATAAACCAAAATAGAGTGATTTTCAAGAAGCTGTTTGGGGGCTTACACAAAATGCTTTATTTTCGTAGGAAATCAACCCTGGATATGAAACGCAAACTATTGCTCTTCTCTTTACTGATCTCTGTAAGTGCTTTTGCTCAGGATAAATGGCAGATGATACCCGGCAAGCCGACAACCCCGTGGGCAGAAAAAGTCAACCCTGAAAAACCCCTGGATGAATATCCCCGGCCGCAGCTGGTAAGGGATGGCTGGCAAAACCTGAACGGGTTATGGGAATACGCCATTGTGCCGGTGAACGCCCGGCCACAGGCATTTGAAGGAAAAATCCTGGTGCCTTTTGCCGTAGAATCGGCACTTTCAGGTGTAGGCCGGAGAGTAGGAAAAGACAGCACGCTTTGGTATAAGACCACGATAAATATCGATAAATCGATCCGGGACAAGGAGGTAATCCTGCATTTCGGGGCGGTAGACTGGAAAACCGAGGTATTTATTAACGGCCAGCCGGCAGGTACGCATGAAGGAGGCTATGATCCGTTTTCGTTTTCCATCACGCCGTTCCTGAAAAAAGGAAACAAGCAGGAGGTGCTGATTTCGGTGTGGGATCCTTCCGATAAAGGCCCACAGCCTAACGGCAAGCAGGTAAACCAACCCAACGGTATCTGGTATACGCCCGTTACCGGCATCTGGCAGACCGTGTGGCTGGAAGGCGTACCGAAGAGCTATATCAGGAGCACCCGAAATACGCCGGATATCGACCGGAAAACCGTATCTGTGCTTGCCGAAACATCGGGTACAGAAGCCGGAGATATGGTAAAAGTGGAGGCGTGGGATGGAAACACGAAGGTAGCGGAACAAGAGGTAGCTGCGGGCCGGGAAGCAGAATTAATAACCATCCATAATGCAAAGCTGTGGTCACCTGCCCAACCGTTTTTGTATGACCTGAAAATTTCGCTGATCCGTAAAGGAAAAGTAATCGATGAGGTGCGGTCTTATTTTGCCATGCGCAGGCTGTCGGTGAAAGCCAATGAAAACGGGCTGCAACGGATGGTGCTGAACAATGAGTTCCTGTTCCAGTACGGTCCGCTGGATCAGGGCTGGTGGCCTGACGGACTTTACACCGCACCTACTGACGAAGCCCTCAGGTTTGACGTGGTAAAAACCAGGGAAATGGGCTTTAATATGATCAGGAAGCACATCAAAGTAGAGCCGGCCCGCTGGTATTACCATTGTGATCGCGAGGGGATCCTGGTTTGGCAGGATATGCCCAGCGGAGACCTGGGCGGAAACGCGTGGGACATGCGCCTGGGCAATATCAGCGGAAGGAAGCTGGAGAAAGACCGCACGACAGTTTCAGAAGCCATTTACCGGAAAGAATGGAAAAATATCATGGATGCCCTGTATAATTTCCCGTGTATTGTGGTGTGGGTGCCGTTCAATGAAGCCTGGGGCCAGTTTAAGACCCGGGAGATAGCAGAGTGGACCAAAGAGCATGATCCCACCCGCCTGGTGAACAGTGCCAGTGGCGGAAACTTTTACCCTGTGGGAGATATCCTGGACATTCACCATTATCCCGAACCCCAGATGCCTGATCCGCAGTATTTCGGTAAAGACCGGGTGCTGGTGCTGGGAGAATTCGGCGGCCTGGGCCTGCCTCTCGAAGGCCATACCTGGCAGGATAAGAACAACTGGGGCTACCAGAGCTTTAAGAATAGGGAAGATCTCAAAAAACGCTATACCGAATTTATGGAATCGCTGAAGGTACTGATCAGCAAAGGGCTTTCTGCCGCAGTGTATACCCAGACTACAGATGTGGAAATAGAAACAAACGGGCTGATGACCTACGACCGCAGGGTGGTCAAAATACCGGAAGCCGAGCTGAAAGCACTGCATAGTGAATTTTATAAGCTGAAATAGCCATGAAAAAAATAGTAAGTTTTTTCTTATTCCTGTCGGCAGGCCTGGCTTTACAGGCTCAGGAGTCTTTAAAAATTACCCATCTGCCCTACATCCAGGGGCTAACAGGCGCTCCTGTATCCCTGAACCACCTGAAACCGGGTACCCGGTACCGTTGAATAAAGCAGGGGTTCAGGTGATGCTTGCCGGCCATTTGCACCGGCAGGTGATCCGGAAGCAGGACAGCGCGGTTCACTTTCCTGTCATTGTCAATTCCAATAATAATGTTCTCAGGGTAGACCTGAATGAAACCAAAGGAACCATCAAAATAATTGACCCCGCAGGAAAAACAATTGAGGAGATCCTGCTGACGCCGGCCCGGTAGAAGCCCGTTTAAAAGATTTCTACCGCAGGTTGAACGTCAGGCGTCTGCCAGCTTCGTCAAAAAAGAATTCGCCGTTATCATACTTCAATTCTCCTGAAACAAAGGTTTTCACAATGGTAGAACCAAAGGTTTTTCCCTCAAACGGTGACCAGCCGCAACGGTACTGAAGCGACTCTCCCGTTACGGTGAAGGGCTTGTGCAGGTCAGCCAGCACCAGGTCGGCCCAGTACCCCTCGCGGATATACCCCCGCTCCCTGACCCTGAAGCAATCGGCCGGGGCATGGGCCATTTTTTCTACTACCTTCTCCAGGCTGATCTTTCCCTGCAGGTAAAAATCCAGCATGATCTGCAGGCTGTGCTGCACCAGCGGAACACCCGAAGGGGCGGTCCAGTAATCGGTGCTTTTCTCCTCCAGGGTATGCGGGGCGTGATCGGTGGCAACAATGTCCAGGCGGTCATCAAGCAGCCCCTGCATCAGCTTGTCGCGGTGATTGTGCTTAATGGCCGGGTTGCATTTGATCAGGTTACCGAAATGCCGGTAATCTTCGGCATCAAAATACAGGTGATGGACGCACACTTCTGAGGTGATCCTTTTTTGGGAAAGGGGCAGGGAGTTGTCAAACAGCTCCAGCTCTTCGCCCGTGGAAATATGGAGAATATGCAGCCGGGTACCGTTTTTCTTTGCCAGGTCAACGGCAAATGAAGAAGACTTATAGCAGGCCTCCTCGTTCCTGATCAGGGCGTGAATATCGTAGGGCGGGGTTTTTCCTTCGTAAAGTGCTTTGTAATGGGCCAGGTTGGTCTTTACGGTAGCTTCGTCTTCGCAGTGGGTGGCGATCAGCCCTTCAAAATTTCCGAAGAAACGGTTCAGCGTATCTTCATTATCCACCAGCATATTGCCGGTAGAGCTTCCCATAAAAAGCTTAAGACCGCATACCTTGGCCAGGTCGGTTTTCATGGCCTCTTCATAATTATCGTTAGAGCCGCCCATGAAAAAGGAATAGTTGGTCCAGGAGGTTTTTTCGGCCAGGGCATATTTTTGTTCCAGCAGCTCTTGTGTGAGGGTATTCGGAACGGTATTGGGCATCTCCATAAAGCTGGTGGTACCTCCGGCCAGGGCTGCTTTTGACTCGGTAGCAATACAGGCCTTATGCGTAAGACCGGGCTCCCGAAAGTGCACCTGGTCATCAATCACCCCCGGCAGCAGGTACAGCCCTTCGGCATTGATCTCTTTATGGTTGGTTAGCTTGTCCACCACCGGATCAATTCTTTCAATCCGGCCGCTCTGGATGAGTACATCCTGGTAAGAGATGGTTCCTTCATTGACAATAGCCGCATTTCTGATAATATAATTTTTCATCGGTATAAATTGGTTCTGCGCAGGCGGCCTACGCTATTTTCTTCTGTTCCTCTTTTGCCACGGTAATGAGCCACAGGTACTCGGCATATTTCAGGCATTGCTTATAGTAATTCCGGGCATTGGCATTGTCTCCTTCGTGCACGGCAATCCTGGCCAGGCCAAGATAGGCAAAAGCCACATATTCTTTGGTATACCGGTCATTGTATTTTACTTTAAGAGCTTTCTGGTAGGCGGCTTTTGCCTGTGAAAAGTTCTTATACTTGTGTTCCTGTATATATCCGTCAAACATATGGTACGAGAGGGCGGCCACCGGATTAGTATTCGACTGCAGGGCTTCGTTAAGCTTTTCGGCCTCATCAAATTTCAGGTTGAGCAGCAGCGTTTCGATATGGCCGGCCCGTAAAATGAAATTCTGGGGATAATCTTTAAAAACTTCAGACGAGAAATACAGGGCTTTCCCGAAATTAGCTTCGTATTTGATGTAGATATCCCGCAGGTACATACCGGCTTCGGTACGGCTGAAAACCGAGCTCCGGAACGATTTTTCCAGCTCGGCCAGTCCCTGCGCTTTATTCCCCGAATCAAAAAAGACCATAATGGGTTTTACAATGGGCTTGGTTTCCGGGTATCTCTCGCGGTAATAATTATAGAGGCCGTTGGCAAACAGGAACTCGGCGTTGCTGTTCTTGTATTTTTTCCCTTCCTTAAAATACCGGAGGGCCTTACGGGCCTCCTGGGTAGCGTTGATAAAGCTGCCTTTGTAATTTTCTGCAAGGGCCAGGAAACCGTGTCCCGCCAGCAGGAAGAAAGTACATTCCATTTTGTAGGCCGGTATCTCATAATACCGGTGGCTGGCCTCCACGCATTTGTTCAGCTCAGCCAGGTAAGAATTCAAAGCGGCCGGCTGCTGGTCAATGGGAATGTTCTTCCATTGAATTTGCAGGGCGTTCAGTAAAAATTTCACGGGATGATCTGCATATTTGGCTTTCACCGGTGCAAATTCAGCCTCCGCCTGGGCAGGCTGCAGGTTGTAGAGGTAATCCAGCCCTTTAAGCACCTGGGCTGTGCTTTGCCGGTCATCCAGGAACTGGGCATAACCGGTGATATACAACAGGCTGAAAAAGAGCAGCAGGGATATTTTTTTCACGGTAATCATTTTTTTATGGCCCGGAGAACCTCTCTTTTGTGGGGAGGCCCGGGGTGCTTTTCAACGGTGAAGCCGGCAGATCGCAGGTTCTTCTGTACCGAACTTTTGGAGCAATATGTAGTAATAACCCCGCCGTTGCACATCATGTTCCCTATCCGGACGAATATATCTGCTGACCAGAGCTCAGGCTGCGCATCGGGGGAGAAGGCATCAAAATAAACCAGGTGAAAGAGGGTGTCACTGTGAAAATCTTCCAGCCGGGCCTTCTTCTTAATAACGTTGAAACCTGGAGAAATGGTGTGCGGCACCTCCCACGGCAGTTCCTGCAGAGTGCAGAGTTCAGGCGGCAGCATTTGGTAGTCGGAAGGAGCCAGCGGGTAGGCTTCAATGCCTGTATAATTTACCGGGATCTGCCCCCTGGCAACCTTTTGCTGCGTCAGCCAGGCATTCAGACCCGTTCCGAAGCCCACCTCCAGGATATTCAGCTCATGAAATACGGTAGCGGCATACGTCAGCCCCAGCTCTATGAATACCCGCTCCGACTCCGTTCTGGCGCCGTGTATGGAATGGTAGGTCTGACCGTATTTTTCCGAATAGAAAGTTACCGAACCGTCCGATGTTTCCCGAATACCCAAATCTGTTTTTAATTTAACCCTGATCCGGGTACAAAGATACAAATAAAGGTATACGGGAAACTGAAACCGGCGGGGGATTGTTTTAATCTGAAAAAGTCGAATAATTGCAATCTGAAATTAAAAAGCTGCCCTTTGGGCAGGTCGCCAACTTTCCGAAGCTGTTTCTGGATTATGTAAGCCGTCGGGAGGAGTTGAAGCCGCTTTATGGCCATTTTCCCGATATAGAAGGGTTCAGAGCTCAGGTAAAAGCGAAGAAATTTACGCACCGGGCTGTTCTTACGGCAGCTTTGAAGCGCCAGTATGCCGGTATGGAAAACCTGCCCCGACTGGACCTCCTCCTGCAGGAAAATACCTTTACCGTTACCACCGGCCACCAGCTCAATATCTTTACCGGCCCCCTGTATGTGATTTATAAAATTGTAAGCACCATTAACCTGGCCGCTCAGTTAAAGGCGGCTATGCCGGAGTATAATTTTGTGCCGGTATACTGGATGGCCACCGAAGACCATGACTTTGAAGAAATCGCCTCGTTTCATCTTTTTGGTCAGAAATATACCTGGGAAACGGATCAGAAAGGAGCGGTAGGCGAAATGGATCCGGAAGGAATCAGCAGGATCTTTGACGAGCTGAAAGATAAACCGGAGGTCTTCCGGCAGGCCTATGCTGAAAACGATACGCTGGCAGGCGCGGTGCGCCGGTATATGCATGCCCTTTTCGGGGAGCACGGCCTGGTATGTGTAGACGGGAATGACCACGAGCTCAAACGCCTCTTTGCACCGGCAATGTGGGATGAGCTGCAGAACCATTCTGTAAAAAAAGCGCTGGATGCCAGCAGCGCTGAGCTGGAAAAGCTGGGGTATAAGCCACAGATCAACGGCCGCGATATCAACCTGTTTTATAAAGACTCAGGCCTGCGGGAAAGAATTGAATTTAACGGTGACCGCTATACGGTGGTGGATACGGCTATCAGCTTCACCCCCGGTGAAATGAAGGCCCTGCTCGATGAAAGCCCCGAGAAGATCAGCCCGAACGTAGCCATGCGGCCGCTTTACGAGGAAATGATCCTGCCGAACCTGGCTTACCTTGGTGGCCCCTCTGAACTGGCTTACTGGCTGCAGCTGAAGGGTATTTTTGAACATTACAATGTGGCGTTTCCTGTGCTGCTTCCCCGCAATATGGCCCTGGTGGTTAACGGAAGCCTGAAAAAGCGGATGGACAAGCTGGGTGTAAGCGTGGAAGAGCTTTATCTTGACGATGCCGCCCTCCGGAAAACCTATGTGGAAAAGCATTCGGAAAACAGCCTCAGCCTGAAAACCGAAGAGGATGCAATTGCAGCAGCCTTTGCAGCCATTGTTTCAAAAGCCCGGGAAGTAGACCCCACGCTCGAAGGAGTCATTGAGGCGGAAAAAACCAAGGCCCTGAAAAGCCTGAATCACCTCGAAGCCCGTATCAAAAAGGCCGAAGAACGCAAATTCGATACTGCTATAAGCCAGCTGACCGGCCTCAAAGAGAAGCTTTTCCCCGGCGGAAGCCAGCAGGAGCGAAAAGATAATTTCCTGAACTTTTTCCTGAATGACCCGGCATTTATCGATAAGCTGTTTGCCGTGTTTGATCCGCTGGATTTACGGTTCAATGTGATTTATATATAGAACAGTATTTACGGATAAGATTTTCCATTTTCAGAATCAAATATCGGAAACTGCTCCAAAAGCAAGTTTTTCTTTCTTTGTGTAATGCTGTTTTCCATAAATTGCTTTAAATTGCCTCAAACTTGGCAGTATGAACAGACGACAAGCAATAAGCCTCGGTGCCGCTGCAGCGGTAGCCATTCCGGCGGGACTGGTTTGGTGGAATAAATCAAAAATCGGGGATTCAACCTTATTCAATGAAAACAGGCAGGCCATTCTGGCAGCAGCCGTAGAAGCCATCATTCCTGAAACGGGTACTCCGGGTGCGAAGTCGCTGGGAGTAGACCTTTTTGTGGCCAAAATGCTCACCGATTGCTATGACCCGGAGGCGCAGACACTATTCGGTGATGGGCTGGTAGAGCTCGATAAGCAATCCAAAAAAATGTTTTCCAAAGCATTTAAGCTGACCACTCCTGCCGAAAGGCTGGAAGTTTTAAAGTCTTTCCCCGAAGATGACAAATTCATCAGCCTGTTAAAGGGCCTGACCGTGCGGGGCTACAATTCTTCCGAATATGTAATGACGAATATCCGTCAGTTTGAATTCATTCCCGGCCGTTACATAGGCTGTGTAAACCTTAATGAAAATGCCTAATATCAATATAGACTCTGTAAAAGACCGCACCTTTGACGCCATTGTTATAGGCTCAGGGATCAGCGGTGGCTGGGCAGCCAAAGAATTTTGCGAAAAAGGACTGAAAACACTGGTGCTGGAAAGAGGCCGGGAGGTAAAGCACATTACCGACTATCCTACCACCAATATGATGCCCTGGGAGTTTGAACACCGGAACCAGCTGACACGCGAGGTGAAAGAAGCCAACCCTATCGCCAGCCGTTGCTACGCCTTTTACGAAGGTACCGAGCATTTCTTTGTCAAAGATAATGAACATCCGTACATCCAGGAAAAGCCTTTCGACTGGCTGCGGGGATACCAGACCGGCGGGAAGTCGCTGCTGTGGGCCCGGCAAACCCAGCGCTGGTCTGATTTTGATTTTGAAGGACCGGCCCGTGACGGCTTCTCCGTAGACTGGCCCATCCGTTATGCCGATATTGCGCCCTGGTACAGCTATGTGGAGCGCTTTGCCGGGATTTCAGGCAACCGCGACGGGCTGAAGAACCTGCCCGACGGCGAGTTCCTGCCCGCACATGAAATGAACTGTGTGGAGTCGTACTTCCAGCAGCAGGTCAGCAAGCATTACAAAGACCGGAATATTATCCAGGGGCGTTGTGCCCACCTGACCGATAACCGCCAGATTTACCTGGATCAGAACCGTTCAAAATGCATGCACCGCACCATCTGTGAGCGGGGCTGTCCGTATGGCGGGTATTTCAGCAGCAACTCGTCTACGCTTCCGGCAGCAGAAAGAACCGGCAACATGACCCTGCGCCCGCATTCAGTGGTACATTCTATCATTTACGATGAAAAGCTGGGCAAGGCCAGCGGGGTGAAGGTTATTGATGCCAACACCAAAGAAGAAATTGATTTCTTTGCCAAAGTCATTTTCCTGAATGCCGCAGCGCTGAACTCCAACCTGATCCTGCTGAACAGTACCTCTTCCCGTTTTCCTAACGGGCTCGGTAACGACAGCGGCCTGCTGGGTAAATACGTGGCATTTCATAATTACAACCGGACCATTTCGGCCGAATACGAGGGCTTCCTGGATAAAACCACAGACGGCAGAAGGCCGAATTCTCCGTATGTTCCGCGTTTCCGGAATGTGGAAAAGCAGGAAACCGACTTCCTGAGAGGGTATGCGGCCGGTTTCCAGGCCTCGAGAAGCCCCTACTACGGCGGTGAAGGCTGGGGAGAAGAATTGAAAAACGGCCTGGATACCCGGAAGTACAACGATTACTGGTCGGTTGGCTCACACATGATGGGCGAGACCATTCCGAAAGAAAGCAATTACGTGGCCCTGGATTCCGCCCAAAAAGATGCCTGGGGAATTCCGCTGCTCAGAATTTCCATCGATTACGATGAGAACGATAAAAAAATGGAGCAGGATTACATGGATCAATTTACCGAAATGTTTGAAAAAGCGGGTTTCAAAAACATTAAAACCCATGAATCCAAGCGAAACCCCGGCAATGATATCCATGAAATGGGCGGCGTACGGATGGGCCATGACCCCAAAACCTCGCTCCTCGATAAATGGCATGCGCTGCACCACTGCCAGAATGTATTTGTGACCGATGGTGCCTCTATGACCTCTACTTCTACGCAGAACCCTTCACTGACGTATATGGCCTTCACGGCCCGGGCAGTAGATTATGCCGTTAACCGGATGAAGAAAGGAGAACTGTAAACAACCGCTCGTTTACGGGCAGCTGGTGTAGCCCGGATGGTGCAACGGGTACGAAGTAAAATTATAGCGTAGCCCGTCAGTAATGCATGATCCGGGTTTAACTTTGTGTTATGGAAAACACAGCGCTTTTCATTGATGTGGTTCTGCCCGTGCCTGTTCCGCAGTTTTTTACCTACCGGTTGCCGCGGGAGATTGCCCCCCTGGTGAAAACGGGGGCGCGTGTGGTGGTAGAATTTGGTAAATCACGGGTAGTGACGGCCTTGGTGGTCAGGCTGCACGATACGCCGCCTGAGAAATACCCGGCCAAATACATCCGGGAGCTGCTGGATACCGAACCGGTGGTCACCGGCTACCAGCTCTGGCTTTTTCAATGGGTGGCAGAATACTACATGTGCACGGCGGGCGAAGTGCTGAATGTGGCCCTGCCCTCCGGGCTGAAGATCAGCTCGCAGTCAAAAATTCAATACAACCCTGATTTCAATCATCACGAGCTTCTGAATGAGCTGGAACGATCGTTCCTGGATGTGCTCATCCGCGAAGACTCGCTCTCCTACGAAGAATCGGCGCGCCTGATCGGCGATAATGACCTGGCGAAATTCATCAAAGGCCTGGTGGCCAAACATGCGGTGGTGCTCTACGAGGAGGTCAGTGAGCGATACCGGCCCAAACGGGTCAGGATGATCCGCCTGGCCGGGGAATACGAATCGGATGAAAATGTTTTGTTGCTGGTAGAAAGCCTGGGGAAAGCCCGGAAGCAGCAGGAAGCCCTGCTAAAATACCTCAGCCTGATTCCTGTGGAAGAGCTGCCTTACCGCAACCGGGAAGGCGTGGAGAAGTCCGTTTTCAAAGAGCAGGGAATTTCAGATGCAGCGCTGAACAGCCTGCTGGAAAAAGGAATTTTTGAACAGTTTGAGGTACGGGTGTCGCGGTTTGGCAATGAAAGCGGGGGAGGTGAAATCATGCTTTCAGAGGTCCAGCAGCGGGCGTCAGATGAAATCATGGCCCGCTTTAACGAGAGAGATGTAGTGCTGTTTCACGGCATTACCGGGAGCGGCAAGACCGAGATATACATTGATATCATCAAAAAAGCGCTGGACTCGGGTACGGAAGTGCTCTTCCTTCTCCCGGAGATTGCACTGACCACCCAGATTGTACGCCGGCTGAAACGGGTTTTCGGCGATACCATGGGCGTATACCATTCTAAATTTTCAGACAATGAACGGGTAGAAGTATGGCGGGGGGTGCTGGAAAAGAAATTCCGCTTTGTGGTGGGCGTAAGGTCGTCGGTCTTTCTGCCGTTTTCTGACCTGGGCCTCATCATTGTTGACGAAGAGCACGAGGCCTCTTATAAGCAGTTTGACCCGGCACCCCGTTATCACGCCCGTGATGTGGCCATTATGCTGGCCGGGAAAATGCATGCTAAAGTATTGCTGGGATCGGCCACACCGTCTATTGAGTCGTATTACCAGGCGCAGAGCGGGAAATACGGGCTGGTTACCCTTTCCGAGCGTTTCGGAGATGCACAGCTTCCCGATATACAGCTGGTAAACCTCCGGGTAGAACGGGAAAGCAAAACCCTGCAGAAAGAATTCAGCTCGGTACTCCTGGAGGGGATACGGGAAAACCTGGAGCGAAAAAAGCAGAGCATCATCTTTCAGAACCGCCGGGGATACGCCCCCTATGTAAACTGCCCCGAATGCAACTGGATACCGCATTGCAACCAATGCTCGGTAACGCTGACCCATCATTTGCATGAAAAAACCATGGTGTGCCACTATTGCGGCTATACCGAACCTGTACCCCGGGTATGCCCGGCCTGCGGCTCGCCCCGGGTCAGATCGGTGGGAGTGGGAACCGAGCGTATCGAAGATGACCTGCATGAGCTTTTTCCCGAAGCCCGTATCCTGCGGATGGATCTGGACACCACCCGTACCAAAAATGCATACGAGCACATTATCGGGGAATTTGAAGGGGGCGACGTGGACATCCTGGTGGGAACCCAGATGGTCTCCAAGGGGCTGGACTTTGACCGCGTAAGCCTGGTGGGTGTGTTCAATGCCGATAAGATGATCCACTTCCCTGATTTCCGGGCGGCAGAAAGGGCCTTTCAGCTGATTACGCAGGTAAGCGGCCGGGCCGGCCGGCGGGAAGAAAAAGGAAAGGTGCTCATACAGACGAATAACCCGCAGAACCGCGTTTTACAATATGTACTGGCCCATGATTATACAGGCTTTTACGAAACCGAGCTCCGGGAGCGTGAGGGGTATAATTATCCGCCCTTCTCCCGGATCATAGAAATTACCGTAAAAGATGCTGACCAGGTGCTGGCGCACCAGGCGGCAGAACACCTGGCGGAAGTACTGAAAAGCTTCCTGGGCCCGCAGCGCGTGATGGGGCCTGAGAAGGCGCTGGTAGAGCGTATCCGTAACAAATACCTGTTTGTGATCTGGCTGAAGCTGGAAAAAGACAAGATGAATATTCAGGCCACCAAGCGGTATCTTCAAAAAGAAATTGTAAATTTGATTACCGGTAAGAAATTCAAATCCGTACACGTGGTGGTGAATGTAGATGCGATTTAAACTAAAAACATCCTGCTTATGAGCTTAAAGACATCAATTTCCGACTTTCTGAAAATAGACGAGCTCAAAGATAATCTCCTGAAGATTGCTGAGTCTAAATTTGAATTAAAGAAGCTTGAACTGCTGGCCAAGGTAGAAAAGCTGCTGGCCAAGATAGTCATGAATGTGCTGGTAGCCATTTTTATATTTATCATTTTTCTCCTTCTGAACATCCTGGCTGCCGCTATCATTAATTACTATACCCGAAGCTACTGGATAGGCTATGCCTGCATTACAGGGCTGTATAGTTTGCTGTTTGTCCTGTTCCATTTCTGCAAGCCGTGGGTTTCGCGCAAAATAGAAGCGCTGATTGCCGACATCATGGTGGAAGAACAGTTTTAATGCAGGAATTGCCGTGTGCTTACCCGGCGCCTGAAAAAAAAAATTGAGTCCGTTGTAACCTTTCTCTTTTTACCCGGTTTTTCTAAACAGAATACCCGAAGGAAACTCCTATGACAGATGAGCAGGCCATGATGGCCGTAGCAGGCGGAGATTTAGACAAGGCCGCCGTTCTTTACGAGCGGTACAAACGCCCTGTGCTGGGATATTTCTGCCGGAGTTCTGTGAACAGGGATAGTTCGGAAGACCTGATGCAGCAGGTTTTTTACCGGATCATCCATTACCGGAAAAGCTTTGCAGAAAACTATGTGTTCCGGCCCTGGCTTTTCAGGATAGCCCGGAACGTGCTCCAGGATTTCCTGCAGAAAAACCGGTATATGTTTTCCGGGCTCGATACGGAGATAGAAGATGAGAGCAGTGCTTATGACGGGGAGCAGGAATACCAGCTGAAGCGGGCGCTGGAGAAGCTTCCGCCGGAATATAAGGAGGTGATCCTTCTCAGCCGGTACGAAGAGCTGAAATACGATGAAATCGCAGAAATACTGCAGATCAGCGTATCACTGGTGAAAGTGAGGGTACACCGGGGACTAAAGATTTTACGGGAAATTTATTTTCAAATGGAATGAAGAATGTAGAAGAAATTTTTGCGGACTACCTGGAAGGGAAACTCTCCGAAAAAGAGCTGCTCAGCTTCTTTTCGGAGAACCCGGAAGCCCAACAGGAATTTGAAGAGCTGAAGCAGCTTTTCAATGAATTGCCCGAAGCTGTACAGCCGGAAGTGTCCGGAGAGGCCAATGACCACTTCTATGCTTTCCTGGAAGGAGAAAAAAGCAAGGCAACTCCGCGTTTCCGGGTTTCTTTCGGGGAGATTCTCCGCTATGCAGCCATGATCCTGGCGGTGGCAGGGGCATACTATTTCGGCAGCCGGAAACCGGAGAAAGAGATCGTTACCGTAGAGAAACCCATCTACATCACCCTGCGCGACACCGTCCGGGTGAAAGAGGAGGCCGAAGGCCACGGGCAGGAAAAAGCAGCACGGAAACAACCGGCCGTGATGGAGGAGCTGGCCAATATCAGGAAAGAAGTAGGCGAGATCAACGAGGTGCAGCATAAAATGATCCTGGCTATGTTACGCCAGGAGTCGGCGGCTTCCCGCCTGGAAGCCATCAATTACAGCTATAACCTGGATGCGGCCGACGGGGCATTGATGGATGCGCTTTTTCAGACCCTTGAAAAAGACCCCAGTGTGAATGTGCGCCTGGCAGCACTGGATGCCGTGGGCCGCTTTGAACTGAGCCCGACCATGCGGGAGAACCTCGTGCTGACACTGGCCGAGCAGCGTGATCCTTCCTTACAAATGGCATTAATAACGAAACTGATAGAACTCAGAGAGGTGAAGGCGCTGCCGGTCTTTGCCGGTATTATCAATAACCCTGATGTGTCTGAAAACATCAGGGACCGGGCAGAATTTGGTATAAAAGTTTTAAACATGTAAAAAAATTATGAAAAAGCTGATTTTAGTATCGTGGGCTTTAATGGCCGCTCATTTTTCCGGAGCACAGGAAAAGAAACAGTACGAAGTAAAGAACTTTAAAGGGCTGGTGAATATCACAGGGCCTTCTTCAGGCCTGGTGATTGAAGGCTATGCCGGAAACAGCGTGATCATTGAAGCCGAAGGCGGAGAAGGGAAAGTGCCGGAGAAAGCGGCCGGACTGCGGATGGTAACCGCCGGAGGAGTGGATAATACCGGTATCTCTGCCCGGGTAGAGGAAGAAACCGTTAAAGTGGTTACATCGATCAATGAGAAAGGAGAGGAAAAAGAAGAAGAGATCAGGGTACTGACAATCAATATCCCGAATGCCAACAAGCTCTTCAAAAACTATGTTATAAAAGTGCCGCACGGCGTAATGACCCGGTTCAGAGAAAGCCATATGGGCTATTGGGGCGGGAAAGAGCCCATGCAGGTACGGTCTTTTGAAGGTGAGCTGGAGGTAAGCTGCACCGGATGTAACATGAATATTTCGGATTTTTCAGGAAATATTATAGCCAATAACTCTTCTTATGGCGGCACCACGCATATTGAATTTTCAAAACTGGCCCAGGATAAGATCAGCTCTATCAATACCGACGGCGATGTGGAAGTGATCCTGCCGGCAAGTACCAAAGCCAATCTTACCATGAACTCGACAAGAGGAAATGCATACACGGATTTTGAGTTGAAGAAAGTGGAAAAGAAAACAGGAAATGACCGGCTTGATGCCGTGATTGTTAACGGATTATCCAGCTTTTCATCTTCCGGAGATGCAATAAGTGTAGGACAGGGTAATATTAATTTCCGCAGTGACGAAGGCGTGACGGTGGTGGGCCAGCGCGCACGGGTCAATGAAAAACTGGCACTTGCTTCGGTGTCTGCCACCCGGAGGAGAAACCTGGACCGCTACGATTATACCATTAACGATGGCGGGGTTTACTTCAGCATCACCAGCTTTAGCGGGAATGTTTACCTGAAGAAGAAATAAGAAATCTTATCCGGACCGGATAGAATCTGCAGGAAGGTGCCTGAAAAGGAACGGTTCACCGCTCCTTTTCAGGCACCTTCCTGCACCTAAAAAAATAGTTATCATTTGGGTTTTTTACGATCATTTCCGTATCTTTAGCCGTCAATGAAACTCTAAACACATGAAAAAGATCCTTACTATCGCGTTTTCTGCTCTGCTTTCGTGTGCTGCCTTTGCACAGGGTGAATTCACTTTTTCGCCGGAAAAGCCCAAACCGGGCGATGCCATCACCATCAGCTACAAGCCGTCGGCCGTGGTTCCGGTCAAAATCTCAGGAATGGAATTCAAAGGCCTGTTTCCCGACGACCTGGATTTTCAGGCTAAGCGTACTGCCGGGAAATATACCGCTACCTTCAAAACGGATACCTCTGCCACGCTGGTTTACTTCACGGTAACGGCAGGCGGAGCCACCGACAATAACCAGGGCAACGGGTATACCATTGAGCTGTATGAAAACGGTAAACCGCGGAAAAATGCCAATATCGCCAAATCGTACTTTTACCAGTATTACGGTGAAGAATCGGGTATAACAGGCGATAAGGAACGGGCACTGGCGGCCCTGGAACGGGAGCTGCAATTTCACCCCGATAACCGGAGCGCAAAGCTGAATGTATTCCGGATGAAGCTGGCCGACGATAAAGAGAAAGGAGGTGCGGCCATTCAGCAGGAAATTGATGCATTTAAGCCGGCCGGCCTGAAAACCGAAGCCGACTACACTTACCTGTCGCAATTGTACAGCATGGTTAAGCAGGCCGACAACGTAAAAGCTTTGGCAGAAGAAAGGAAAACCCGGTTCCCGGAGGGCACGTGGGTAGCCCAGGAAATGATCACGAAGTTTGCGAATGAAAAAGACCTGGCGAAGAAAAAGGAGCTGTACGAACAGATCATCGCCAATATAGAGACCCTTCCGAACTTCAAAAGCAGCAAGGCGTCTGTTCCCAACCTGAAAAGCAACCTTTTGAGTGCCTATATGGCAGCCAAAGACTGGGATGGCCTGCAGAATGCCATTACAACGTTACCGTTTGATGATAAAGTAAGGCTGGCATCGCTCTACAACAATACTGCCTGGAAGATGTATGAAGATGGAACCGATCTTCCTAAAGCAGAAGAATTTGCCCGGTTTGCCACCTCTTACGCCAAAGAGGAATGGGATAAGGCGGTAGCCGCCGGACAGTCGGAAAAGAAAATAAAGCCGAAAAAAAGCACCTATGCCATGTATGCAGACACGTATGGTGCTGTTCTTTTCAAATCAGGGAAGTATGAAGAGGGCTATAAATATGCAAAAGATGCGGCCATTACCGTAGCCGAAGGGGGTAATCCCGCCTATAACGGTATGTACGCCCAGTTGGCCGAAAAAATATTGCCGTACAGTGAATATAAACCCCAGCTGGAAAAGTTTGTGGTAGACGGGAAATCGGGCTCGGAAATTAAAGAGGTACTGAAAAGAGCTTACGTAAAAGAAAAAAATTCGGAAGAAGGCTTTGACGCGTATATCGCCTCACTGGAGGTAGAAGCAAAAGAGAAAATGCGGGAAGAGCTGATGAAAAAACAGCAGAACAAACCGGCACCGGTATTTGCTCTGCTGAACCTCGACGGGTCAGAAGTAAAGCTGGAAGAGCTGAAGGGCAAAACCGTGATTGTTGATTTCTGGGCTACCTGGTGCGGACCGTGCATCGCGTCTTTCCCCGGGATGAAAAAAGCACAGGAAAAATACAAGGACGATCCCAATGTAAAATTTGTATTTATCAACGCCTGGGAAAACGGGAAGGACATCAAGAAAGAAGTAGCTGCGTTTATTGAAAAAGGAGCTTATCCGTTTGAGGTATTGCTTGACCTGGACAATAAAGTAATCGACTCGTACGGGGTTAGCGGTATCCCCACCAAATTTGTTCTTGATAAGAAAGGAAATATCCGGTTCACTTCTATCGGCTTCAGCGGCAGTGCCGATAAGCTGGTAGATGAGCTCTCGCTGATGATTGAAATGGCCGGAACGGAATAAAATTAAAAATTCAGGAGAAGGAGCCCGGAAAGAACGCAAATACATTTTGTGTCTTTTCCGGGCTTTTTTATTCAGGAGGTTCAAAGCCGTTGGGCGGGTAATCCCCTTTGTTGTTGCCGCTGATAGCCGGAATATCAATACTTTTTCGTAGTTTTGTTTAATAGTCTATCCTGAATTATCGTATGAACCCGTCTGCTGAGACCAACCCTGATTTTTTTAAATCCAAAGTTTTAGGCCACCCGTCCGGTTTATTTGTCTTGTTTTTTACAGAAATGTGGGAGCGCTTCTCGTTTTACGGGATGCGGGCGCTGCTCGTACTTTTCCTGACGTCTACCATAGGCGACGGCGGCTGGGACTGGAGCCGGGAACAGGCCATGGCCCTTTTCGGCTCTTATGTGGGCCTCGTGTACCTGTCTACCATGCTGGGCGGCTATTTTGCCGATAATATCATCGGTTACCGGCTGGCGGTGGTGGTAGGTGCTTTCCTGATGACCCTGGGCCATGCTTCTATGGCGGCAGAAACCCCGTTCTTTACCTATACAGGCCTTATTTTACTGGTTTTTGGTAACGGGTTTTTCAAGCCTAACATGACCTCTATCCTGTCAGAGATTTACAAAGACCACCCGGAAAAGAAAGACGGGGCCTATACCATATTCTATATGGGCGTGAACTCGGGCTCGTTTTTCGGAATCCTGCTGTGCGGGTACCTGGGAGAACAGGTAGGCTGGAGCCTGGGATTTGGCCTGGCCGGTATTTTTATGTTCTTCGGACTCCTGCAGTTCTGGTTTTCCCAGGATATTTTTGGAAATATAGGTTTAAAGCCTAAAAAAGCCACGCAGGGAGAAAATGTACAGAAAGCCGTAACAGATGAAGACAAGCGTAACCCGTTTACGGCGTTTCAGCTGGTGCTGATCGGTGTTATGATCCTTCTCGGGCTGCTCTGGATCGTCTTTGAACCGGTAAAGATTATTTCGAAAGGGGCTGTTGATATCTTCGATTTCAGCGTACTCGGGTTTTCAGGCAACAACTTCACCATTTTACTGGCCCTTGCGCTTTTCCTGGTATTGCTGCTCATCCGGATTCCCCGGTATTCGCGGGTTATTCGTGACCGTATGATTGCCGTTACCTTTTTTGCTTTTCTTGCCGCCTTCTTCTGGGCTATTTTTGAGCAGGCTCCGGGTACGCTCACCATTTTTGCAAGAGACTATACCCACCGCATGCTGGAAGGAAATGCCGGGCTTATTTTTAAGCTGGCCAATGCGTCTCTCACGGTTATTCCGCTGGGCATTATAACCTGGGTGTTGTTTAAGCTTTTCGGGCAAACTTTCCGGCATTATACGCTGGCCAATGTAATTCTCGGCTCCAGCTTTGTTATTGTGTGGGGAATTGCCCTCTGGATGCTCAAAAACCAGTTTTCCCGGGAAACCCTCGAAGTGCCCGCTTCCTGGTTCAGTACGCTGAATTCGCTGTTTGTGATCAGCCTGGCTCCGCTTTTTACGAAATTCTGGGACAGCCGTTTCAATCCGCCGGCCAACTACAAATACGGCCTGGGCATGTTGCTGCTGGCCATCGGGGCAGCCTGTATTGCCTTTGGGGCCGGTTCTATTGAAGTAGGTGCCCGCACCGCCTCGGTAAGCATGATCTGGCTGATCCTGGTGTATCTTTTCTTTACCATGGGTGAGCTCTGTATCTCTCCGGTGGGCCTGTCGTATGTAAGTAAGCTGGTACCTGCCCGTATGATCGCCGTGATGTTCGGTATCTGGTACCTGGCCGTAGCCATCGGCATGAAAGCCGCGGCCAAATTCGGTGAAAGCATTGACCGTGTAGCCGATGAAAAAGGCATCAGCTATTTCTTCTGGATGCTGGCCTCCATTGCTTTTGGTGCTGCTGTTCTGGCCGTTATTTCACGGCCGGTCATTAAAAAGCTGATGCATGGGGTAAGATAAACCTAATATGCCTCTCGACTACGCTCGAACTGACAAGTGGCGCCGGTTCCTGTCAGTTCGAGCGAAGACGAGAACCGAAAGCGAAGACGAAAACCCGTTCTCTTACCGGATCAGTGTAACGTATCCCTTGTATTCCTTAGTGCTGCCCTTCGGATCCAGCCGCTCAAAGTTGACCGTAACTACGTAGTAATACGTTCCGGAGGCCAGCTCGCGCCCGTTATTGTCTTTTCCGTCCCATTCCATATCGGCTGAAAGAATACTTCTGACCCGTTGTCCGTGCGCCCCGTAGATCTCCATTTTTGCATCTTTGATGAATGCCGGGCAGTTCATGGGGGTGAAAGTATCGTTCTTCCCGTCGCCGTTGGGTGAAAATACATTCGGAAACGATAATTTTTCGCAGTTATCAAAGCAGACCCGGCCACTGAGCGCGCTTTCCAGCCCCAATGAATTAACGGCCGCGATATAGTAGCATCCGGCAAAACCTTCTGTACGGTTCTTCCGGTGCGTAAATGTGTTCAGCCCGGATGCCTGCACGGTAGCAATAAGCGAAGGCTCGGTGAGCTCATACCGCCCGAAATAAATGTTGTAGCTGATGATGTCGTTCCGGCAGGGGCCTGAGGCTCCGTCAGTGGGGTTATTCCAGGTGATGGTATTGACAAAGGTACTTTCATCACAGAAATCACTGTTCTGATATTGCTCGCAGGTGATGGTGCCCGAGGCATTGATTTCGGGTGTACACGGAGGCGACTGATCCAGCGGGGTGGCACATTTTACCTGTGAATAGTTCGGTAATATGCCCAGCTGGCTGAATGCCTCGTATTCTCCTTGGGTCAGAACCCGGTAGCAATAGGTTTCCCCGTTAATGAGCCCGGTGCTGATGTCTCCGTCGCCTTTTTCCGTATCGGCACCGGTGTCGGTATAGGTAAACGAATTGGCATCGGTCACCTCCAGCTTATGGATCAGGTTAAACCGGTCAGAAGCATCCTGACGGTAAATGTAATGCGTATGATTTTCGTTGCTCCAGGGGGTGTTGGCTTCCCAGGTCAGCGGCACAGCCTGGTTGGCGGTACGGGCAGACAACAACACCGATGAAGCCGGAGGGGATGAGGCCCTTAACTTGCTGCTTTCGGTATAGATCTCCACCTTGTAACGGTATACTTTTTCTTCCGTATTCAGGTTCTGATCCAGGAAATACGTATCGGTGGTATCGGTGAAGCTTGTAGTTTTCGTATGGATCTGGGTGAAATTTTCCCCGCCGATCCCTTCGGCCCGGTACAGCTTGTATACCCGTTCAGCAGGAAGGGTGTTCAGATCCACATTCAGAGGCAAAGACCATTTTACTTCTATTTTCCCGGCCGAACGCGACGTTTCGGTCACAGAAACGCGGGTGATGACACTGGTGCCCGGCTTTACATCTGAGCCGATACAGAATTCTACGGAAGGAGCGCTCCGGATGGAGATAAAATTGTTTTCTGCAATTTCAGTCACTAGGCGGTAGCTGTAGATTTCTCCTTCGGCAGCCGTGCCGTCGAGGAACGTGCTGTCTTTGGTGGTCACCTCGCCGATCAGCTGGTAACCCCAGCCCGCGGGCATGCCGGAGGTACAGGTACCCGGGTTTAACCCGCTGCAGCCGCTTTTCCGGTACACCAGGATTTTACCGTTATCATTGCACGCCGTCAGCGGCTTCCACGAGAGGCGGTTGCCGTTATCAGCGGCTTCGGCTACCAGTGCTTTGGGCCGGGGCGGTAAAACACGGATGTTCAATGATTTCAGATCTACCAGTGAGGTGGTAAACCTGCCGGGGTTATCTTCTACCTTAAATACAATGTTATAGGCCTGTTCACGGGCGTGGAGGCAGTTGGTCTGCCATTCAAAGCGACCGGTCACTTTTCCTGCAGCCGGGGTGCTTGAGAATTTTGCCGGCTCAGGCGGAATATAGCTGAACGGTCGTCCGGCCGGGTCTTTATTATACACACCGCCTGAGCTGGTAAGCTTCAGCTGCTGGCTGATGTTGGCATCCTGGGCCAGTACCTCAAATTCTACTTTTTCACCGGCTTCAACACAGATATCGGCCGGGAGGGTAAGAACCGGGGCTATATTATCGGTCTCTACCACAATGATCTGCATATCGCGCACGATCTCACCGATCTTGACATAGCCGCCGTCGTATCCTTTCCGCCATTCTTCAATCACAAAGGCCACATTGTATTGCCCGGCCTGCCTGGGGGCATCCCAGACAAGGTCACCGGTTCTGGGGTTGATGGTAAACGTGGCCGGGCCGGTTCCCGCCTGGTTTAGTACAGGAGGCGGACCCACGGTATTCGGTTCAAGGTATTCCGGGATAAAAACGCCCAGACCCGTGGTAGTACCTGTAGGAGCAACCTGGTCTTTTCGCGGAATGGTCAGCTTGTAGGAAAGTGAGTCGCCGTCAATATCAAACGCCCCGGGATTATGGATAAATTTCTGGCCTACGGCGGCAGAGTCTATGGGTATATTCAGCAGCAGGGGAGTACTGTTGTACCCCACATTGGAATTGATCAGGATAGAGGTCTGCACGTAGAAGCTGATGCTTTGAGAGCCGGTAGGTGCGGGCAGGTTAATGGTATTCTCATTTCGGTTAACAATGCTTACTCCTATGGTATAATACCCGGCAGCCGGGAAAGTGTAGGTGGTGTCATACACGTTTCTGGATGTAGCCTGGTTGATCATGACCCGCTCTTTACGGCGTGCCGTGATTTTTTCCACGCGCGATGTGGAGAAGCCGAGATTGAAGGTTACGGCCTCTTCCATGTCATTGGCCATCCGCCCTAAGATTTCATCGGCATAGGTAACCAGCGTTATACGGTACGTCAGCTGGGTACCCGGTAACCTTGTAGCCGTGATCTCTCCTGCCCGGATATGCGTTGCAAAAGCAAATACAGGACAGAGGAGGAGAAAGAAAAGGATGTAGTTTTTCTTCATGAATTACCGACACTTATGTGCTAAAGATAAAACTTTAACGCTGACGGATTCCAATTATTCTTAATGAAATCCGGAATAAAACGCAGAACCTGTTCAAAATTTGCCTTTCGGGCCTATTTTGCGGCCATGCGTATGGCTCCGTCGAGGCGGATAACCTCACCGTTCAGCATGGGGTTCTCAATGATATGCTTTACCAGCCGGGCATATTCTTCCGGTTTCCCGAGCCGTGAAGGAAACGGAACCTGTGCCCCGAGAGAATCCCTGACCTCCTGCGTGTAGGCGGCCAGGAGCGGGGTTTCAAAAATGCCGGGGGCAACCGCCATTACCCGTATACCCGTACGGGCCAGCTCGCGGGCAATGGGGAGCGTCATGGCTACAATACCGCCCTTAGAGGCAGAATAGGCTGCCTGGCCTATCTGGCCTTCGAAGGCCGCTACCGAAGCCGTATTGATGATCACGCCCCTTTCTCCTTCCTCATTGGGGGTGTTATGCTGCATCTTGTCGGCGGCCAGGCGCAGGGTATTGAAGCTGCCGGTCAGGTTTACTGCGATGATTCTTTGAAAAAAGGCCAGGTCATGCACCCCGTTTTTGCCGAGAACCCGCCTGGCCGGTCCCAGGCCGGCACAGTTGATCAGGCCGTGGATAGCGCCGAACCGAGCCGTTCCGTGGTTGAGGGCCGCAATGACTTCTTCTTCATTTGTAATGTCGGCTTTCACAAAAAGAGCTGCGATGCCCAGGGTATCCGGCAGGGCTTTCCCCGAATCGGCATTGAGATCAGCAATGACTGCATTTCCCCCGTTTTCAACGATCATTCTGACCGTTGCCTCGCCCAACCCGGAAGCCCCGCCCGAGACAAAGAAGGTGTTGTTCTTTATTTGCATTTTTTATCTGGTTGATGTTTAGGCTAAAGCGGTTCCTGTCAGTTCGAGCGTAGTCGAGAACTGCAAGCGTAGTCAAGAACCGAATACACGGTTAAACCCCCAAACCTTTAATTCACCGTAGCGCCGCTCCACACCTCTTTGTGCGGCTGGATGAGAGAAAGGCTTCCGTCTTTATCTTCGGCCATCAGGATCATTCCCTGCGACTCAACACCCATCATCGCTCTCGGAGCCAGGTTAGCAATAAAGGTAACCTGCCTTCCTACCATTTCTTCGGGAGAGAAATGCTCTGCAATTCCACTCAGGATGGTCCTTTTTTCAAAACCGTCGTCCACTAAAAACTTCAGCAGCTTTTTGCTTTTCTTCATCGGCTCCGCTTCCAGGATAGTGCCGATGCGGATGTCCATCCGGGCAAAATCATCAAACTGGATCACCGGTTTCAATGCCGGTACGGTTTTTCCTTCAAGTTCGTTCAATTTTTTAGAATTTAATAATTTTTGTACCTGCGCCTCAATGGCTGCGTCTTCAATCTTTTCAAACAGGAGCCCGTCCTGCAACACTTCCGTACCGGCAGGAACCAGGCTGGCCTGGCCGGCATCGGCCCATACGGGGGAGTCGCCGGCAAGAGCCCAACGACTGCTGCTTAACTGAGTATAGATTTTTTTCGCTGTAAACGGGAGAAAAGGCTCTGAAACTATAGCTAATGTGGCCGTGATCTGCGTAGCAATATTCAGGATAGTCGCTACCCTTTCCGGATTTTCTTTCCACACTTTCCAGGGCTCGGTATCGGCCAGGTATTTGTTTCCCAGGCGAGCCACTTCCATCATGCCGGCCAGTGCTTCCCTGAACTTATAGTGCTGAAGCGAGCCGGCAATTTGTGCGGGAAGCTCCGCCAGGGCTTTCAGGGTATCGGTATCTACGGTTTCCAGCGACCCTTTCTCCGGCACTTTGCCTTCAAAATACTTTTGGGTAAGCACTACGGTACGGTTCACGAAATTTCCGTAAATGCCCACCAGTTCCGAATTATTCTTGGTCTGGAAGTCTTTCCAGGTGAAGTCGTTGTCTTTGGTTTCCGGGGCATTGGCGGTCAGCACATACCGCAGCACGTCCTGCTTGCCGGGAAATTCCTCCAGGTATTCGTGCAGCCATACCGCCCAGTTGCGCGAGGTGGAGATCTTGTCGTTTTCCAGGTTCATGAACTCGTTAGCCGGAACATTGTCAGCCAGGATATAGCTTCCCTCTGCCATACACATGGCCGGGAAAATGATGCAGTGGAAAACAATGTTATCCTTCCCGATAAAATTAATGAGCTTTGTGTCCGGGTTTTTCCAGTAATCCTCCCAGTTTTTGCCGGCTTTCTCCGCCCATTCCTTGGTCATGGAAATATAGCCGATGGGCGCATCAAACCATACATAAAGCACCTTGCCCTCGGCACCTTCCACCGGTACTTTTACGCCCCAGTCGAGGTCGCGGGTCATGGCACGTGGCTGCAGGCCCTGCTTGAGCCACGACTGGCACTGGCCGAACACGTTGGTCTTCCATTCGGTATGTGAATTCACATATTTTTCAATCTGCGGCTGCATTTTATCCAGGGGCAGGTACCAGTTTTTGGTTTCCTTCATCACGGGCTTGGAGCCTGAAATAGTAGACCGCGGATTGATCAGCTCGGTAGGAGACAGGGAAGAACCGCATTTTTCGCACTGGTCACCGTAAGCACCGTCGTTATGACAAACGGGGCATTCGCCCACAATATAGCGGTCTGCCAGGAACTGGTTGGCGGTTTCATCAAAGTACTGTTCGGTAGCGATTTCATCAAAATATCCCTTGTCGTACATCGTCCGGAAGAACTCCTGTGAAGTTTCGTGGTGAACCGGGTTAGTAGTGCGCGAATAGATGTCGAAAGAGATACCAAAATCTTCAAACGACTGCTTAATGATGGAATAGTATTTATCGACCACCTCCTGGGGTGTAATGCCCTCTTTTTTGGCTTTTATGGTAATAGGCACACCGTGTTCATCGGTACCGCTGATAAAAGCCACGTCCTGGCCTTTTGAGCGGAGATAACGTACGAAAATGTCGGCCGGGATGTAGCATCCGGCCAGGTGACCTATATGAATGGGGCCGTTTGCATAAATTAAAGCGGCCGTAACGGTGTATCGCATCGGAAGGTTGTTTAAAAAATGCAAAGTTAGGATTTTATGCGTACTTTTGAAATAGCCATGAGCAGTGAGCTATGAGCTATGAGAAATATACGGTACGTTGTAAAGGCTCACAGCGGTTCGCCGCCCGGCTCAAGGCTCATAGCTCACTGCTAAAAATTACAGAGGAAATATAATACCATAACCTATGCGCCTATCTATTCAAAACCTGAGTAAAACCTATAAAAACGGTGTAAAAGCCCTTGACGATGTGTCCCTTGAAATAGGCGCCGGAATGTTCGGACTTCTGGGGCCCAACGGTGCCGGGAAATCCAGCCTTATGCGTACGGTGGCCACCCTGCAGAAGCCTGATTCCGGCCGTATATCGTTTGGTGAGATTGATGTCCTGAAAGATCAGCTCAGCTTACGCAAAGTGCTGGGATACCTGCCCCAGGAGTTTGGGGTGTACCCTAATTTTTCGGCAGAGGACCTGCTCGACTATTTTGCCCGGCTCAAAGGGGTAAGCCTGAAAGCCGACCGGAAAAAGCTGATCCAGGAAGTGCTGGAGATTACTAACCTCTGGGAGGTGCGGAAGAAAAGCGTCAGCGGGTATTCAGGCGGTATGAAGCAGCGTTTTGGAATTGCCCAGCTGCTGCTGAATAACCCGAAGCTCATTATTGTGGATGAGCCTACGGCCGGTCTTGACCCTGCCGAACGCCATCGTTTCCTGAATGTTCTGCGTGAAATAGGCGCCAATCATACCGTTATTTTCTCTACCCATATTGTAGATGATGTGCGCGAGCTTTGTCATGAGATCGGCATACTGAACGGGGGCAGAATCCTGTTTCGCGGAACCCCGTCTGAAGGAGAGGCCGCACTGAAAGGAAAGATATGGATGCGGATCATCGAGCGGGAGGATACCGATGCGTTTATGAAGAACTTTAAGGTGTTATCTTCCAATTATAACCCGGATAATACCCTGAATATACGGGTGTACAGCGAGGAGCAGCCTAACGAGACCTTCGTGCCGGCTACCCCCAGCCTGGAAGATGTATATTTTGTAGCACTCAAAAACGATACGATCTGATGCTGGGAACGATATTTTCTTTTGAAACGAAACGATGGTTCAGCCAGCCGTCTTTCTATATTTATTTTGCCGTCTTCTTCCTGATCGGTTTCCTGGTCATGGCCTCTGCGCTGGGCTATTTCGATGCCTTTACCGTGACCACTACATCCAATACGTATTACAATTCGCCCCTGGCGGTAAACAGCCTGATCAACGGATTCTCGCAATTGCTTAACTTTATTATCCCTACCGTGATCGGTGCCACGGTCTACCGCGACTATAAGTATAACGTGCACAGCGTGCTTTATTCCTACCCGTTCAGTAAGCGCGACTACCTGGCCGGCAAGTTCCTGAGCGGCATGCTGATCACCATCATTATCTCCCTGGGTATCGGACTGGCCTTTATCGTCGCTTCCGTGCTGCCCTTCGCTAACCAGGAGCTGATGGGACCTTTCCGCCTGTGGGCTTTTATCCAGAGCTATGTTCTTTTTGTGATTCCGAATATCTTTTTTATCGGGGCTATTATCTTTCTCCTGGTCACCCTCACCCGTAACGTTTATATTGGTTTCATCTTTATCCTTATCCTGCTCATCCTGCAGATCGTTATCGGCAACCTGACCGAAAACATGGACGATAAGTTTATTGCCGCCCTTATTGAGCCTTACGGACAGGAAGCGCTGAGCTACGTGAGCAAATACTGGTCTATTGAAGAGCAAAACGTCAATGATATTCCTTTCAGCAAAGCTATTGTGCTGAACCGGCTGATCTGGGTGGGAACCGGCATACTGGCTTTGGTCATTACCTGGGTGACCTTCTCGTTTTCCCAGTCTCCCGTAAGCCTTTTGCGGCAAAAAGCCCCGGAGCGGTCGGTAAAAGATAATTTCCGGAGCGTATTCCGGATCAACCTGCCGGAGGTAACCTTTAATTTTTCTTTTGCACAAAATCTCAAAACGGCTTTCAGCCTGGCGCGTACAGAATTCCGGTCTATTGTGAAAAACTGGGTATTTATTTCTATTGTGGCGGTGCTGATGCTGTTCGTGTTTGTGAACGGATATACCCTCGGAGAAAATGTTTTCGGTACAAAGACCTACCCGGTAACCATAAAGGTACTGGAAACCATCAGCGGGGTCTTTGTGCTTTTCGGCCAGATTCTTATTTTTCTCTTTGCCGGGGTTGTGCTGAATTCGGCTGCTACCCACCGGATGAATTTCCTGGTAGACTCCACCCCGGTTCCTGATTGGGTGCTTCTGCTGTCTAAGTTCCTGGCCCTTCTGGCCATGTGTGCGGTACTTATGGTGAGTGGTATGATTGCCGGTATGCTGGTTCAGGCGTATTATGGCTATTACCATTTTGAGCCCGGGCTGTATATCAAATCACTTTTGGGCTTCCGGATGCTCCACTTTGTGGTGTTGATCATTTTTGCCCTGTTCATCCAGTCTTTCTTTAAAAATTACTTACTGGGTTTCATCGTGATCCTGGTAGCATTGATGATACCGAGCGGGCTTTCTAAGATCGGCATTGAATTACCTGTTTTTCATTTCAATTACTCGCCCGGTGCCGGGTATTCGGATATGAATGGGTTCGGCTCCTACCGCCAGAGTATCATTTTCCGGGTTTACTGGCTGCTTTTCTGCGGTGTTTTATACGGTTTAACCCTCCTGTTCTGGAGAAGGGGCATTATTTCCGGGGTAAAAGACAGGTTGCAAACCGCTTTATTGCGCTTTAAGCGCCCGGTGGCGGTTCCTATGCTGATTTCACTGGCGGCATTTACAGCATTGGGCTGCGCGCTCTATTATCGTTTGGCCGTGGCCCAGCCGTTCTACACCAGCCGGGAGGAAGAGCAGCATCGTATAAACTATGAGAAAGAGTACAAGCGATATGCCGCTACTCCCCAACCCAGGATTACCGGTGTGAAGGTGGAAATGAATATTTTCCCGAAGGAAAGAAATTATAATGCCATTGCGTATTATACGATGGTGAATAAGACAGGCCAGGCTATTGATTCTCTGATTGTAGACTATGGAGAAAACCTGCGCAGCATTCATTTTGATATTCCGAATAAGCAGGTATGGAATGATACCTCGCTGAATTTCAGTATTTATACCCTGGAGCGTCCTTTGCAGCCGGGAGATACGCTGCAGGTAAAGATCCTTTCTGAAAACGTACGGAATCACTGGCTGGCAGATGAGTCACCGGTGCTTGAAAACGGTACATTTATTAATAATTTTGAGCTTTTCCCCGGTTTTGGCTACCAGGAGTCTACAGAGATTGTGGATAACGATGTACGTAAGAAATATGGCCTGAAAGACCGGGAGAGAATGGCAGAACCTACCGATATGCAGGCTCGCCGGAATAATTACATTTCCAATAATGCCGACTGGATGAGTTTTGAAGCTACCGTCAGCACCTCGGAAGACCAGATTGCTATAGCGCCGGGATACCTTCAAAAGGAGTGGACAGAAAACGGAAGAAAGTATTTTCATTATAAAATGGATAAGCCTATTCTGAATTTCTACGCCTTTAATTCAGCACGCTACGATGTCAGGAAAGAAGAATACAAAGGGGTTAGCATGGAAATCTACTACCAGAAGGGGCATGAGTACAACCTCGACCGGATGATGAGCTCCCTGAAGCATTCGCTGGACTATTATACAGAGAACTTCAGCCCTTACCAGCACCGGCAGGTCCGGATCGTGGAATTCCCGCGTACTCAAGGCAGCTTTGCCCAGTCGTTTCCCAATACCATCCCTTATTCAGAGAGTGTAGGATTTATTGCCTGGGTAGATGAAGATAAGCCCAATGCCGTGGATTACCCGTATTCGGTTACGGCTCATGAGCTGGCACACCAATGGTGGGCCCACCAGGTGATCGGTGCCCATGTGAAAGGGGCTACGCTCATGTCAGAGTCGCTGGCCGAGTACAGCTCGCTGCGCGTGCTGGAAAAACGTTACGGGAAGTTCCAGATGCGGAAGTTTCTCAAAGATGCGCTGGATAAGTACCTGCTGGGACGGGCTGCCGAATGGAAAAGCGAAAACGCGCTGATGTATAACGAGAACCAGCAGTATATTCATTATAACAAAGGGTCGCTGGTGCTTTATGCCATGAGTGATTACCTCGGCGAAAAGAATTTCAATCGTATCCTGAAAGGGTACATTGAAGATGTGGCCTTCCAGGAGCCGCCGTATACCACCTCTCTCGAGTTTGTAGATCATATCCGGCGGGGTACGCCTGACAGCCTGCAATACCTTATCAAAGACATGTTTGAAACCATCACCCTGTACAACAATAAGGTGGATAAGGTGACATCGAAGGAGCTGCCCAACGGGAAGTATCAGGTAGATATTGACTTTAAAGTAGCCAAATACCGCACAGATAAGAAGGGAAAACGGATATATGAAGATATGGATGGAAAAACCCTGACCGACGGAGCCGGTAAAAAAGCCCTGAAGTCTTTACCGCTGGCCGATTATATCGAAGTCGGTGTGTTTGGTGAGAAGAAGAAAAAGGGCAATTACGAATACGATAACGAGATTTACCTGAAGCGGTATAAGATCAGTAAGATATCGAACCGGGTTTCGGTGATTGTCGATGAAAAGCCGGTGGAGGTGGGTGTGGATCCGTACAATAAGCTGATCGATACGGACTCTAATGATAACCGGCGGGGAATTTGATTAACTATAGAAGACATTAAAGGCACGTAAGTTAAATGAGGCGTATAGTAGCGTCGTAAGTTCATCGCAGAAGATCAGATGAGGGTGTAGTGCTTTATTTCTATGAAGGTGTGGAAGAGGGTGCGGCCAGCGGTTTTTTGAAATCCGTTTTGCTGCATGGTTTTTTCGATGGGGGGCAATGTTTTTACGCGTACATCTGCTACTATACGGAAAAAGAAATACATGGTTTGCAGCAGTATTTTCTGCCAGAAAGAAGGTTTTTCTGTATAATCTACAACAATAACCTGTCCTTTTTTATCCAGGAAAGGCTTGAGAGAGACTATAAGCTTTTCTGCGTCTTCCGGGAGAAAATTATCCAGTAAGAAGGGGAACAGCATCACGTCATAAAGATGGTCCGGTTGGAAGTCAAAAATATCCCGGTGAATAAAACGGGTAGTGGGAGTAGCTTTGGGTCGGGCCAGCCGGAGCATTTCTGCGGAGATCTCCACAAAATCTACCGGGCCGTTCCATGCCTGTAAGTGTTTCAGGATTTCGCCATCGCCCCCGCCGGCGATCAGTAAGCGTGAATCGGATGAAACCGCCTCAAGGGCCAGGCGCTGTGCCCGGATCAGCGTATCCCCGAACACAATCCTGCTCAGGGGCTGGTACCAGGGGGCGATGGGGGCGTAGTTCATAATTTCATCGTGGAAGCAGGAAAAGTGAACAACTAAAAGTTAAAAGTGAAAAGTTAAGGAACATTCTTATATATAAAATACTAAATGTACCACAGCTTTTAACTTTTAGTTTTTAACTTTTAACTTTATAAAGTTATCTCCAGCACCTCCACTTCCACCACTCCTCCCGGAGCCTGGATTTCGGCCTTTTCTCCGGCCGCTTTGCCCAGCAGTCCTTTGGCAAAAGGCGAATTGATAGAGATTTTCCCCTGTTTCAGGTCGGCTTCTTCTTCTGCTACCAGCGTGTATTTCATGGTAGCCTTGTTTTTCAGATTTTTGATCTTAACTGTCGTCATCAACGATACCTTGGAGGTATCTATAGTGGTCTCGTCTAAAATACGGGCTTTGGCAAAGAGCTCTTCGAGCTTTGCAATTTCAGTTTCCAGCAGGGCCTGGGCATCTTTTGCGGCATCGTATTCTGCATTTTCAGACAGGTCGCCCTTGTCTTTGGCTTCCGCCAATGCCTTTGAAACCTCTCTTCTTCCTTTTGTTTTAAGGTCGTTTAATTTATTTTTTAAATTATCATATCCCTCTTGTGTATAATATTGGTATGACATGATTATCGCTATTTAAATGGTTAACGTAGTAAAAAAAATTACCCACCGTTTGCCGGGGGTAGAAAAAAAAAGAACGGTTTTAAACCGTTCCTGAAAATATATTTCATTTCAGAAACTGCTTTCTATGTCTGGCCAGATTTTTTAATATCGTTTCTTCTCATCAGCTAAAAACTTTTATGCAAAGATATAAACTATTCTTTACGTGTCAAGTAAAACCGGATATATGTTAAAGCCCCGCTAAAGGAACCGGGGTCTTTCTAATAAAACGTGCCTGGAATAAATTAGTTCCGCTGGGAAGTAAAATCGGGCATCTTAATACCACTGAAATCCGGATTCGAGAATCCGGATCCGGATGCTGTCACCGCTTTCTACATTTTCAGGGTAATAAATTAAAAATTGAGTATGCCCTTCCATTGTTGACATGGAGGGGTTATAGGAAAACTTCACAGAATCGGAATACATGTGCTCATTGTCTCTGAGAATATAATTGCAGTCGGAAATAAGGTAATGACCGCCATTTCTTCCACCAGACCCGGTAAGAATACGGCACTTTCCTTTAATATACCCGTCTACTGTGATCCGGAAATAGCTTTTGCTTCTTTGAAAGGAATAGATTACGGTATAAGGCTTGCTGGCATCTATGACGTATTCTTTTGTAATGTCAGGCCGCAGGAAACAGCCGCTGAGACATAAGCTTAAAGCGATAAGGGCAAATAACCGGACCATTGCGTATGGTGTGATTTGAAGTGTTGGAAAAGAGGGTTTTGTTACTGACAGGAAAATGCGAACAAAAAGTGTGTGTTTCATACCCAGTAAAAAAGTGATAGTTGATTTATTCGCGTAAAAATGTAGACAATTCACTGATTACCCAAAAGTTTCGGTATTAATTTATTTTACGGTACCGCTCTTTTAATCAGACCCGGTTGAGCCCCTGTTTAAATTATATTGTTTAAATTTGTCATCATTTTTTAAAACTTAAAAGTCTGAAATGTATGGCACAATATGATGTGGTGATTTTAGGTAGCGGTCCCGGCGGATATGTAACGGCTATCCGGGCGTCACAGTTGGGGTTAAAAGTGGCAGTGGTGGAGAAAGAGAATTTAGGAGGAGTTTGCCTTAACTGGGGATGTATCCCTACCAAAGCGCTATTAAAATCAGCCCAGGTTTTTCAATATATTCAGCATGCCGAAGATTACGGTATTAAAGTAGGCGAGGCCAATGCTGACTTTTCTGCGGTAATTGCACGTTCAAGAGGCGTGGCCGAAGGCATGAGCAAAGGTGTGCAGTTCCTGATGAAAAAGAATAAGATCGATGTGATCGACGGCTTTGGGACAGTAAAGCCGGGCAAGAAGATCGAGGTAAAAGGCAAAGACGGTAAAACCAGCGTTGTGGAAGGCAAGCACATTATTATTGCTACCGGTGCACGGGCCCGCCAGCTGCCTAATGTGCCGATAGACGGAGAAAAGGTGATTGACTACCGCAAAGCCATGGTGCTGGAGAAGCAACCCAAATCTATGGTGGTGATCGGTTCCGGTGCCATTGGGGTAGAATTTGCCTACGTCTATGCCAGCATGGGTACCCGGGTGACCATCGTGGAATTCATGCCGAATATTGTGCCGGTAGAAGACGAAGACGTTTCCAAAGAGCTGGCCAAGCAGTATAAGAAGCTGGGCGTGGAAATCCATACCGGTTCCAGTGTGGAGAAAGTAGATATTTCCGGAAAAGGATGTGTGTCTACCGTGAAAACACCGAAGGGAGAGATCACCATTGAATCGGATATCGTGCTTTCTGCCGCCGGTATCCAGGCCAATATTGAAGGGATAGGCCTGGAAGAAACAGGCATTGCTACCGATAAAGGAAAGATACTGGTAGACAAATATTACCAGACCAATGTGCCGGGATATTACGCTATTGGCGATGTAGTGCCCGGACAGGCCCTGGCGCACGTGGCCTCTGCCGAAGGGATCATTTGTGTAGAGAAGATTGCCGGGCATCATCCGCAGCCGCTGAACTACGGCAATATCCCCGGATGTACCTATTGTACGCCGGAAATTGCTTCGGTAGGCTTAACCGAAAAAGCAGCGAAAGAAAAAGGCTACGAGATCAAAGTGGGCAAATTCCCGTTCTCGGCTTCCGGAAAAGCGAAAGCCGCCGGTGCGCCTGAAGGTTTTGTGAAAGTAATCTATGATGCGAAGTACGGTGAATGGCTGGGCTGTCACATGATCGGTACCAATGTAACGGAAATGATTGCCGAAGCGGTGGTGGCCCGTAACCTGGAAACCACCGGCATGGAAGTGCTGAAATCGGTTCACCCGCATCCTACCATGTCAGAAGCCATTATGGAAGCTACCGCGGCCGCTTATGGCGAGGTGATCCATTTGTAAGAATTATTATACCTGTCTCTCCGGGTTCCTTGCGCCGTTCCTTTGTGTTCTTTGTGTAAAAAATATTTACACAAAGAACACAAAGGATTTTTCACAAAGTATACCGTGGTTGGATGGAGATTCAAGCCAGCAGGTACTTATCTTCCATCTCATGCGCAAAAACCTGTAAAACGCGGGCCAGCACCAAAAGAATCAGCGTTTTTGAAGCCTGTTTAAGGGAAATCCCGGCAATCCGTGAAAATTCACGGAGAGTAATGGTCTGGTTCTGGTCCAGGTATTTCATAAGGATATCCTCTTTCTCCCCGTAGCGAAACCGGTAGCTTTTTTCCTTAAGCCGTTCTTTCAGGATTTCGCGTACTTCCCGGCTGGCCTGGATGGAGCGGTCGGCATTCCTGATGTACACTTTACGATCTTCTTCTTTGCCGGTAGGGTTAAAGTAAACCAGGGCACCGGTGCTTTTTTTGATATGGTAGGCCAGCACCGGACGGCCGTTCTCGAGTATGATTTCTTCTTTGGAGTAATGAACACCGGGTGAAATATAGCGGGCAAACCCCTTTTCCATTACAAAGCTGTCCTCATCAGGAAATTTCAGGCCCGGCAGCTCCCCGTTATCGGCCACGCCCAGGAGAAGCGTTCCGCCGGAAGTATTGGCAAAGGCCACTACTTCGCGCATGATCTTGTCAGGATGGGTGGTTTTCAGCTTGAATTCCAGTTGGCTCCCTTCCCCCTCCCTGACCAGCCGTTTTAAGTCTCGTAATTCTAAACTTTTGGGAGTTCTCATCTCGAAACTGTTTATTCAAAACTAATAAAAAGCGCGGGATTATCCGCCGGAAATTTATTTTTTATTTTGCGCGTTAATGGTGCCGATCATGCCCTCCAGCTGGGCCCTTCTTTCTTCAGACGATTGGGGGTATTCGGGGTTCAGGTCTTTCAGGTTCTCCACCATGATCTTAGCCACCATCAGGCGCATATTCTTCTTGTCGTCGGCCGGTATAACATACCAGGGATTCCGTTTTGTGGCCGTAGCGTTGATCATGTCTTCATAGGCATTCATGTAATCGGCCCAGGATTCCCGTTCTTTGATATCTCCCTCTTCAAATTTCCAGTTTTTGGAAACGTCCTCTATCCGTTCAATGAGCCTTTCCGACTGCTCTTCTTTTGATACATTCAGAAAAAACTTGATCACCTTTATGCCGTTATTGTTGAGGTATTTCTCAAAGTTTTTGATGTCTTCGTACCGGTCCTCCCAGACTTTCTCCGTGATCAGCTCATCCGGGATGCGCTGCTGGGTGTGGAGGATCTCCGGGTGAACCTTGACCACCAGCACCTCCTCGTAATACGAGCGGTTAAAGACCTGGAGCGTGCCGCGTTCGGGCAACTGTTTAAAGCAGCGCCACAGGTAATCGTGGTTAAGCTCTTTGGCTGTGGGTCTTTTGAAGGAGTAGAATTTCATACCCAGGGGGTTCACGTTCTTAAAGACCGCCCGCATGGTGCCGTCTTTGCCCGCGGCATCCATGGCCTGGAAAACCACCAGCACCCCATATTTTGAATTGGCATACAGCTTGGTCTGGAGGTCGTCGAGATCATCCTGAAGCTCAGCCAGCATTTCAAGGTATTCTTCTTCCGAATCGTAAAAATCCTTGATTTTGGTTTTTGCTTTTTCAATGCTGAATTTCTTTTTGCCGTCTTCCCTGACCTCTTCTGCTTTAAATTTTTTCATAAGGCTGTTCCTGTTGATGGTTCAAGATAAGCGTTTTTTCGAAATAAAGGGTAAAAAAAAGCACCCCGCGTGAGGTGCCTTCTTTTTGTATCCTGCCTGTTAATATTCATCCTCGTTAAAGAAGAAGTCTTCTTTGGTAGGATAATCCGGCCAGATCTCTTCTATATTTTCGTACGGTTGCCCGTCATCTTCCAATTCAGATAAATTTTCTATGACCTCGTTAGGGGCTCCCGACCGGATCGAGAAGTCAATTAATTCGTCTTTAGTTGCTGGCCATGGGGCATCTTCTAGGTAGGAAACAAGCTCTAGTGTCCAATACATATTCCCATTAATTTTAAGTGAAACAATTCATTTTGAAACCGGCTGCAAAAGTAAAAAAAACTTTAATCTAAAACGCATTAAAGAGAAAAAATTGCTTTATTGAAAAAGTTAATTTACATCTTCGAAGCAGTGCGCTTTCTTTCAATTAATTAGATAAAAAATGAGGAGACAAAATAGTTCCGGCAAGCTGGAAATTTGTTGTTACAGTGTATTATCCTGCCGCAATGCAGAGGCCGGCGGGGCTGACCGGATCGAGCTTTGTGCCGGTATGCCCGAGGGCGGAATTACGCCCGGCTACGGTACGGTAAAAACGGCCCTGGAGCAGGTTTCTATCCCGGTGTATGTTATGATTCGTCCGCGGGGAGGCGATTTTTGCTTCAATGAAACCGAGAAAGCCGCCATGCTGGAAGATATAAAAATATTGAAAACCCTCCGGCCGGGAGGCTTCGTGATCGGGGCGCTGCTGCCTGACGGCCGCCTTGACCTGGACACCATCCACAGGCAGCTGGAGGCCATCGGCGACTACCCCGTTACGTTTCACCGGGCATTTGATATGTGCAGCGATCCTGACGGGGCGGTGAGTATCCTGGCGGGGCTGGGCATTGAGAATATTCTTACCTCGGGGCTTTACCAGAATGCCTGGGAAGGGCTCGATAACCTGGCCAGGTTCAGTCAAATAGCGGCAGGGAAGATCAATATCATGGCCGGAAGCGGGGTGAACCCGGGCAATATCCTGCAGATCGCCGAAACCGGCGTGAATGCATTCCACTTCTCGGCAAAACGAACCATTGCCAGCCCTATGATTTTCCGGAACGGGCGGATCCACATGGGCGGAGATAAATCGGTTGATGAGTTTGCTACATACGAAGCCGATACCGACCTGGTCAGGCAGGCCAAAAGCCTTATTGAAACAAGATCAGCAGGCTGACCGTGTGGGTTTTCAGGCTTTTTACGTGTTCCAGGAAATGCAGGTTGCTGTTTTTCCGGGTCATGTCAAAGAGCCCGTGGGAGAAGTGCAGCTCAGGGGTGACTTTAAAATAAGCCCTGAAAATTTCCAGGCCCACGCCATACTCCAGCATGAGGTCATTGGTGCGCAGGGAAGAGTTAATGATCGACCTGTTGGAGCCCCGCCGGCCTATGGCATTGGTTTCAAAGGCCCACCGGGTTCCGCCGAAAATGTACATGCGGGAGTTGTTCCGGCGCTCGGATTTGTATTTGACATGGAAAGGAACCTCCAGCCAGGCCTTGTCTACCTGGGTTTCTTCGCGTGTTTGCATGGCGCCGGGTCGCCCTGTTACATAAACAACATTTCTTTTTTGAACCGAAATGTTCAGCGGCGAAAAGCGGATGTCAAAGTAATCGTCTATGAAATAATTGATCATGGCACCTGCCCGTATGGCCGTGGTATTCGGAGAGGTGACGGAGTAGGTTGTACCCAGCGGATCCTGCGTGTTGGCGGCTGAAAGGAAGGAAGATTTGTACTTTACATCGTAATGCGTGGAACCAAAGCCAATGTAATAGCCGAACCGCAAGGGTTTGGCATCGTAATTGGGCTGATAACGGGTTTTTACCTGGGCCTCAGCTCCGAGGGCCGTAAGGATAAAAAGAAAGCACGTTATTTCTTTCCTATATAAACTGAACATATACCAAATGTAAGCGGAACGGCCCTGCATTCTTTGAACCCTGCCTCTCTGTACACCTTCAGGAAGTCTTCCCCGTCAGGGAATGCCTTCACCGATTCAGGCAGGTACGTATAGGCCGAACGGTCTTTAGAGATCAGCTTGCCGATCAGAGGTAAAATTTTTGTAGAGTAGAACCAATAGGCTTGTTTAAAAAAGTAATTCTTCGGCTTGGAGAACTCTACCACCATGCAGGTGCCGCCGGGCTTCAGTACCCGGTTCATATCTGACAGCCCTTTCAGCAGGTTTTCGAAATTCCTCACACCGAACGAAACGATGACGGTGTCAAAAGTATTGTCATCAAAGAGCAATTTTTCTGAATCGCCCAGCTGCATTTCTATCTTTTCTTCCAGGCCCAGCTTCTTTATTTTTGCCCGGCCTTCTTCCAGCATCCCTTTCGAAATATCTACCCCGATAATTTTACCGGGCTTCAGGATCCGGTTAGCCTCAATGGCCAGGTCTCCGGTACCCGTGGCTATGTCGAGCACCAGGTCATTCCGGTTATTTTTGAGCATCGACAGCGCCCTTTTCCGCCAGTAGATGTCTACCCCGCCGCTTAAAACGTGATTAAGCAGATCATATTTACCCGCTACATTGTCAAACATTTCCGTTACCTGCTCTTTTTTAGAGCCTGAGCTTTCTTTGTAGGGAACTATGCTACTCATGATAATAAACTTTTATTGATTTGCCTGATGAGGCCGGGGCCTTCGTATATAAAGCCGGAATAGAGCTGGATAAGTCCCGCTCCGGCGTCCAGTTTTTCGCGGGCATCGGCAGGTGAATGTATACCGCCCACCCCGATAACCGGTATATTGCTCCTGCTCCGGATATAGCGGATGACTTCGGTGGACCGCTCCCGCAGCGGCCGGCCGGATAGTCCGCCTGCACCCGTTTTTTCCACTGTTTCCCGTGAAGTATCGAGGTGTTCCCGCGATAGGGTGGTGTTGGTAGCAATAATGCCGGCTATACCGGATAAGGTCACTATTTCCACGATATCGTCCAGCTGGGAATCGGTTAGGTCCGGGGCAATTTTCAGGAAAACCGGCTTTTTTATTTCCTGGTTTTCTTTTTGCAGGGCCATCAGTATTTCCAGCAGCGGGCCCTTTTCCTGGAGGTCGCGCAGGCCGGGTGTATTGGGCGACGAAACGTTAACCACGAAATAATCTACCAGGTGGCGTAAGACCCGGAAGGTTACCAGGTAGTCGTTCAGGGCCAGCGCATTATCGGTGATTTTGTTTTTCCCCAGGTTCCCGCCTACGGGGATGTCCGATTTCCGTTTCCGGAGATTTTCGGCCAGCTGTTCTACCCCTTCGTTGTTGAAGCCCATGCGGTTGATCAGCGCCGAATCTTTTTTCAGGCGGAACAGCCGCGGCCTGGGGTTGCCGTCCTGCGGTTTGGGGGTAACGGTGCCTACTTCCACAAACCCGAAGCCCAGGGCGGCCAGCTCGTCAATCCATTTGCCGTTTTTATCGAAGCCGGCGGCCAGGCCTACCGGGTTTTTAAAGGTCAATCCGGCAAATGAAGTTACCAGCCGCGGATCATTCACATGAAAAAGTGCCTTTAACAGGGCTTTTCCGCCGGGAAACCGGTAAATGAAGCGGAGACAACCCATGGTAAAATAATGGATTTTTTCCGGGTCAAACCGGGAAAGGATCGGGAAGATGACGGTTTTGTACAAATTCGGAAATTTTCGCAAAATTAAGCGGAATAATCAGGTTTGCCAAGTAAATCATTCATCGTCTGCTTCTTCAGGCGGCAGGTAGAAGGCCGGAAGGCGGATGTTGTATTTTACGGCAAGAATTCTCAGGATCACAATGATGCCGATACAGATAAAGGTGGTGAACTGGGAATGGAGCCCGACCGCCTTGATACCGAAATAAACGGCAGCGCCCAGGATGCAGGCAGTGGCATACAGCTCTTTCCGGAAGATCAGCGGCACATGATTGAGGAGCACATCACGGATCACCCCCCCAAAGCAGGCTGTGATGGTGCCCAGGGTGATGCAGAGCGGGATATTAAAGCCTTTGGCTTCGGCTATCTCCGCACCTGCTATGGTGAAGAGTCCGATACCCATGGCATCAAACAGGAAGAGGGTGGTGGGCAGCTTACGGATGTATTTATGGAAAAACAGGGTAGCTACGGCCGTGCAGAAAATGAGCAGGAGGATACGTTCGCTTGCCAGCCAGCCCACGGGCAGGTTGCCGATCAGCACATCACGAAGCGTACCGCCACCGATAGAGGTAACAAAAGCAATAACAAGCACTCCGAAGGCGTCCAGGTTTTTATTCATGGCCATGGTAGCTCCCGAAATGGCGAAAGAGACGGTTCCCAGCACATTGATGATTTTTAGCAGGTCAACTTCAGGCATTTTTCCCGGTTTTACTGCAAAATAGCCGGAAGCGGAGCAATATTGCAAGCACAGCCCCGGGAAAGTTTACAGGATCAGCTTGAAGCCCTCACCGTGCAGGTTGAGTATGCGCACCCGTTCATCGGCTTTCAGGTGCTTGCGCAGCTTGGTGATGTATACGTCCATGCTCCGGGCGTTGAAGTAAGAATCGTCGCCCCAGATGAGCTTAAGGGCGTAGCTCCGGCTAACGGTCTGCTGGGCATTCTGGCAGAGCAGCTTCAGCAGGGCGGTTTCTTTGGTGGTGAGGTGAACCGTGCCGTCGTCAGAGGTCAGGGTCCGGGTATCGGTATCCAGGGTGAATTTGCCGATAGAGAAAGTGGTTGGTTCAGGTTTTATTTCTCCTGAAGTGGTCCTTTTTAAGATTGCCCGTATACGAAACAGCAGCTCTTCCATCACAAAGGGCTTGGTGAGGTAGTCGTCGGCTCCCAGCTCAAACCCCTTGAGCGTATCTTCTTTCATGGATTTTGCCGTAAGGAAAATAACGGGAATGTGCGGGTCTTTCAGGCGGATCTCCCGGGCCAGCGAGAAGCCGTCTTTTTTGGGCATCATCACATCCAGGATACAAAGGGAAAAGGTACCCGAAAGGAAAAAATGGAGTGCTTCTTCCCCGTTGACGGCCAGGGTAACTTCAAAGCCCTTCGCCTCCAGGTATTCTTTCAGGAGCTCTCCCAGGTTGGGGTCGTCTTCGGCTAATAAAAGAGGTGTCATACGGTATTCAGGGGCAGATATATGGAAAAGACCGATCCCTCACCGGGCGTAGATTTCAGCTGAACCGATCCCTTATGCATTTCCACCATATTTTTTACATAGCTTAATCCCAGTCCGAAACCTTTTACATCGTGCACATCACCGGTGGGCACCCGGTAAAATTTTTCGAAAACGCGCCCGGTTTCGGCCGCCGGGATACCGATGCCGTCATCGGCAATGTCAATGCGTATGCGATGGTCACCGGGGTTTGATGTTTGTATCTTTAAATGTACGGTTTCTTTTGAATATTTTAAAGCGTTGTCGAGGAGATTGTAAAAAATGTTGGTCAGGTGTACCCGGTCACCGGTGACGCGGGTTTCGGTAGCGTCAGGGTCAAGCCGGAAATGTACCCTTTCATCGCTTAGCTGCACTTCCATATTGGTGATTACGGTGTCGAGCAGCTCGTGCAGGTCGAGCTCCTCATAGCTCAGGGCAATCTGCTTCTGCTCCAGGCGGGCCATTTGCAATACCTTGTCGATCTGCGAGGCCAGGCGCTGGTTTTCTTCACCGATAATGCCCAGGTAACGGTTGATCTTTTCTTCTGTTTTGACCACGCCTTTGTCGCGGATCACTTCCAGGGCCAGTGAAATGCTGGAAACCGGCGTTTTCAGCTCGTGGGTCATGTTGTTGATGAAGTCGTTTTTGACCTTGGCCAGCCGCCTTTCTGAAATAAGGCTGTTGGCCGAGTAGTAGAAGATACCGCCTACCAGCATGACCAATACCGTGGAAACGGTAAACAGGCCGATAAGATTTTTATAAATAAAGTTCTCTCTTTCGGGAAAAATAACATATAAAAAACGATTGTTCCGGAAAGAATCACCCGGAAACAGGCGAATTTTATAGCTATCGGAAAGCAAAGGATGATTGACGGAAGTCAACACCAGCTGCCCTTTGTCTTCTACGGCATATTGAAAGGGAAGCTTTATGCCCATGTTTTGCAGCTCATCGGTGAGCAGGGTATCCAGCATCAGGTGGCCCATGCGGTCGGGAATGCTCCTTTCTCCCAGCAGCAGGTCCTGTACAATGCCTTTGATCAGGTCAAGGTTGATGGCTCCGGCATAGAATTCTTCGGAGATGGTTTCGCTGAGGCCGGCAGAATCCAGCCAGTCGTTCATCTGGCGGATCTCGTTGTAACGGGCTTCGAGCGGTTCGCTGCTTTTGATAAAGCTCTTCAGGTTCTCGTTTTCACGGCGCAGCTTTTCATTGATATATTCAGCGGCTTTTACCCTGTTTTCAGGAATCTTTTCGCCCATATTATCTATTTTCTTGTTAAACTCCCGGAAGAAAGTTTCGTTATAGATGCTGTTGAGCAGGATGTCGTGCTCCAGTATTTTTTTCCGGAGAAGGGCATCGTTGATTTTCCCGGAGGCTTCCGAGAGGGTAATAAGCTTGTTCTGGTCACGGCGGGCCAGGCGCTGGTGGGCCACATAAAGCATTTCTTCCTGCTCTATTTTCCGCACGGTTTCCATGAGGGCGGTTTTGACGTTCCGGTCAAATTGTTCTTTTTGAACCTGGATCGCATTTTTTATCCAATAGCCCTGCAACGCCACGAGGGCCCCCATGGCGAAGATCATGAAAATAATAAGTGAGCGGTTTTTCTTCACGCGTTCCGAAAGAAGGTAATTCTTCAAAATTAACGCACGTTCAGCTTACCCGGTGTGCGTTTAACTTTTTTTAACGGCCAGCCCGGGTCCGGTACCGCATTTCTTCGCGGGTGCCCGGCCTGTGTGAGATGATAGTTAGTTATCCGAGGTCGCTGGCCAGCAGCTCGGCCAGGTCATATACCCGGATTTCGTGCTCTTTCTCTTTGAATTTTACGCCGTCAGAAAGCATGGTCATGCAAAACGGACAAGCTACGGCAATGGTGTCTGCCCGGGTCTCGAGCGCGTCTTCCGTACGTTCCACGTTGATGTCTTTGTTTCCTTTTTCGGGCTCTTTGAACATTTGTCCGCCACCGGCGCCGCAGCACAGCCCCCGGGTACGGCAGCGTTTCATTTCGACCAGTTCGGCATCCAAGGCCTGTATCACCTCGCGGGGCGCTTCGTAGATATCATTGGCCCGGCCCAGGTAGCAGGAGTCGTGGTACGTGATCTTGTGCCCTTTGAATGCCCCGCCTGTGACTTTCAGCCGGCCCGAGTTGATCAGCTGCTGCAGGTATTCCGAATGGTGGATGACCTCGTAGTTTCCACCCAGTTCCGGGTATTCATTTTTAAGCGTGTTGAAGCAATGCGGGCAGGCCGTTACGATCTTTTTTATGCCGTAACCGTTCAGTACCTGGATGTTCTGCTGCGCCAGCATCTGGAAGGTGAATTCGTTTCCTGCTCTCCGGGCCGGGTCTCCCGTACACGATTCTTCCGTGCCCAGAACCGCAAAGCGGATATCAAGGTGATTCAGTATCTTAACAAAAGCACGGGTTACTTTTTTGTAGCGGTCGTCAAACGAACCGGCGCAACCCACCCAGAAAAGAATCTCCGGCTGTTCACCGTTCATGGCCATTTCGGCCATCGTTTTTATCGGGTATTCCATGTTCTGAACTTTAATAATCAAAAATAGTATGCATGCATAACATTAACAACAGGAGAGAGTGGAATTCTAAGGGGGGCAGGGGCTTATGCCTGGGTTTTTATTCCGTAAACTATTTCTAATCAGGCGACAATGCGAAATTTTGATTATTGTTTAGATAGGTTCTAAATTTTCTGCCGGGAAGCAATTTTTTTCATAACGCTGTAAAAACTTCGTGCAAAGCCGTAAAATTTTAAGCTTCTACTTCTCCATGAGCTTCAGGAGAATGGTGCGCTGATGCCGGGGATTGTGATTGTCGTCAGAGATCAGGTACAGGGTACGCCGGCCGTTCACGGATTCTCCCCAGGTCATTCCTTCCATATTATCGGGTTTGAGCGGGAGGCCGAGGAAACGGGTGTCGGGATCCCAATTGAACACCTCTCTCTTTTCCGGCACTTTTCCCGACATATCGGCTTCAAAAAGCTTAATGTAGGCGTAGCGCCCGTTAAAGCATCGTTCCAGCACCAGCAGCTTGTCTTTTTCACCCGGTATGGTCAGTATTTCCGAAATACCGTTCCCGAGCGATGACCCGGCCGGTTGCTGGGCACTCAGGCAGCTTCGCTTATCCAAAGGATAGGTGTAGGTTACCGCTTTTTCTTTTTCGCGTTGGGGCCACCTGATCATAATTGTAGAATCAGGACCGGCCTCAAAGCTATACCAGAGATCGTCACCTATAGCCAGGCCTTCAATGCCCCGGTTGAGGGTGGTAAAGGGGCTGGTGATCATGCTGTATTCTGCTGCGGTCACCGGTGAATAGGCAGAGTCCAGGTAGCCGATGCCGGTAGACTCGTCGTTTTCAAATGCATACCAGATCCGTTGGCCGTCCCGGCGCAGGGCCTCCGCATTTTTAACCCCGAAAAAACGGAGTGTGCTGTGAATATTTCCCAGGGTATCCATCCGGAAGAGCCAGGAATACTGGTTGTCAGGCTCTAAACCGGGAGCCTGCCGGTCAGATACCAGGAGAAGCTGGCCGGGGCCGGCCATTTCCAGTCCGGAGATTCCCCCGAATTGCAGGTTAGAAGGGAAGCTATGCCATTGGGTAGAGTCGATCACGAAAAGAGAATCGGCTTTGATGATTTCGAATGCCTTAACCGATTGCCCCGAAGCCCCAAAGGAAACCAAAAACACGAGTAAAAAGAATAGTCTCATAAGATCGTATATGCTTTCGTATGATTAATCGGTCAGCAGGGCGACGCCTTACAAACCCAGCTCCTTTTTCAGGAACTGCCCCGTATAGCTTCCCTTCATCATTGCCACTTTTTCCGGTGTACCTTCGGCAATTACTTTGCCTCCGCCGTTACCGCCTTCGGGCCCCATATCGATAATATGGTCGGCCACTTTTACCACATCCAGGTTATGCTCAATGATCAGGATGGTATTTCCTTTGTCTGCCAGCTTCTGAAGCACATCCAGCAGCTTCCGGATGTCCTGGAAGTGCAACCCGGTGGTAGGCTCGTCGAGAATGTACAGGGTTTTGCCCGTATCTTTTTTAGACAGCTCTTCCGACAGCTTTACCCGCTGGGCTTCTCCGCCCGAGAGCGTGGTGGCGTGCTGCCCCAGGGTGATGTATCCCAGGCCCACATCGTTCAGAATCTGTACCTTGCGGTTGATCTTCGGCTGGTTTTCAAAGAAAGGAATGGCTTCGGCTACGGTCATATCTAACACATCTGAAATAGACTTTCCTTTGAAGCGGATCTCCAGGGTTTCCCGGTTGAAGCGCTTTCCTTTGCAGGTTTCGCAGGGCACGTGCACATCAGGAAGAAATTCCATTTCTATTTTTTTCATCCCGGCGCCTTCACAGGTTTCGCAACGCCCGCCTTTGACATTGAACGAGAACCGGCCCGGCTTGTACCCCCGTATCTTAGACTCGGGCAGTTCTGCAAAGAGCGTACGTATATCTGAAAACATGCCGGTGTAGGTGGCCGGGTTGCTCCGGGGGGTACGTCCTATGGGCGACTGGTCTACTTCAATCACCTTATCGATATGCTCCAGTCCCGTTACTTCTTTATAGGAAAGCGGCTCCCGTTTTGCCCGGAAAAAATGCCGGTTCAGAATAGGGAACAGCGTTTCATGAATAAGTGAGCTTTTGCCACTGCCGCTGACACCCGTTACACAGGTAATGGTGCCTAAAGGTATTTTAAGGTTAACGTTTTTCAGGTTGTGCCCTTTGGCCCCTTTGATCGTGATCGATTCGCCTGAGCCGGTGCGCCGTTTAGCCGGTACTTCAATGCTGACGCGTTCGCTTAGGTAGTCGGCGGTTATTCCGCCGTTGGCAATAAACGCTTTCGGGGCTCCCTGGCTGACTACCCGGCCGCCATGACGCCCGGCGCCCGGCCCGATGTCAATGATGTAGTCAGATTCGAGCATCATGTCTTTGTCGTGCTCCACAATCAGTACCGTATTTCCCAGGTCACGCAGGTCTTTGAGGGCCTTGATCAGCTTAACGTTATCGCGCTGGTGCAGGCCGATAGAGGGCTCATCCATGATGTAAAGCACGCCTACCAGCTGGGTGCCGATCTGGGTGGCGAGGCGTATACGCTGGGCTTCGCCTCCTGAAAGGGTTTTCAAGGGCCGGTTCAGGGTAAGGTAATTCAGCCCGATGCCGTACAGGAAACCCAGCCTTTTCCGGATCTCCTTCAGGATTTCGGTAGCAATGAGGCGTTGCTTCTGACTCATGCGGTCTTCTACGCTTTCAAACCAGGCAGTGAGGTCTGAAATATCCATTTCCGAAAGTTCAGCGATATTTTTCCCGGCAATAAGAAAATGAAGCGACTCTTTCTTTAAGCGTTGCCCGTGGCATTCCGGGCATTCTTTGATGATCAGGAAATCTTTGATCCAGTCCTGGATCTTGTCGCTGTCTGACTCCTGCTGGTTTTTCAGGAAGGTAATAATCCCTTCAAATTTGGTATTCCAGTCGGTGCCGGGATATTTCTTGGAAGCCACGGCTATGGGCTCTTCACTCCCGTAGAGAATGATGTCGAGCACATCGCGCGGGATCTTCTGTATGGGTATGCTTAAAGAAGATTTATGGGTTTTGAGCAGGGCTTCGATCTGCTTGAAGATCCAGAGGTCGCGGTATTCTCCCAGCGGAGCGATACCTCCCCGTAGAATAGACAGCGAGGGGTCGGGAATGATGGATTCTTCGGTGATTTCCTCGATCTGTCCCAGGCCTTTACACACAGGACAGGCGCCATAGGGTGTATTGAACGAGAAAGAGTTCGGAGAGGGGTCTTCGTAGCTGATCCCCGATTCCGGATCCATAAGATTCTGGGAGAAATACTGTACCTCCCCGTTTTCATCCAGCAGGAGCAGCGAACCTCCGCCCAGCTTCAGGGCTGTTCCCACCGACTGGCTGATGCGGTACCGGTCTTCTTTTTTGGGCACGATACGGTCAACCACCACTTCGATATCGTGAATCTTGTAGCGGTCGGTCTGCATTTTCGGGGTGATGTCCTGTACTTCACCGTCTATCCGCACTTTGGCATAACCCATCTTGGAAATCTGGACGAAAAGTTCGCGATAATGGCCTTTTCTTCCCTTAACCATGGGGGCCAGTATGCTCAGCTTTTTGCCTTCGTAATGGGTCAGGATCTGCTCAATGATCTGGTCCTGGGTTTGCTTTACCATGGGCTTTCCCGTAACGTAGCTTACGGCCTCGCCGGCGCGGGCATAAAGCAGGCGCAGGAAGTCGTAGATCTCGGTAGTGGTGCCTACGGTAGAACGGGGGTTCTTGGAGGTGGTCTTCTGCTCAATGCTGATTACCGGCGAGAGCCCGTTGATCTTGTCTACGTCAGGCCGCTCCATATCGCCGATAAAGCTGCGGGCATACGAGGAGAAGCTCTCCATATAGCGCCGCTGGCCTTCGGCATAAATCGTATCAAATGCCAGTGAAGATTTCCCGCTGCCACTGATGCCGGTAATCACTACAAGCTGATTCCGGGGAATGGCCACATCTATGTTTTTCAGGTTGTGTTCCCGTGCACCGAACACTTCAATCTGCTCGTGCCCGGTCAGTTCAATATCGTTCAATGCCACCAAGGTTTTGATTAATCGGCGAAGTTACAAAAAATATAGCGGTAAGCAGCGTTTGGATTAAATAAAAGCGGAGAAGCCCGGGAAGTCTTAAATTTTTAGTTTAATATTGTAAGCGGGGTATCTGATTTAGTCTTGCCGGGATAAAACTATTTCGCTTGTCCTGTCGTTATCTTTACTTTAATACTCTTTGACGCTATATGCGATTGGTCCTGGCGTGCTTTATCTGGCTGTTTTCTTTTTACCCTTCCTTTTCCCAGGATACTTTTACACTCAGTGGTACGGTTAAAGACGCTTCTGATGGTGAAGCGCTGATCGGGGTGAATGTATATGCCCGCGGGCAGAAGGTGGGTGTGAGCACCAATGTATACGGTTTTTATTCCATTACCCTTCCTAAAGGCACGCACAGCCTGGTCATTACGTATGTCGGGTATCACAAAATAGAGCAGGAAGTGGTATTAAACGCTAACACTACCCTGAACCTGGAGCTTAAATCAGAAGGAAATGTACTGGAGGAGGTGGTGGTTACCTCTGAGCGGGAAGATCACAACGTGAAAAGCGTGGAGATGTCGGTCAATAAGGTGGAAATGAGAACCATCCGGAAGATGCCGGCGCTGCTGGGTGAGGTAGACGTGATTCGCAGCATACAATTTCTGCCGGGAGTGAGCTCAGTGGGAGAAGGCTCTTCAGGCTTTAACGTGCGGGGCGGCGCCATAGACCAGAACCTGGTGCTGCTGGATGAAGCCCCGGTGTACAATTCTTCGCACCTGATGGGTTTTTTTTCTATTTTTAACCCGGATGTGGTCAAGGATGTCAAGCTGATCAAAGGCGGGGTGCCATCCATTTATGGCGGCCGGGTGTCTTCTATCCTGGATGTACGGATGAAAGAGGGGAACAACAAGAAAACGGAGTTCTCCGGCGGTATCGGCACTATATTTTCCCGGTTTACCCTGGAGGGGCCGATCGTGAAAGACAAAGGCTCTTTCGTAGTAGCCCTGCGGAGGTCGTACATCGATATCCTGGCCAAGCCGCTGCTGAAAGACGACCTGAAAGGGGTGAAATTTTATTTCTACGACTTTACGGCAAAAGGGAATTATAAGATCAACGATAAAAATACAGTATACCTTTCGGGCTATTTCGGACGGGACCTGTTCGGGGCCGACTTCGGGTTTGACTGGGGCAATGCTACCACCACGTTCCGGTGGAATCATATATTCAGCAATAAGCTGTTCCTGAATACTACCGTCTTTTATTCCAATTACGATTATTCACTGGATTCTGACCTTAAAAATGAGAACAAAGAGGATGTTTTTCGCTGGAACTCGAACATTTTAAACTATAGCATCAAACCTGATTTTACCTGGTATCTGAATACCCGGAATACCATTACGTTTGGCGGGCAGACCATTCTCTATCATTTTAATCCGGGGAAAGCCCTGGTGGTTTCAGGGGGCGAAGGGCAGGATATCGGACTGAATTCAAAAAAGGCCCTGGAGTCGGCTGTTTATATAGGAAATGAGCAGAAAATCACCGATAAGCTGACATTTAACTATGGGTTGAGGTACTCGTTTTATGACTATTTCGGTACACCTGTAGCCTATATCTACGATGAGTCGGGGCCGGCAGGAGAGCGTAAGCCGCTGGCAGATACCGTGGCTTACCGGGGAAATGAGCGCATCAGCCGCTACGGGTATTTGGAGCCGAGATTTGCCGTAAATATCAGCCTGAACCGGAGCACATCGCTGAAAATAGGCTATAACCGCCTGGCCCAGTATATCCATTTGCTGTCGAATACCACGGCATCGTCGCCCCTGGATGTATGGACACCCAGCACCAACAATATCAGGCCCCAGCTTTCTGACCAGGTAGCGCTGGGTGTTTTTAAGAATTTCCGGGATAATGCCTATGAAACTTCGGTAGAAGTATACTATAAAACCCTGCAAAACCAGATAGATTACATCCGGAATGCGGATCTTTTGCTTAACCCGTATGTAGAAGGCGACCTGATGTACGGGAAAGGCCGGGCTTACGGCGCCGAGTTTTTTGTGAAGAAAAACAGGGGAAGCCTGAACGGCTGGATCAGCTATACCCTTTCAAGAACCGAACGGAAGGTAGACGGGCTGAACAATAACGAATGGTTTTTAAGCCGGATCGACAAGCTGCATAACCTGTCGGTGGTATCTATTTATGATATTTCCCGGAAATGGAACATCGGGGCTACTTTTACTTTCATGACCGGTACGCCGGCCAGCTTCCCCACCACCAAATATATCTGGCAGGGCATAGCTATACCGCATAATTACAGCGATGAACGGAATACCTACCGGATACCGGCAAGCCACCGGCTGGACCTGTCGGCCACCAAAAAGAATAAGCATGCGCTCTTCGGGCGGGGAGAAAGCGAATGGGTGTTTTCGGTGTACAACGTATATAACCGCAGGAACCCGTTCTCTGTTTATGTAAGGCAAAACCCTGACGACCCGTCGAAAACCGAAGCCGTAAGGTACTCGGTGTTTGCGTCTGTGCTGCCTTCTGTTACGTATAATTTTAAGTTTTAAGGTCGTAATGTGAATGACCCGGAATGTATTATACCCATGAGAAAACTACTGATACTCCCCGTTGCCCTGCTCCTCTTCAGTTGTGAAGATGTGATCGACATTGAGGTCAAAGACGGGAAACAGCAGCTGGTGGTAGACGCCTGGCTGACCGATGAGCCCCGTGAGCAGCAGGTGACCCTCACGCTTTCGCAGGCGTATTTTAACCAGGAAAGCCCCCAGCCGGCATTGGGGGCCGAAGTATACGTGGTGCGGGAAGACAGCACCCGGTTCCGGTTCACCGACACCGACAATGACGGAATTTACACCTATAATCCGCGTAACCGGAATTTTTTGCGGCTGAACGAGCGGGTTGTTCTTTATATCCGGTATAACAGCGAAGAGTACTACTCCGTTTCCCAGCTGAAGCGGGTGCCGGTCATTGATTCGCTCAAGTACCAGGCCATTACCTTACCGATCAAGCCGGCCGACAGCCCGAAATCGGGTTACCTGGCCCAGTTTTTTGCCAATGATTTTGAAGGAGAAGGTGACACCTACCTGGTAAGATCCTATAAAAATGATGTGCTGCGGGAACGCTCTAATGAGTATACGTTATCTTACGACGGGGGCCTGTCGCCGGGAAGCAAGTCTGACGGCATGCTTTTTCTCCAGCCGGTACGTATGGGTATCAATTCGGGACTTTTTGTAGACAAGGATAAGGTGACGGTAGAGCTGCATTCTATCCCGCTGGATGCCTATTATTTCCTGTCCCAGGTGCAGTCGCAGACCAATAACGGGGGCATCTTTGCCACTCCTCCGGCCAATATCCCATCCAATGTGTTCAACCTGGACCCGGAGTCGGCAGAGAAGCCGCTAGGCTTATTTTTTGTCTCCAAAGTGACCCGCTATACAGCGATCATTGATAAAAATAACGTAAAGTCTGAAGATTAACAGGGCTCAGCCGGTACCAGCTCGTTGCCGCGCAGTACGGGCACCACGTCGTACAGGTCTTTCTGAAGGCAGTATTTGATGTCTTTATTAATGCCCAGGCGCTGTAAGCGGCGGATGTGCGATGAGTTGGAAAGGTAAAGCGGCATATTGTCTTTAGAGGCATCGTAGGCCCGCATGGCCAGTATAGCGGCGTCTTCGGCTACAAAGTACTCTTCTTTCAGGGCATCTACCACGGCTCCGGCAAAGAGGGTGTCTTCGAGGTTGGGGCGGCCTTTCCAGCCGGCACACAGGACCAGCACATCGTAGGGCTGGTTTTTCAGGTAGTTAACTACAGCCTGCAGGTTCAGGAAAGCACCTACAATTACTTTTACGGCGTTTTTTTTGCTTTTGGTGATGGATAAGGTGCCGTTAGTGGTGGTCATGGCTATTTTTTCACCGATCAGGCGCTCATCCATGAAGCTGAAAGGCGAGTTGTCGAGCTCAAAACCTTCTACTTTTTCGGCATTCCGTTCGGCGGCAGCAATGTAGCCCCGTTTCTGATATTCGCTGCATTCTTCTATAGAAGCCACGGGGATGATGCTTTTTACCCCGTAGGCAAAGCCGGTAACCATACATGACGTAGCCCTGAAAATGTCTGTCACCACCACAATGGTGTTGTTGATGTTATGGTGATGCAGCAGGTCGGGAGTAAGGCAGACGTCGATGTTTTTCATACGGACTTTTTAAAATTTTTCGCAAAATTAGGGAATAATGTTTAAAAAGGAAATCCACACGGTTCTCGACTACGCTCGAACTGACAAGTGGCAGTCGCTGTTCGAACTGACGAGTGGGACTTGTCAGTTCGAGCGTAGTCGAGAACTAAGCGCTTCCCGTCAAGCCGGATCGCGTAGGTGAGAAGTTACAAGTGGCAGTCGTCCCTGTCAGTTCGAGCGTAGTCGAGAACCTGATACCCCTCACAGACGTAACCCCTCCAATAACGCAATATATTTTTCCACCCCGTCTATAATTTCATGAACATAAATAAATTCATCTGCCGTATGGGAGCGTGCCGAATCACCCGGGCCGATCTTGATGCTGGGGTAAGGAATCAGCGCCTGGTCTGAAAGAGTGGGCGAGCCGTAAGGTTTCATGCCGAGGGAGAGGCCCCGCTGAACAATAGGGTGATCAGGAGGAATCCCGGAAGGGTTCAGGCGTACCGACCGCGGCATTACCTCTGAGCTTACGTTTGCCCGGATGATCTCCAGGGTTTCCGTGAGCGTATAGGCGTCAGTAGCGCGCACGTCTACTACAAACCGGCAGGTGTCGGGCACCACATTGTGCTGGGTTCCGGCCTGGATAACCGTAACGTTCATTTTTATTGTACCCAGGGCTTCTGATACTTTTGGAAACCGGAACGTGCGGAACCATTCGATATCACGGATAGCCTGGTATATGGCATTGACACCTTCTTCCCGGGCGGCATGTCCGGCTATGCCGTGGGCAGTGCAGTCGAGCACCATCAGGCCTTTTTCAGCCACGGCCATGTCCATAAGGGTAGGTTCGCCCACAATGGCCAGGTCTATGGCCGGCAGGTATTTCAGCAGGAGCTCAATGCCGTTCCGGCCCGAGATCTCTTCTTCTGCGGTAGCCGCAAAAACCAGGTCATAGGGAAGGTCAGTGCGGTGGTAGAAATGGAGGAAAGCCGCCAGTAGCGCTACCAGCGGGCCGCCGGCATCGTTGCTGCCCAGGCCGTAGAGGCGGCCGTCTTCAATGGCCGGTGTAAACGGGTCACGCGTGTAGGAGGCGTTCGGCTTTACGGTATCGTGATGGGAGTTCAGCAGGATGACCGGCTTTTTACCGGAATAATGAAGATTCTTACACCAGATGTTGTTTTCAAGTACCTCAAAAGGGATACCGTACCCGGCAAAAAGCGAGGCAAACCGCTGGCGGGTACCGTCTTCTTCACGGCTCAGAGAGGGAGTCTCAATCAGCTCCTTTAGAAAATCAACCGGTGAAAAGTCTTTAATCATCATGCGGCAAAGGTATAAAAGTGTCTGCTGCGTTACAACCTTTTGGAATAAAAGCGGGTCTATATACCACAGGAAAACATGAACAAATAAAAAAAGAAACAAATGAAAAAGTGGTTAATGATTCTGATGATGGCAGGTTTAGGTGCCTGTGAGAAAAGTGAAGTGGTGAAGAGCGATGAGCTTACGGGAACCTGGAAGTGGGTGAGAAAGACCGGGGGAATTGCCGGGGTGAATGAAACGCCGAAAGAAGGAGAAGTGATCCTGCTGAAGCTGAATGCAGACAAAACCTACTCTACTATGCGAAATGACTCGCTGCTGGCCAGCGGTACCTATGCGCTTTCCGTGAAAGAATCCATATTGCTCAATAAAGAGACCGATTTCATCACTTTGGGTACCGGCGAGCCTGTGATGTATGAAGTGAAGAATAATGAGCTGCACCTGGCGGAGGATGTGTACGACGGGTTTAATTACGAATATGTGAGGAATTAACCCGGCTCAGGTTTGCTGATCGCAGATATTATCGGATCCGTCTGTTCTGACGCAGGATCCGGTATATTTTTTCTTCACTTTCGCCGGTGATGAACGGAGGGGATATCGATATTCATTTACTTGTACAATAGGACAGGGTGTTTCTTATCTGCAGATAAAAAATATTATTCCCTGTAATACAACCGGAAGGGATTTGTTATTTTTGTAGAGCACAACTATGAAAATAGCGAACAAACACATCCTCACCAGCTTTGCGAGAAAACACGCAGATGCCATTAAGCCGATCAATAAATGGATTCAGGTCATGGAAAGGTATGACTTTAGGAATCATAATGAACTGAAGATTTTTTTCCCGGCAGCAGATTATGTGGGTAATGAACGTTATGTGTTTAACATTAAAGGAAACCGGTACCGGCTGGTTGTTTTAGTTGTTTTTGCAGGGGATAAAGTGCAGGTTCGTTTTTGCGGAACCCATGCAGAATATGATAAAATAAAAGACATTGAAAATATTTGATCTATGGAAAAGCAATTTAAAAATCTTACTGAAATTACAGAGCGGCATACATATGATGCGGCGAGTAAGTACCTGGATGAAATAGTGGATTATGCTACCCGGAACGGGTATTTCAAAGATCCTGGAGCAGATAATGAATATACCAGAGAATTTGAACGTATAGCGGGCATGTGTGCCGATTATGAAAGTGTTTATATGGATTTGTCTCCTTTAAAGTTCAAAAAACCGCTGCCGATCTCCCGGAAACAGCCCTCCGGACATAGTTCTGCTTCACGCGAACGTCGCTCCTCTTTGTGTTAGCGGGCAAAGCAAAGATATAAACTCCGGGTTGCCACTGTTTAACCCGGATCAAAGACTCAATAAAGTGAATTAAAGGATTATTCCACGGAAAGTTGTACATGAAAATTATATTGTGTATGTTTGACACAAAATAAATTTCAACCTTATCTGATGAACCGACAGCTGATTTGCCTCTTTGTGGCAATACTGGGGTATCTGCCGGCCAGTTTCGCGGTAAAACCCGACTCGGTGTACATTTTTGCGTACGGTACCGAAAAAAACCAATACCATAACGGACTGCATTTCGCCTGGAGCGTTGACCGCAATACCTGGAATGCGATCGGCCCGGAACATAGTTTCCTGAAATGCGATTACGGGAGGTGGGGCTCCCAGAAAAAAATGTATGCACCCTATCTGTTCCGGGATGCACAGGGAAAATGGCACTGTGTGTGGGGGCTGAACGAAACAGATGGCGCCATAGGCCACGCCTCTTCAGATGACCTGGTGTACTGGGGGCGGCAATCGTATCCCCTCCTGGTACCGGGCAACACGGTTCTTCGTCCGGAAGTACAGCTTTCCGGCTCAGGTGCGGCCGGCTCAGGTGCGGCCGGTACGGGCATGAAGGTGATCTGGACCTCGGCTTCGGGCGATACGTTTGAGTCATTTACACCCGACCTCCGGCAGTACGGATCAGCAGAAAAAATCAGGGGCTTTGTTTCTGCCCGGGAAACGGTCCGGATTTCGGGGGAAGAACAGACAGGAACCGTTCACCGGGTTCCCCGCAGCCTCCTGGAGGGCTTGCTGGATGCCCGGAAAATTGCGGAAGCCGGGAGGGCCGGCAATAACGAACGCCTGATCATGGATAAGGAGCTTTTTAAGGAGCCGGTTACGGTTTCCATCGGAACCGATAAGCGAAACCGGAAGCCGATCAGTGATATGCTCATCGGGGTCTTTTTTGAAGACATTAACTATGCGGCAGACGGCGGCTTGTATGCCGAGCTGGTGCAGAACCGCGATTTTGAGTACGCCCTGAGCGATAAGGAAGGAAACGATAAAACCTGGAACAGCTATAAGGCCTGGTCGGTGGGAGGCAGTGATGTGTCTTTTACCGTAGATTCTCTGCGGCCTGTTCACCCGAATAACCCGCATTATGCCCGGCTCCGGGTGAAAAAGCAGGGTGCAGGACTGGTTAACGAAGGCTTTGACGGAATCTCGCTGACTGCAGGGGAAAAATACGACTTTTCCGTATTTGCACGAAACTCCGATGCGAAACGGGGAGCCCTGAAGGTCCGCCTGACCGGGGCATCGGGCGAGGTATACGGAGAGGCCGTAACCGGGAAGATCACGCGCGACTGGCAGAAGCAGGCCGCCGTAATTACAGCAGGCAAAACTGTAAACGGAGCCCGGCTGGAGGTGATCCCGCTGCAAACCGGCACCGTAGACCTGGATATGGTCTCACTTTTCCCGCAAAAGACCTTTAAAGGCAGGAAGAACGGTCTTCGGGCTGACCTGGCCCGGCACATTGCCGATATTAAGCCCCGGTTTGTACGTTTTCCGGGTGGTTGTGTGGCCCATGGCGACGGAATTGAAAATATCTACCGCTGGGAAAATACCATCGGCCCTCTGGAAGCGCGCAAGCCTATGCGGAACCTCTGGGGCTACCATCAGACCGCAGGCCTGGGGTATTTCGAATATTTCCAGTTTTGTGAAGACATCGGGGCTGCACCGGTACCCATTGTGGCTGCCGGCGTTCCCTGCCAGAATTCGGCCCATCACGGCTGCGCCCTGGGCGGCCAGCAGGGCGGTATTCCCCTGGAGCATATGGACGAATATGTGCAGTCGGTACTGAACCTGATCGAATACGCCAACGGCGATGTGCGGTCGGAATGGGGAAGCAAACGGGCTGCTGCCGGCCACCCGGAACCTTTCGGGCTGAAATACCTGGGCGTGGGCAACGAAGACCTGATCACCGATATTTTTGAAGAACGCTTTATGCTCATCTTTAACGCGGTGAAAGAAAAATACCCGGAGATCACCGTGATCGGCACTGTAGGGCCGTTTAACGAGGGAACCGATTATGTGGAGGGGTGGAAGCTGGCCTCGAAGGCAAAGATCCCTGTTGTGGATGAGCACTATTACCAGACACCCGGCTGGTACCTGAATAACCAGGATTTTTACGATATGTACGACCGTTCGGAGTCGAAAGTATACCTCGGCGAATACGCTGCCCACATACCCGGCCGGCATAACAACATAGAAACCGCACTAAGCGAAGCCCTTCACCTGGTGAATGTAGAGCGGAACGCAGATGTAGTGGTCATGACCTCTTATGCCCCCCTGCTGGCCAAAGAAGGCCATACGCAGTGGTCGCCTGACCTGATTTATTTCAACAATTCGGAAGTGAAGCCAACCGTAGGCTATTATGTGCAACAGCTTTTCGGGCAGAACTCCGGAACAACCTATATCCCGGCTTTTGTTAAAGGCAACCACGACCAGCGGAAAGTGGCCGTTTCAATGGTAGAAGACGGTGGATTCCTGGTGATCAAGCTGGTTAACCTGCTGCCCGTACCGGTAGCCGCAACGGTTGACCTGTCGGAATTACCCGTAACAGAGGGCCCGGCCCTGCTGACGGTGCTGAAAGGAGAGCCGGACGACAGAGCGGCCAAGCCTCAGCAGAGCACGCTTAACATCACCCGGAACCTTTCGTATTCGTTACCGGCTTATTCATTCTCGGTTATAAAAATCAAAAAGTTATGAAAAACCTTTTTCTTGTTTTACTGGCCGTGTGCTGTGCAGGCGGCGTGTCTGCCCAGGGGTATAAATCAGGGCCGGCAGAGAAAGACTTTACCGCTTACCTCTTCACTTATTTTAAAGGAAACAAGGTAGAAGATGAAGCCATCTGCTTTGCGGTGAGTACCGACGGGTACAATTACAAAGCATTGAATAACGGCATGCCGGTGATTAATTCGAAGAAGATCAGCTCTACCGGCGGCGTGCGTGACCCGCACCTGCTCCGGGCAGAAGACGGCAAAACGTTTTACATGGTGGTAACCGACATGACATCATCGAAAGGATGGGACTCTAACCGGGCCATGGTGCTGCTGAAATCCACAGACCTGGTCAACTGGAGCTCGTCGGTGGTCAATATCCGGGAAAAATATGCCGGACAGGAAGACCTCAAGCGGGTTTGGGCACCTCAGACCATTTACGATGCTGCTGCCGGTAAATACATGATCTATTGGTCAATGAAGCACGGCGATGGCCCGGACATTATTTACTATGCATACGCCAACCCCGAATTTACCGGCCTGGAAGGAGAGCCGCGGGTGCTTTTTAATCCTAAAAACGGGAAATCGTGCATAGATGGCGACATCATCAGTAAACACGGTCTGTATTATATGTTTTACAAAACCGAAGGGCACGGAAACGGCCTCCGGATGGCCATCACCGACTCTCTGGCGTCGGGCAAATGGATTGAACAGCCCGGGTACAAGCAACAGACCCGCGAAGCGGTAGAGGGCTCAAGCACGTTTAAGCTGATCAATTCTGATACCTACATCCTGATGTATGATGTATACATGAAAGGCAAATACCAGTTTACCGAGAGCCGTGACCTGGATGTATTCAAAGTGATAGACCAGGAGATTTCCATGGATTTTCATCCGCGGCACGGGTCGGTTATACCGATCACCACCCGTGAGTTGAAGCGCTTAACCGGCCAGTGGGGCCTTCCGGAAGGGATCACCATCCCGGAGAAGAACAACCCGGTGCTGGAAGGGTATTACGCAGATCCGGATATCCTGTATTCAGAAAAGAACGGGAAATATTACCTGTATCCTACCAGTGACGGTTTTGATTCCTGGTCAGGCTATTATTTTAAGGCCTTTTCTTCCGATAACCTGAAAGACTGGAAGGACGAAGGCGTGATCCTGGATCTGAAAAAAGAGGTGAGCTGGGCTGACCGCAACGCCTGGGCTCCGTGTATCATTGAAAAGAAAGTGAAGGGAAAATACAAGTATTACTATTATTTCTCTGCCGCCCAGAAGATCGGTGTAGCCGTGGCCGATGAGCCTGCAGGCCCTTTTAAAGACTCGGGTAAGGCGCTGATCGATTTCCGGCCGGAAGGTGTTAAAGGCGGCCAGGAAATAGACCCGGATGTATTTACGGATCCGAAAACCGGGAAAAGCTACCTGTATTGGGGTAACGGCTATATGGCTGTAGCCGAGCTGAATGACGATATGGTATCGATCAAAAAGAATACCCTGAAAGTGATCACCCCTGACGCTACCTTCCGGGAGGCCGCTTATGTGTTCTACCGCAACGGGCTGTATTATTTCCTGTGGTCAGAAGACGATACGAGAAGTGAGAACTACCGGGTAAGATACGCTACTTCCCGGTCACCGGCCGGCCCGCTGGATATTCCCAAAGATAATCTCATCCTGGTGAAGGATCCGGCCAAAGGAATTTACGGCACAGGGCATAATTCGGTTCTCCAGGTACCCGGGAAAGACGAATGGTATATCGTATATCACCGGTTCAGTAAGCCGAACGGCATCAAAATGGGCAGCCCGGCGGGGTTTCACCGCGAAGTGGCCATAGACCGGATGGAGTTTAATGCGGATGGGAGCATTAAGCCGGTGAAAGTAACAGATTAAGTTAAGTTAAAAGCGAAAAACTAAAAGTTAAAAGTTATGGAATGTCGATGCCTGAATACAGTTGACCGTATTTGCTTTTATTTAAATACGCTTTCAGTTCAGTTTTTTGTGGTTGCTGGAACTTGATATTTTAAAACAGTCTCATTGATTGGAGCCTTTTAGGACTTAA